>JBPOHC010000562.1:0-14870 GCA_052035985.1 Myxococcota bacterium | reverse complement strand
GACTCCAGAGTGTCTTTGTCGATGTCGGTGACGTTGATCACCTGGGTGCGAGGCGCGCCGTCGCCGCCTAGAACCGTGGCGACCGAGGTGAAGGTCGTCCCGAGATCGATGCCGTATGCCGTCATTGCCGCTCGATTTCGATGGTGAAGGTGTCCCAGACGAATCGACGCTCGGCGCCCACGGCGAGGAGTCCATCGACGAGGGGCCGGAGACCGAACACGCGCTCTGGCATCGAGTAGGATGTCGGAGCGTCGAACTCGCGCCACCACGCGTCCGCGGGTAGCTCCCCGAGCGCGAGGCTCGATCCGATGACCATGGTCTCGCGGTGGACGCCGGCGGGGAACCGCTCGCAGCGCAGCGTGCGGAGCAACCCGTCTCCATCAGGACGCGGCGTCGAGAGCGCGTCACGGGAGAGCGTCCGTCCTACGAAGCCCAGCGAGAGCGGGTCGGTGACGAAATCGGGGTTGTTGAAGGTGCGCTGTCCGGTCACGATCGGGATGCGAAGCGTCGCGCGGCCTTCGGTGTCGCAAACGACCCGCTGCACCGTGGACGACGGGTTCGCTCCGCGCGTGGGGCGCAGGAGGTCGACACGTCCGGCAACCTCGCCGACCCGCGAGAGCGGTCCGAAGTGTCGCTCCTGTCCGGCCATCGGCGCGACGCGCTGCGAGAAGAACCGCCGATCGTCGCTCCCGACGACGCCCTGCGCCACGAGTTGCGCGCGGAACCTCTCGACGAGCTGTTCGCCGGTGCGCTCATCACACGAGAGGATCCACGCCATCAGGGGCTTCCACCCGCGGTACTCATAGGAAGCGAGCCGGTCGTGAACCTCAAAATGCGAGCCGACGCGCAGAGGAGGCTCGGCCTGCCTCCCGTGGTGTCCGCGCGAAGGGAGACCCGGTTCAGGTGCGCTGTAGGGCAGCCGCAGGCATGCCTCGGAGACGTGAGCCTTGATGGTCTCGTACGTGGCTGCGTCGAGGCCCTGCTCCGCGAAATGACGACCGTTGAATGGGAGAAAGAACTGTACGAACCACAGTCCGTAGCCCTGGCGGATGCGGTCACGAAGGAGCAGGCGAACGCAGTTGGGGTCTGCCCCCGAGTTGCACGCCGCGATCGGATCATCGTCAGCGTTCGCCCCCGGGGAGGCGGACTGCATCCCGTCCGTGAGGATCACGACCGCGCGGTATGGGTCGATGGGGTCGGTCGGCGGATTGCGAGGATCGACGACAGGCGGCGCTCGGAGGGCGCGATCGAGGCGACAATTACCTGCCGTGTAGAGTCCGGCGACGTTGAAATCCTGTCGCGTTCGCGCGGTGTCGCAGTCGAGCTCGTCTCCCAACGTGCATCGCCGGAGCGGCGGCGCGATATTCGCGTCGCCGAGTGCGAGATCCAGTGCGGTGTGCACCTTCTCAAGAGTCGTGGTCCTGTCGGAAGCGAAGCCCTGCATCGAACGCGAAACATCGATCACCACGCGCGCCCCTGACGCGCCAGGAGATCCGCAGCGCGGCCCTTCTGACACCGGAGGGGTGCCCGTGGTGGGGCCTGGAGTGGTCGCCACGTCGCGCCGAGCCGGACGGGTCGGCGGTGGGGGGTCGCAGGCGCCCAGGAGCGAGGCGCCGAGGAGAAGCGCTCGCGCGGAGGCCGCGCGCAAGGCGCAGCTCCCAGACGTTCGCGTGGAGCGCAGAGTAGCCGATTGCATGGACCTTCCTACTCGATATCGAGAAACTCTTCTCCCCGCTGCATGGCGAGAAGAAGCAGGCCAAATCGAAGAGGGAGGCTGCGGTACGCAGAGCTCTCGAGCGCCGTGCCGGGACGAAGCCGCATTGCCTCGATCACATCGATGTTCTCACCGGGATCGATCTCGGAGTGGTCGCGCACGGCGAGCATCACCCCGCTGGTCTTGTTGCGCAGCGCGAACGAGTGGACGCAGCGCTTCGAAGCCGCCTCGCGGACGACGAGTTGCCCGTCGACGGCGTGCACGGTCGCGCGCAGGTCACCCGTTGAGAGATCGTAGAAGGAAAACGTGTCATCCGGCATAGGGAGCCCCGTCGGTGGGAATTGCCAGCGCGAACAGCTCACGGAGCATCACTTCGAAGGGGCTCTCCCTCAACCAGTTCTGGCCGCCTCCGACCGCGTCCATGACCTTGCGGGCGGTCTGGGTCAGCTTGGGGTCGAGGTCGTGCGGCGAGGGGAGCCCGTCAGGAAACTTCGGCGAGTCTCCCTCGATCCACTTGAAGAACGCGCCAGGTACGACGTCGTCCTCGCCTCGGGGCGCCTCTTCGCCGTGCCCTGAGACCTCTGCGTGCCAGGGGATCTTGCGGCCGCCGATCATGGTGGTGATGCCGACGATCCGGCGGATCGGGCTCTCGTCTTCATTCGAGCGTTTTCTGGGCTGAACAGAGCTCAACGCCTTCAGAACTCCGAACGCGACGGCGGCCTTCGGATGTGCGAGGCCCTCGGGCTTCCGAACCTCTACAATGACATCCGGGAGCTTGAAGGGCTCCCCCTTCAGGTCCTTCGCGATCTTGTCGACGCGGCGGGTGACCATCGACTGGACCATCTTCGAAACGCCGCGACCGTCGACGAGGTTCGCGAAGCCCCAGCCGTTTCCCATGACCACGATCTGCACCCTGAACGGATCGGGGACCTCACGCTTCAGGCCTCCCATGTCGCGAAACGTGTCCGCGCACGCGGGAGAGAGGATGATCCTGGCGATGTACTCCACGAGATAGCCGAAGAACATGCGGATGCGCTGCTCCGCGAGCTGTTGCCGCGCGCTGTTGATGATCTTCGGCGATGTGAAGACGTCGCGGATGTCCGCGGACTCGCGGATCATGCGCCGGAGCATCTCTGGCGTGGCGGTGGGGAGGAAGCAGCTCGGGCTCCGCTTGGCACCCGGGAAGGCGGACAGGACCGTCGACCCGGCGAAGCGAAAGCTGGTGACGTAGCACGGGATCGGCGGTGCGGTGGAGCCGGTCGCCCAGAGCATCGCCACGTCCGTGGTGCCGCCGCCGATGTCGACGACGACGCGCGCTCCCTCGTCGACGGGCTCGAGGTTCTCCGCCGCGGCGGTGGCCTCGTCGATGGGGTGCGTGCCGACGTCGACGTTGAGGCCGGTATCTGCGGCGAGACGGTCGGCGACGCGGCGCCACACCCCCGCCAGCCTCTGCTTGTCGCGGGTCGAGAACACCAGCGGAAAGGAGTATCGAATGGTGACGCTCTGCGGGCCGAGGGGACCCACCTTGCTATAGATATGTCCGAGCGAGAGGAAGGTGACGAAGTCGAGATACATCTGCTGGAGCAGATCGACAAGGACACGGTCTTGAAACGAGGTCGGCTCAACGCTGTCGAACCACTTCAGTCCGCTGACGACGTGCTCGCGCTCGGGGTAACCGACCTCGACGCCGCTCATGGTGATGCAGTAGTCTTCGATGGGGCGAAGTCGACTCAGCACGTCCTCTGAGGGCGCGATCGATGCGACGGGCGCGGCGAAGAGGAGCTCGCTCGCGAGGAGGTCTTTGCACGGGCCGAAACCGCTACGAGGAATCCAGAGCTCCAGCACCGGGTGGGTCTTCGGTTCAGCGCCCGAGGCGATCACGAGCTCCGGTCCGAGGTTCGGGATCAGCTCCGGGTCCTGGCTGCCGATCTTGTACGCGAGGGCTGTGTTCGAGGTCCCGAAATCAGCGCCCAGTTCAAGCCCGGCGTTGGTGTAGCTCCCGACGGGCGTCGCGATCTGCCAGAGGCCGCCGCCGATGACCTGGCCCTTATCGTCTTTGAACTCCAGCCCGAGCCACTCGGGGCGGGCGTCGGCGCAGGCCACCCGGGAGTTGCCCCCCGCGGTGACCTTCTTGATCTCTGTCGTCTTGCCCTGGGCGAGCCAGAACGCGCGCATCGGCCTCGTAGTCGCGAAGAGCTTCTTGCCCTCCTCGTCCACGGCCCCGAGAGACAGGTAGAACCGCTTCCAGGCAGGGAACGGCACCTTGGGCCACATTCGCAGGTTGACGCCGCGGAATGCCCTGCGGTCGGGGTCCGTCGGGCCCCGGTCCGACGGGTCGGCGGGCATCACCGGCAGTCGCAGTTCAATCGGCTTGTCGAGCCCGCGCAGACGAAGCCTGACGACGTACTCGTGATGCTCCATCCTCCCAGGCTCGATCGGTTGATCGGGGTCGAGGAACGCCATCCGATCGGGGCGCACTGGCAGCGTCGGCACCTGCCACGTCCCGTCGCCTCCCTTGAAGATCGGAACCGCGGGAAACGCCACGCTCTCGGGTTGGATGACCTCCGGCGGCGGGGTGAGCTGGACCTTGAACGCGCCCACTTCGAGGGGCGCCTTGTCTGTCGCGTTGGTCTGGCGGCTCTTCCAGGCAACGAAGCGGCTCGATCGTCCGTCGTCGATTCGAAACACGCCGAACGCTTCGAGGCGCAGGTCGATCTTCTGGCCGCAGGCGGGGCAGTGGAGGGGGGTCGATCCGATCGAGCGCACGTTGTAGGTCGTGCGAAAGGTCGAGAGGTCGAAACCGCACCTGGGATTCGTGCACGGCAGCGACTTGATACTCATGACATCTCCGCGACGGAGTCAACGTACAGGGGGAGCTTGAGCTCCGGGCCGAGGGGGAGCAGGGTCAGCTTCTGTGAGCGTGTTCCGAGCGATGGCAGCGGTCCGGCTTGTTCGATCACCCAGTTGCTCAACGCCTCGACGGCGCGGCGAGCCAGGAGGCCGCCGGCCTGCGCGGTGTCGACCTGACGATACGTAGAGACGAAGCGTTGAAAGGTGGCGAGGCGTCGCGCGAGGGTCGCGCGTGTGTCTTGTTGAAAGCGCGGTTCGAGCACGGAACTCGCTGCCATCTCCACGGGTGCGAAAGGGCGCTCCTCGGAGGCCGCGCTGAGGGCGTCGAGGTTCGATGACGCACGGAGCGGGGCAACCCCGTTGGCGATCTCGGCGTCTCCGATGAAGTACATCCACAGGAGGTAACCGATCGCGCGGAGGTCGCCCGCGTCGTGGTCGCCCACACGCTCGATGTAGATCGCTCGCCGTTTCTCTCCGCTCGCGAGCGCGATCGGGAGCGCGACGCCAGAGTCTCCGAGCGTATCAACTTCGGGGATCGACACGCCCAACTGCACGAGCCGTTCGACGGCGGGGCTGTAGGTCACCGACGAAGGTCGGATGAGGCGCGCGGGGATCCGCAGCACGTCGGGATAGAACACGGGCAGGGCCTGCATCCGCTCGTTGGAGGGGACTCCCCCGTCGGCCGCGGCGAGGCTCTGAAGAATCGGGTTGAGCTGAGAGAAGAGCCCGTCGGGTTTCTGCAGGTCGATCTTGCCGGGTGAAGCGCCGACGAGGACGTTCTCCGTGCGGTGCACCGTGCCAGCCCCGAGGTACAGCATCTCGGGGCCCGGGTTCACGTTGGGGAGCCGGATGTGATAAAGGTCGCGATTCCCGGCGTCGACCGCGACGACGACGAAGCGTTCGGGGATGCTTCGGAAAGACAGCCCGCACATCTCGCGAATGCTCTTTGCGTAGCCCGGTTTCAGACAGGGGAAGTACACCCGCGACACGACCTCTTTTACGTCTTTGGAACCGGCGCCGCTTACGACGGCCAGACGCACCGGCCCCACAAACTGGGAGTCCTCGTGCAGCGTGCGTTGCGACGGAGACGGTTGGTTTTGTCCGATGATGGTGTCGATCCCGCGCATCCACGGGACCTGATCAGCGTCCCACATGTTCGCGGACCGGAGCACCTCCCGGAAGTCCGCGAGGAGTTGCCTCGCCCGACCCGCCTGACTGTCGCCAGTGATACGCTGGAGGAGATTGCGCCACTGGGATTCGGTGACGCGAGCCCCCGGCCAGAAGAGCGCGTGCTTGTCGGTCGCCCCGTAGGCGACGTTGGCGTTCTGGGCGTCGAGCAGCACGCCGAGGTACTTCGACTCTGGTTCGACGAGCGAGAGAGCGCTCCCCAACGCCCCTCCCTCGACGGCGAGGTTCCACAGATCGAGCCGGATATGGCCGAGCACGACGCCCATGACCAGGATCTCGAAGGAGTTCTGGTAGAAAGAAGCCTCGCCCGTCGTTCCGCGTTCGAGGTGAAACGCGGCGGTCTCTGCGATCGCGAACGGTGTGGGAAAGCTCCGTGGCTGAACGTTCTTCAGGTCGGGGCGCCAGACGTCAGGCAGGCCGACGATCTTGTTGAGCCCGGGGGCCGCACTCGTCTCGGCGTAGTGAGGCAGGAGTACGATGTTTGCCATGTGCTGCGCCCCTCAATGCACCGGAGAAAGCGCGCTGACCACGGATTGAGCGAGGTGGCGCGCGAGTTGTTCCGCCGTGTAGCTCTTGCCAGACGGATCTGGTGGGGGAGGTGTAAACCGCTGCCGAAGTCGCTTCGGATCCCTGAGCGTTGCGACGATGGCGGCGTCGTGCTCCCAGAGCGCCTCCGTCGCAGAATCGAGCGGCGGGATCGGGACCAGGCCGCTCAGCCAGCGAAGGCAATACGAGATCTGCCGACGGTGAATCTCGTAGAACCGCCCGGTCATATCGATGAAGAGCGTGGGCTTCATCCCTGCGAGCTTCGCGTAGTCGTCGATGCTCTCGTGGTACCCAGGGATGTGCTTCGCTCCGAAGAAGCCGAAGCCTCCCTTTACGTCGTCGTCCTGGGTGCTGAGCGCGGTGAGCAGCCGCTCCGTCACCATCGCGGCGTGGGCTCGCTGCACGAGTGTCTGGTTCCCATCCCAGGGCTGTCGGGTCACGAGAGCCTCCTCGTGTTCTGTGGCGTGCGCCATCCCAAACACATGCCCCGGTCCGTCCTTGACGACTCGCTCCTCGAGCGCGATCAGGCCGTTCGCCGCGGCGAGGTGGAGAAAGCTCGGCGTCTCCCCCGTCGTCTCGGAGTTGACGACCACCGTCTTTACGTACCGCAGCGTCTGGCCGGTGGGCACTCCGAGAAGCAGTGTCGCCGTCAGGCTGTGGCGCGTCTCGTCCCAGAGATACTCGCAGCCGTGACGAAAGTTCGCGTCCAGCCCCGCGGTCGTGATTGTTCCAGTGGCAGAGCTCTGCGTGTCGAGCCATGGGAGGAGGAAGACTCCGAAGATCCTCTTCTTTTCGCCGTGTATCTCGCGCAACTGACGCACCAACTGGTGCACGAGGCCCGCGCCGGTCCCTCCGATGAAGGAGCCGGTGACGTAGATTCTATCCGCGGTCGCCGTCCCCTCCAGGAGTTTGCGCATCGAGCCGCCCTGGCTGAAGGCGAACACGGTCGAACCGACGCTTGGCTGGCCGTACATCCCCTGCGCGACGTTGGTCTGCCCCTCGTAGGGAGTGAAGAACAGGTCGAAGAGCATCTTCGACCGGGGCTCCGTCGTGTTTTGAAGGAGCAGCGATTCGAACGTCGCGTTCTGGTTCTCCGCGAGGTTGAACGGCGCATAGATTCGGTCGCCGCCGATCATAGGGTGCGGCATCGGTTCGGCCACCCCGTCGACCTTGAGCGTGCGGCCGAAGGTGCGCATCTCCTGTGAGAGTTGGCCTTGTGAGTCAGCGTCGATGATCATCGCCTGCATCGGAGGCAACGCCCTGAGTCGAATGAGCCTGGAGGTCGCGAGCGCGACGTGTTGTCCGGTGCCGCCGACCGCGATAAGGAGGTCGCTCATGACGCTTTCCGGTTGAGAATGAGAATGCCGATGAACGACAGTAGCGCCGTCGGGATCGCTCCGAGCACCACGCTCCGTGGCCATTGAGCGAGACCGCTCAAGAGGATCGCGCCGCGATACTCGTTACAGGCGACGCACGCGATGAAGTTGGGGTCGCGCGCGGGATCGAGACCCATCAGGACGGTCGCAACGACCGCGAAGAGCGCGACCGGGAGGAGGGTGTTGCCCGTGTGCCCGAAGGAGTTACGTTTGTAGAAGAGACGGTTGAGGAGGAGGGCGAAGACAACGCAGAGCAGGGCGTACGCCGCAGCAGCGATGAGGAACGAGTGCCCTGCCCGATCGCAACTCTCACGCTGGAGCTCTCCGCAAGGGCCGTCAGGTTCGACATCGACGGCCGTCGTCGTGCCACCCACCGGAACCTGCACGCGCACAGATGGCGTGGGGCCTGCGGGGTCGTTGATCGTGATTGACGGCGTCGGCTGTCGTTGCGCAATCGCAGCAGGATCTCCCGCGAGGACCGCCAGTGCCAGCACCCAACCCAGGAGGCCAGATCTTCGAGGCCGCATCAGCACCTCTCCGTTCGAATCGGGGCATCGCGGTGCGTCGCCCCCACTAGATAACCACCGCACAGGGCAGGTACCCGTGGGTACTCAGCCCCATGACATTCGTGGACGTAGTGTCAGGGAGAGGAAACGGGGAGTCAAGCGCATTCGTTGCGCGTTGGGGCGCGCCGAGGCTCTTGAGGCGCAAATCTCGTGACGGAGGGCCCGACGATCGAGTAGTTTGTCGCCCGGAGGCGCGGGTCGTGCGCGATCGTTCCGACGGGACTGCGATTCCAGGCGGCAGGGTGTCACCCGAACTGCGGAGGAAACTCCGAGAGTGTCTTGCGCGGTTGTATGGCAACCCCGACGCTGCTCGGATGGTAGCGAAGGATGTTGGCCTCGAACCGTCTGCAATCGATTTCGGTGGCGGGGCGCGACTGTGTTGGGAGTCCGTGCTCAACGAGGCGACGAAGCAGGGAAAGCTCACTGACATGTTTGAGAGGGCACAGAGAGAATTCCCGGCCAACCCGGACGTGCAGGACATCGCGAGGCAGTTATCCGAGGTGGGCCTTGCCGAGTCGGCCTCTGGCGCCGAGCGGCGACTTGTTGGCTTGAGCACCTCTCCTTCGACGCGGACACGCTCCGCGGGATCACATTCCGTGGCGGTGGGCGCGGCGGAGTTCAGAGTGACCGCTCCGACCCCTCTTCGCCGCGAGGAGCCTCCGGTTCGTCCGGTCGTACGACGCGGGAGTACACCGGAGCCGGGTTCCGCGTCGGTTGAACGCGTCGATGCTGGGCAGCCCGGTGCGCGTTCCTCTGGGGCGCGGTTCCGAGCGAATCGATACTTCAACGTGCTCGCAGGGGGCCTGGTTGTGACTGTTCTCGTAGTTATTGGGGCGTGGACCGTCGTCGTTGGCAATCAGCGGGATCGGCCCGGCGCCTCTGGCGTTCGCGGGATGGTCGCTGCAATGATGGAGGTGGTGCACTCGAACGTCGCCAAGTTCGACAGGCGTTCGACGTGCCCCCGCGACATGATCGTGATCCCCGCGGGGGAGTTTCGGATGGGGTCCGCGGACGTGGAAGGGGAGATTGATGAGCACCCGCTCCACCGCGTTCGGTTCCCGTTGTCGTATTGTCTCGAACGGACCGAGGTGTCGGTCGCCTCGTACCGGGAGTGTGTGACGGCAGGCGTTTGCACTGCGCCTGATCTCTTCAACCCAAGGCGTGAGCACGACAGCTATTTTTGTAACTGGGAGCGCGTGGGCGCTGAGAACCACCCAGCGAACTGCGTGGACTGGTGGCAGGCTATCCGGTTCTGTCGCTGGATCGGGCACGACGGCGGGGCCCGCCGATTGCCGACCGAGGCGGAGTGGGAGTTCGCCGCCCGTTCGAGCGAGAATCGGTTATATCCGTGGGGTGACGAGCCGCCTTCGGAAACACGTGCGAACCTCTGCGGCTCTGAGTGTCTGCCCCAGGGAGTCGTGACGATCCCGCGATGGCGCGATCGGTACGCTTCGACTGCGACGGTTACCGAGTTCCTTGCCGGGGCGACGCCATCTGGGGTGTTGAACCTAGCGGGTAACGTCGCTGAGTGGGTACAGGATCAATACTTCGTCGATGCGTACTCGCACGTTGACGGGAACGGGTTTCTTTCCGGAGATTCGAGTGACACCTCGGGAGATGCGGGCCGCCGTGTCACGCGCGGGGGGGACTGGCAACTCGGCGCTTCTACTGCAATTCGAGCGACCCGGCGGAGTTCCGCGGCTCCAGGCACTCGTTCTGCCACGCTGGGATTTCGTTGCGCCAGGGACGCGCCGTAAGTCGGGCGTGGCATGTGGCTCCGCGTCGCTCGCCGTCCATTTCGCCCGGCCCGCCGTCCATCGCGTTCGGTCCACCGTCCATTTCGCTCGGCCCGCCGACCATCGCGTGCGGCCCGCCGACCATCGCGTGCGGTCCGCCGTCCATTTCGCCCGGCCCGCCGTTTATCGCGCGTGAGCCGACTGCTCCCGGCACCTCCACCGCTGTTCGCACTGGCTGACCGACGCGCATCGGCCCCGATGATCGCTCAGAGTCGCGTGAGGTGAATGCTTCCGTGCAGCGCGACGGCGACGAAGCGCCCGTCGCGGGAGCACGCGGCCATCGTGGGCATCTGCGCGAAGTGCGCGCGCGGCGAGGTCTCACCGAGGCGCCACACGGAGCACCCCTCGGCCTCGGCGCGGAGGTAGAGCGGCGCGTCGAGCATGAAGTATCCCCGCGTGTTCGAGCTGCGAGAGACGGGCTTCTTCGTCGCGAGGTCGACGCGCGAGATGCCGTCGACCTTCGCGTCGAACACCGCGAGCTGACCTTCGAACGGAAACACCGCGCCGATGTGCGCGTTCGACGCGCGGTGCGTCGTGGCGCTCACCCTGCTCGTGGGGAGCACCACCGCGGGCTTGTGCTTCGGGGGCTTCTTCGACGGCGCAGTGACGCCCGGGTCGTCGAAGCACACCACGCGGCCGGTGTGGTCGTACGCGGCGATCCTTCCGTCGGCGAAGACGAGGCCCATGATGCTCGCCTCCTTGTCGCCGTGGGCGAGCACGCACTCGACGGCGAGGGTCTTCGCGTCGCAGAGCGAGACCTTGCCCGTGTCGATGAGCGCGATGCGTACTCCGTCGGGCAGAAAGCGAACTCCGCCCGCGCTCACGACGCGCGTCGAGGTGGTGGTGAAGCGCTCGCAGTCTACGAGGTCGAGGTGGCACCCTTCGGTGCAGGGGCGCATCACGGCGAGCGTGCGTCCGTCGACGGAGAACGAGAGGTCGCAGACCTGACCGTCGACGACCTCGCGGTGAAGGAGCTTTCCGTCGGCGTCGGTCACGCGCCACTCGCGGTCGTGGGCGCTCGCGACGCGTCCATCGGAGGCCACCGAGAGGCTCCACAGCGACAGAGGGAGCTCTTCGTCGCGATCGAGTTCGAGCCCGGTCTCGCGGTCGATGCGCACGAGGGCGCTCTCCCACTCGAGCAGCGCGACCCAGGCCCGGTCGTCGCGCGTCGCGTCGAGGCCCACGGAGGGATGCGCGGGGAAGCTGAGGTCGCGCGTTGATCCGGTGCGCGTGTCGAACTCGGTGATGCCCAGCGGCGCGGAGCGCCAGGCGACGGCTCCGTCACGCGTCGCGGCGATCTCTCGCGGGCACATGCCAGGAGGCAATTCGTAAAAAGTCTCGCTACGCGTCGAGAGGTCGAGCGCGGCGAGGCGTCGCGCGGTCCCGTCGCCCGTCATCGCGTA
Organism: Myxococcota bacterium; assembly: GCA_052035985.1. Classification (GTDB taxonomy): domain Bacteria; phylum Myxococcota_A; class Polyangia; order Polyangiales; genus CAISKJ01. The sequence goes on along the minus strand of JBPOHC010000562.1, from coordinate 3,431 downwards.
GACCCTGCCGTGGCTGGCCTTCACCGCGTGGACCTCGTGCGCGATCGCGGACTGGAGCTTGTGCGCCTCGCCGTCGCCCGTCACCACGATCAGCGATCCCCACGAGACGAGCGCCGCGGTGTCTCCGTCGACCGCGAGGAAGCTCCCCCACGCGTCGCGCTTCCACACGATCTCGCCCGTGCGTCCGTTGATGCGGTAGAGGCGGGCGTTGTCCATGGCCCAGAGGTCGCCCTGCGCGCCGAACGCGAGCTTCGCGACGCCCTCGATCGAGACCGGGGCGAGACCTTCGAGCACCACTGCGCGCCCGTCGCTGAACGCGTAGCGCCCTTCGGCGCTCACGGCGATCGCGTAGACCACCTCGTCGATGGCGCGGTCGACGCGGACGCAGGTGCCGAGGGCGCGGTCGATGCGAAAGAGCTTCCCTTCGCAGAACGAGAGGCCCTTCGTGTCGTTCCACGCGAAGAGTCCGCCGAGGTCGGCGTGGAGGTAGCGACGTCCGCCCGCGGGCGCGAGGAGCTGAGTCCAGGTCATGCGCGGCTCTGTACACAGCACTCGCGCGTCGAGGCCAGAACGCTGCGAACGGGGGCAGTTGCGTGCGTGGTGACGCTGCGGCGCCGACACGCGCGGCTCAGATGCAGCTCCCGCAGCCCATCGGGTTTGGCGCGTCGGCGACGTCGGGCGCGTCGCGTGTGATCGAAGCGTCGGCTCCCGCGACGGGCTTCGCGGCGGAGTCACCGCATCCGGCGACGAGCGAGAGCGCGGCCGAGGCGAAGCGCGCGACACGCCGCGCGACGGCTGTTGCCGAACTGCTTCGACGCGGGGCCTCACGCGCCGGACCGTCGCCACACTTCGCGCTTCCGCCGCGGCGAGGTCATCGGGTAGCGTGCTCGATCATGGCGAACCCCGTTGCCTCGAAGAAACCCGTGCGTAAGAGACCCCCAACCCCCGAAGCCGATGAGTCTGCGAAGGAGCTCCCCGGCGAGCTCCGTCAGCTCGCGGAGATCCGCGCGAAGTTCCCTGCGCTCGCGCACGATGTCTCGGTGGACCTCCTCGCGCACCACGACGACGACGCCTGCCGCGAGCGCGGCGGGAGCACCCGCGCGGTCGACGTGTTCCGTGGCGCGATGACCTGGGCCCGCATCTTCGGCGCGCACCGCGACGAGCCTGGCGTGTCGCCCGTGCGCGTCCGTTGGTTCCTCGATTGTCTGACCGCGCTCGGGGCGCTGCTCTCCGGACGCTCCGCCGCGGCGAACCCCGCGGACGAGAGCGGCTACGACGACGCCGCATCGAAGGCCGACAAGCTCATCGCGCGCACCTCGCGACGTGCCTACGACGCCGCGGGCACGAAGACCGCGTGGCGCTCCGCCATCGACACGGCGCTCACCCCCGAAGAGGGACGCGACGCGCGCGTCTCGAAGCTCTCGCGCCTCGCCGACGTGCTCGCGAAGTGGAACAAGGCCCCGAAGGCTCCGCCGCTCGCGGCCTACGACATCACCGCGGCGACCGTGACCGCGCTCCGAGACGCCGCCACGGCGCTCGACGACGCCATCGCGAACAAGCCCGCGCCCGCGCAGGCCGACCGCGACAGCCCGGCGATCAACACCGCCGAGGGTCGCCTGCTCCTCGTCATGCGCCCGCTCTGGGACGACCTCTCTGAAGCGCGCGAGGACGGCCTCACGAGCCTCCAGCTTACGGTGTCTCCGGCGATCCTGCGCGGCCTCGACATGCGCGCTCGCAAGGCGAAGAAGCCCACGGGCTGACCTCCGCCGCGCCCCGACAGGTGTCTCGGGCGCCCCCAGCCGTCACAGCCCCGCCCCGAGTCGACGTGCGAGCGCCCCCAGATGGGGTGCGTGGCGCCCCGAGATGGTGTGCGAGCGCCCCGAGACGGGGAGGGGGCCGCCCCGAGAGGGGGTGCGTGCGTCGCCGTCGATGTGATGACGACGCGCGAGGGGTGATACAAACCGGAGCGCGATGCGGATCACGAAGTTCTGGGCGAAGGGCTATCGCAGCCTGCGTGACGTGACGCTCGACGACCTCGGGGCCTTCAACGTGTTCTACGGCCCCAACGGCAGCGGCAAGAGCAACGTGCTCGCCGCGATCGAGGCGCTGTTTCGGTGGACTTCGATCGCAACGGCGGCGTCACACCACGAGCCCGTGGAGTCCGAAGACGGCGAGTTGCTGATTCCGCTCGCCTCGTTTTCAGCGGGCACAGATGTGTTGGCGATCACCCGTGACGAGGACTTCTTCGCGCAGGCGACCACGCGAGAAATCGTACTCGGCTGCCACCTGACGTTTCCTGCCCGGGATCCTCTGCGCCCTCCGCCTCCTCTCGTCGATGAACACGAAAGCATCGAGCTCCGCGTGGAGCTCAAGTTGAACGTGTCGGCGCGAAGAGTGGCAGAGCTCAAGTTCTCGTCGATCCGCATCGACGGTCGTCCGATCGGCGTCGCGAAGTTTGAACCGTTTTCGACGTGGTGCCACACGACGCTGACTCCCGCCGCGTTTGGAATGGTCGACGCGGTTCGGGCGCTTCCGAATGAGATCGAGCCTGTTCATGTCGACCCGACGACGGATGGCCAGGACTCCGTGCAGGCAGACCTCCAGGCGGGGAGACTGAAGAGCGCCCTGTTCGCGGCGAAGAACTTCCCTCGGGGCGAAGTTCGATTCCGCTTCGAGCAGTTGCAGCGGCTCATGTCGAACGAGCTTGGTCGACCAGGGTTCGATGTCGTGCGAGACCCGAAGACGCGCGAGATCGACCTGCGCGAGATGCTCCCTCCGCCGAACCCCAACCACGTTGATGTGCCGCTTGGACGTGCCGGGCTCGGCGTCGTTCAGGTGTACGCGATCATCGCGACCATGCTCTTCGCTCGGAGGCGAGCCATCGGGCTCGAAGAACCGGAGGCCCACCTCCACGCGCCGACGATGGGGCGCCTTCTGCGCAAGGCTCTCGCCGCGATGGTTGCGGGCGAGCAACAAGAGGAGCCGCTCCTCGACCAGCTCTTCATCGCGACGCACAGCAACCTCTTCGACCTCGACGAGACGGGCTACTGGGACGTGAGCCTCGACGCGGCGACCGGCGAGACGCGCGTGGTGCGAAAACCCCTCAGCGAGATCGATCGGCTGCACCTCGTCGAGCCTGGACCCGCGCGGCACATCCTCCAGCGCATGCTCCAGCGGTACGGCGATGAGTTCGTCTTCCGTGACAAGGACGGTCGGCGCTACAGCGCCACGGAGATGCTGGCCGCGCTCCAGCGCGAGGAGCCCGTCGCGATGGAGTTTCTCCGCACGATGCACGAGACGGCGCTGGAGACGATGGCGATGCGCGCGCAGGACGAGCCCGGGGCCGCGTCGTGACCGTGCGCGTCTTCGACGCGTGGACGGCGAGCGATCCTGCGCTGGTGAACAGTCATCAGGTCGCGCGCTGGTCGGCG
>JBPOHC010001062.1:0-3875 GCA_052035985.1 Myxococcota bacterium | reverse complement strand
CCTCGCGCATCTTCTTGAACCGCTCGCGGAGCTTGTTGAGCACCGCGTCGCGCTTCTCGCGGAGCGTCGCGTTGTCGCCAAACCACGTGAGGCGGATGGCTTCGTCGAACTGCACGATCTGCTTCTGGATGTTCGCCATAAAAGACTTTCGTCGCAGGTAGTCCCGCGATCAGGAGACGAACCGGAGCGCTCCCTGTCGAGCCTGGAGCTCCAGCTTGATTCTCACCCTCCAGGGTGGTGACGCTACACTATGTTGTCAAGCAACGTAGGGCCACGCATCGAATAGCCACGTCGCGTCGTTCGAGCAAATTTCTCACGCGGCGTCCGTGACATTATCTGGCAGCGGTCCCTCACCACCTACTCGACGCGGCTCAACGCAGACTTCTGACAGGGTCGTGAAGAAAAAGAAGCGCTCGGCCCTGAGGTGAGGGTCGAGCGGCAGAGGTCGATGGCTACGCGTTGCCGACGACGGGCGTGGCTGCGAGGTAGTCCCCCGCGAGGCGCTCCATGGCGAAGCGCACGTCGGGGTCCTTGTTCGTGGCGTGGGCCACGTAGGTGATGGCCTGCACGATGCCGTAGCGGGTGAGGTCACCGTCGCGCAGCACGAGGCGCTGCGACTCCTCGAGGAGGGCCTTCGGCACCTCCGCGCTGTCGCCGAGGATCGCGGCGATGGCGTCATCGGGGTGCGGCACCGTGATGCGCCTGGCGGACTGCATCCAGGTGAAGGCGACCTGCCAGCGCTCCGGGAGGCGCCCCACGGCGATGACGAGCGCGGCGGCGAGCTGGTCGTCCTCGATCGCGCGGTGCGTGCGGTAGAGGGAACGCTTGCCACCGACCCGCACCATGAGGCCGTTCGTGCACACGAGGCGGAGCCAGTGGTCGTCGAGGGAGAGGGCGCTCGCCCCCACCTCCGAATTCCGCAGGTGGAAGCCGGGGTGCAGGAGGTCGCCGTCGAGGTCGAAGGGCTCGATGTGCACGGCGGTGTAGTGGGTGGTCGAGTCGGTCATCACGACGGCGGTGAAGCGGTACTCGTCGATGAGGCCGCGCATCATCGTCTGGAAGCGGTCGAAGATGCGGGCGTCGTCGATCGGCGTGAAGGTCGGCGCGAGGAAGGCGCGGACGATGCCGTCCGCCTGCGCATCCGGGTCCTTCCAGGCGCGGAGCTTCTTCTCGCCCGGGATGCGCGAGAAGCGGCGGTTCACTTCCTCGGCGCGCTCCTCCCCCGACGCCGACTTGAACCAGGTGTCCCAGCGCAGGCCGAGCATCGAGGCGAGCTGCTTCCTCGCCCACTCGTTCATGCGGAAGGTCTGGCCGCCGGGGACCGAGACGTGGCCGTCCTTCGTCATGCGGAGGTCGGCGACGTGGACGATGCGGTCGGGGAGCATCTCGTCGGCGCGCTGCTGCACGTCCGAGTAGACGCTCTGGAAGCTCATACCCTTCGGACCGCCGGGCGGCGGCGGGGGCGGCGAGGCGGGGGCGCTCACGACGGCGAGCGCGGTGGACGAGGACGTGGTGATGGCGGCGTTCATGAAACCTCATGTTCTGTCGGCGAACGCGTGGGGCGCGAGACTGCACCCGGGGTTCGGTCACCGGCAGAAAGGAGTCGAGAAGCGCAGTAGGTGGGATCGCTTCTCGATGAGAGTGGGTGAGGACTTCGTGCGTCGCGTAGCGGACGCACGCCGTCGGGAGACGGTGCGACGCCGCGCATTCAACCCGGCGCGGTGACGCCCGCGCGGAGCATGTGCGCACGCACGGTCGAGCGGGCGATGCCGAGGCGCCGCGCGGTGCGGGTGATGTTCCCCGACTCCGCGGCGAGCACCCCGAGCACCGTTGCGGTCGAGGCGGCCTCGCGGCATTCGTGCAGGGCGCGCCCCTCGATCGTGAGCGCATCCAGCACCTGCTCGCGGGTGATCCGGGTCGAGTCGTGCGTGACCGCGATGCGACGGAGCACGTTCGCGAGCTGCCGGACGTTCCCCGGCCAGGCGTAGGTCATGAGGACCTCGCGGGCGTCGGCGTCGAGCATACGGAGGCCGTGTTCGTCCCCGAGCGTTGCGAGGAAGTGCTCGGCGAGGCGTGGGACATCCGCGATGCGGAAGCGGAGCGCGGGCACCGATACGACGAGGAGGTGAAGACGGTAGTAGAGGTCCTCACGGAAGAGGCCGCGGGAGACCAGGGTCGCGAGGTTCCGGTGGGTCGCGGCGACGAGACGGACATCGACCGGGCGCGTGCGCTCCGCGCCCACGGGGCGCACCTCACGGGTTTCGAGCACGCGGAGAAGCGAGACCTGCGCGTCAGGGAGAAGCTCCCCGATCTCGTCGAGGAAGAGGGTACCCCCGTGCGCCTGCTCGAAGAGCCCGCGGTGTCTCGTGTAGGCGCCGGTGAAGGCGCCGCGTTCGTGCCCGAAGAGCTCGGAGGCGAGCATCGACGAGGACAGAGCCGCCACGTTCGCGCTCGCGAAGGGGCCGCGGGCACGGCGGGAACGCTCGTGGAGCGCGCGGGCGACGAGCTCCTTCCCGGTGCCCGTCTCCCCCGTGACGAGGACGTTCGCGGTCGAATGCGCGAAGCGGTCGACCTGGGCGCGGAGGGCACGGATCGCGGAGGTGCGCCCGACGATCCCCATCGCGCGTTCGAGTAGGTCGTGGCGCGGGTCGAGGCGAGGCGGGTGTTCGGGATCGGGTGCGTCGCGGACGGCTTCAGGGCCGCGGTCGCTCGAAAGGACCTGTTCCATCGGGTACTCCTGGGAAGACAAGGGCGGGCGCGGGCAGAGCCACCACGAGCATCGTGGTGGCGTCACGTCGCGCGTTCCCCCTCGACCAAGAGCGTACCGGTTCGACCCGACCCGAAACCAGCCGCGGCGACGCGCGCCTTGTCCACAGCCGCTACGGCAGATCGAGGGTCAGGTTCGCGCCGGCCGCCGTCACTGCGGGCGTTGGCGTCGTCATCCCGAGGTCCTCGGCGTTCTCTCGCACGACGAGCAACGCGTCGCGCCCGTATCGCTCGGACGAGAGGCGTCGCAGGAGCGCCGCACGCCCGGTCCCCTCCTCCTCGGGCGGGAGGGTCGTCGCCGTGAAGGGTCGCGTCGTCATCCCGTCGACCGCGAGGCGCATCGCCACCTGATAGCGCGCGAGGCGCACGAGGTCTTCGGCCGTGAGCTCCGGTGAGAACTCCCGCGCGAGGATTTCTGCGTCCTCCGCCCCGGTGCGAAACGCGACGAGGGTCCCGCAGTTCCCGAGAAGGCTCCCTACGAGACCGCGGTCGAGCTGCCCGAGGTGCTGGTGCGCGAGGACGAGCCCGAGGCCGTACTTCCTCGCCTCGGCGAGGAGTTCCCCGAAGCTCTGCGTTGCAAACGAATGGAACTCGTCGACCACGAGGACGAACGGGTGTCGCGCGTCGAGTGGCACCGTCGCGCGCTCGTACGCCGCGAGCTGGATCGACCCCACCAACGCGGCGCCGAGCATCGTGCTCGCGTCGTCCCCCACGCGCCCCTTCGCGAGGTCAGCGACGAGGATGCGGCGCTCGGCGAGAAGTTCTCGCGCGGTGACGGTCGAGCGCCGCTGCCCCAGGATCGCGCGGAGGTAGGGCGAGGTCATCGCGGCGGCGAGCTTGTTCTGCACGGGCGCGATGGCTTCCTGCAGGAAGTTCGGCGGGTACTTCGCGAACTCCTTCGTCCAGAAGAAGCGCACGAGGGGGTCCCGCAGACGCGAGACGATTCGCTCGCGGAAGGGCGCGTCAACCAGCATTCGCGTGGCGGAGAGCAGTGTCGCTCCCTCGACATCGAGGAGCGCGAGGAGCGTGTTCCGGAGAATGTGCTCGAGGCGCGGGCCCCAGGTGTCGGCGAACACCTTCTTGAACGTCGCGACGACTCCTGCAGCGAC
>JBPOHC010000022.1:0-2713 GCA_052035985.1 Myxococcota bacterium | reverse complement strand
GCGGGCGGGATCATGTAGTGCATCCCCTCGATGCAGGGCCCGGCCACGTTGAAGTGGAGCTTCATGGGCCGAGGGTGTCACGACGGGGCGCGAGCCGGCAAGCTGGTCTGGCCATGATCGAGTGACTCACTCTGCACCGGGGAGCGGGCGCGGGCGACGGCGGTGACCTGATGGCCGCGGGCGACGAGGTCGAGCGCCAGGTGGGATCCGAGGTAGCCGGTCGCCCCGGTGATGAGGACGTTCATGGCGCCGATGATAGCGGAGCGTCAGGGCGCTCCGATCGATGATCCTCTCATCAGGTCAGCCAAGCAGATCACCGACCGCGAGAAGAGCGCTACGCTCGTCGTCGCCCAACACCCCGTCACGACTTCCTTCGTCTGGCGAACCCCACCTCGCCGCGCCCTGATACCGCAGAGATCACTTCGCCCTCCGACGCCCCGACGGCGCGTCCCAGCGCTCAGTGGCCAGCACCTCGATGGTCACCATGTCGTCGCCGCGAAGTCGAGGGGTGTTCCAGTGGACATGCTCTCCGCGACGCGAATCGAGCGCACCGACCTCCAGCGACAGTCGCCGTGCCGCAGGCTCGCCGCGTGGCTGCGCGGCGGTGACGCCCGCCGTCAGGACGCAGGGTGGCGGCACCCCTGCCGTGCAGACCTCGTGACCGTCATGAGTCACGCGGAACCCAAGCGGGCAATGCGGCGTGACCGCTTCGCGGATCGCTCGCTCCACGGTGTTCCCCAGCTCCGCGACCCACACCCGCGGGTTCGCTCTCAGCATCGAAAGCTCCTCGCGCGCACGTCTTTGGTAATGGCGCCAGAGCCAGAACCTGTGATTGTCTTGCTTCGATTCACGCTCCAAGGGTGGATCGACCGCGTCGGCCTCAACCAGCTTGACCGATACCCGGTCCCCGACTTCGAGGCACGGTGCCTGCCAGCAAAGAGGCTCTTGTGTGGACGAGTCGAGCCCACCCACCCAGAACGAGAGATGGCCGAGTGACCACCGCGAGACATCGACCCAGCAGAGATTGACCCCGATCACGCCGGCGACGGGAGCGCCGGCCGTACAGAGTGGTTCATCGTTCACGCTCACGGAGAGGGCAAACACGAGTCCTCCGTCGTCTCGAGCTTCCAGCGCTCAGGCACCGATGCTGGTGTCTCGCATGGCGGTTTCAGGCGCGTCCGATCTCCAACCCGCAGACATAGCAGCTCTTTCGGAAGCTGGGGACCGGGTATCCGCAATCCGGACATGGTCGGGAAGCAGCCTCGAGGCGCCCGCGTAGTAGGATATTGATTCCGTGTTCGCGACGCGCCCAGGCTCGCGCTCTCTCTTGCTCGGTCGTGACTACCGGAACCACCGTCGGTCGCCCAAGCACGACGCGGGGCAACTCGGAGGGGTGTGGCTCTTCACGAGCGATGCAGTGGCCTGCTCTGGCATGTTCGAGGGTCTCTTCGGCTGAGGAACAGAAGAAGACGTCCTCTCCGCAGACGAAGCAGTGGCGCGCATTGACCGAGTCCGTCACCTGGAGCTCATCCCAGCGTTTCGGGCATGGCGTATCAACGTGCACAGTGCAGTTTCTGATGGTGCGTTCGGTGCGCATCTTCACGTCCGCCCAACATCTCATTCACCCGCCGCCCGTTGCCTATCCACGCAACCCCGGCCCTCCGTCGCTACGCCGCCTCCGCCCCCCTTACAACAAGAACCCGCATCCCCGCCCGACGATCGCGGCGAGCGCATCCCACTCTCGCGCACCCACGGCCCACCCAGCCTCACCTTTCCCGTCACGTTCTCACCTCCTCCTCCTTCTCGCCCAGCGGATGCCCGCATCGATGGCCACCTCGTCCACGACGCGGTGCGTCGCGTGCAGCAACCGCCGCGGTCTCGTGCGCGACCTCCGCGGTGCCGTGCGCGACCCCGACTGTGCCATGCGCGATCCCGACTGTGCCATGCGCGACCCCGACAGTCTCGTGCGCGATCCCAACAGTCTCATGCGACACCCCCGACGGTCCCGTGCGCGATCCCGACAGTCCCGTGCGCGATCCCGACGGTCTCGTGCGACACCCCCGACGGTCTCGTGCGCGATCCCGACGGTCTCGTGCGCGATCCCGACGGTCCCGTTCCACACCCCCGACGGAGGGGGCCGAACGCGAACGCGATCAGGCCGAACGCGAGGAGCGACGGCGAGGAGCGACGGCGAGGAACGATGGCGAGGAGCGATGGCGAGGAACGATGGGCCGGGCGGCGGGCCCAGCCCCTGAGAGCCTCACCGCGTGAGGGCGATGAGCATCCGGCGGAGCCGCTCGCCGAGCGCCTGCACCGCCTCGGCGTCCGCCTCCTGGGCGGCGCCCATCACCGCCGCGAGGTCGAGCGCGCCGACCGCCTCGTACAGGCTGCCCAGCGCGGCGAGGAAGAACTTGCGGCGCATCGGCGGGCTCCCGGACGCCAGCCCCTCGCACAGGTTGAGGAACGCGCTCTTGGCGGCGCGCGTGGCCTGATCGCGCAGCTCGGCGTCGCGGATCTTGGCGGCGTGCACGCGCCCGGCGAGCTCGCGGGCGGCGACGTAGGCGTCGAGGCGCTGAAAGGGCATGCGGGTGTCGGGCGTGCGGGAGTCGAGCGTGCGTTGATTGGACATGGTGAACCTCCATCGCGGCCGGCCCCGCCGGGGGGCGCGACCGGCTTTTGCCCCCACCGGCGCAGCCGTCGTGACGGCGGCATC
>JBPOHC010000496.1:0-11889 GCA_052035985.1 Myxococcota bacterium | reverse complement strand
CGAGAGCTGCGCGTGCTCGATCGTTCCGCCCGCCATCGCGAAGATCTCGCCGTCGAACCACTCGTGCTTCTGATCCGCGTCGCGTTCGAGCGTGAGGTACGTCGCGTAGTCGATCCACGGCTTCGGTGCTGCGCTGCTCATCGGGTGACTCCTGTCGCGATCATCGCAGCACGCGGGGATTCACTCCAGCGTGTGCGCGCTCCTCGTCGGACCCGCGCGCGTCGCTCGGAGCGAGAGGCCCGCCGCGTCAACGCCCCGCGAGGTGGAGCGATCCGTCGGCCGCGCAGGTCCATCGGAGCAGCGTGGCGCCCGAGACGCCCACGAGCGCCGAGCCCGCCCAGACCAGCGCTTCGGGCGGGTCTTCGACGTTCGCGGGGAGCGCGAGGCGGCGTGTGTCAGACCATCGCGCGAGGTCGACCGAGGTGCCCGCGTGCGTGGGGTCGAAGACGACGCCCGCAGCGGGGCCGCGGTCCCATCGAACGCGCGCGACGGGGTGACCGTCGACGCAGCGGAGCGGCGAGAGCGTGACGCCGGGGATGAGCTCGCCGCCGTAGCTGTCGTGCAGCGTGGGGGTGTGCGTCGAGGGGGTCGGACCGCGGACGTACACGCCGTCGGCGCGCGTGGGGAGGCCCTGTGCGTCGTCGATGTAGGTGGCGCGCATCGCGAACACGCCGTCGCCCCACGCGATCACCGGGTCGCTGTAGTGCCACAGCTCGCTCTCGATCGGGAGCGCCGCAGGCGCCGTCGCGCCGATCGCCGCGGTGAAGGTCAGGATCTTCGTCCCGATGTGATCCTCGCGCACGGCGTAGGCGACGCCTCCGGGCACGCGCGCGAAGCCCTGCGGAACCCCGACGGGGCACAGCAGCGACTCGGACGAGACGCGCTTCTCGCCCGTGAGCTCGACGCGAGAGACGTTCCACCCCTCGCAGGGGACGCGCTCGGTGTGCTCCTCGCTCTCGCCGTGAACGCAGACCGAACGCGCGCCCGTCGACACCACGAGCGCGCCGCCGTCGTCGCGCACGAACACCCGCGCGATCGGCTCGGACCACACGTACGGCAGCTCCGAATCCGCCATGTACGAGAAGTTCGTCAACGTCACGGGCGCGCCCACCTCGGTGAGCGTCGCGTCGCCGTGGAGCGCCGCCACGATGTGCTCCTCGCGCATCGAGGTCTCCGCGGGGCGGACCGTGTGCCACGCGATCCAGACCTGGCCGTTGGCGGCGTCGACGGACACCGCGCGCACGGGTCCCGTCGTTCGTCGAACGAGCTTCGGCGGTCCCACCGCAACGCCGTCATGGCCCATCACCGTCGCGACGATCTCGCTCGTGCGCTGACCGGGATGGTTGACCGCGCGCACCCAAAACGCCCCATCGGGCGCCGCCGCGAGCGCCCACGGATCGTCTGTGTTCACGGGCGAGACGCGCGCCGTCGTAGTGTGTCGCGCGACGCCTGCGTCGGGTCGAGGCGGCGGTCCGGGGGGAGGGGTCCATCGCGGGAGGACGTGCGGCGCTTCGATCGGCGCCGCGTCTGCGATCAACTGCGCGACGTCGGCGTGCGCGTCGGGCTGTGTCGCACGCGGGGGCATCGCGTCGTGGGCGGAGGGAGGAGCCTTGCGGCACGAGAGCGCGACGAGCGCGATGCAGAGCGGGCGGAGGTGCATGGGCGATCTGCGCGACGTTCTACACCGGCGACGGGCGCCAACGAGAGCGCCCGTTGTGAGCGCGGTTCGCTCAGACCCGAGGAAGCTCCGTGAGCATCGCGCGGGCGAGGGAGAGCGCGGTGGCCGGATCGGGCATCCCCGCGTCGCGGATGAGCGCCGCGTCGATGGGCGCCGCGAGCTCGGCGAGGAGCCCCTCGGTCGCTGCGGTGCGCGCGTGTTCGACCGCGGCGCGGTCTTCGGCCGTGAGCACCCCATCGAGCCACGCGGCCACGGACCACGAGAGCGCGCCGTGGCGGGTCTCGTCTTGCGCGATCACGTCCATCGCGCGGGCGATGTTGGCGTCGCGCGCGTTGGCGGCCTGCCAGGTCGCGACGAGCGCGCCGAAGGTCTCTCGCACGCAGCCCTCGGTGGCGTTGTCGACGGCCATCTCACGGAGTGACCTCACCTCGCTCGACAGCTTCGGGAGCCTCGGAACCGCGGCGCCGCGCTGCTGCGCGAGGGCGCGCGTGTCTCTCGCGTGGCGTCGCTCGTCGTCGGCTGCGACGCGGGCGTCGGCGATGAGCTCCGTCGGCGCGCCGTACGCGGAGAGCTCGCGCGCGAGGCGTTCGAAGGCGACCACCGACGCGGCCTCGAGCTGCGCCACGGCGGCGAAGTAGAGGCCCACGGCGTCGTCGCCGGTGCAGGGCGCGGGCGCGAAGTCGTCGACGCGTCGCCCCACGGCGCAGTAGGTACACTGGATGACCGTGGCGCTGGCGTCGACCGCCGAGGGGTAGCAGCTCGCGAAGGAGCCTCCCATCGGATTGCCCGCGCAGATGGTGTTGCAATCGAGCTCGCCGGTCGCGAGGCGCGGCGGGTCGTTGCAGGGGTAGGTGAAGTCCTGCGAGCAGGTCACGGTGGGCCCCGGCTGTCGCGCGCAGTTGCCGCGATCGGTGGGCTCCGTGCGGTCCGTGGGGGGAGCGTCTTGCGGAGGTGTCGCGTCGGGCGAATCCGTCGGCGCGGCGTCGCTGCCGACGTGGATGATGGTGGTTCCACAGCCCGCGATGGGCATGGCGCTCGCGAGCACCAGTCGTTGAAAGAGGGAGCGGAATGCGGTCGCGCGGTCGTTCATGTCTGGCCTTTTCGCAAGGGCGGTGCCGTGTTGATTGCTCGGTGAAACAAGCCTGTTGAGTGAGTCGCGTTGTGCCAGCGCGCGGGGCTACGAGCCGCCGAGGCGCAGCACGCGGTCGGTGACATAGTCCGCGATCCAGAGGCCGCCGCGGGCGTCGAAGGCGATGCCGTGGGGGCCGTTGAGGCCGCGGTAGAAGAGGGTCAACGTCCCGTCGTCGGCGAGGCGGAGGATGCGCCCCGCGCCGCTCGTTCCGCCGTCCCAGTTGGCGACGTAGGCGTTGCCCGACGCGTCGATCGCGATGCCGATGGGGCCCGAGAAGCCCGTGCTCGATCGCAAGAGGCGCAGGCTCGAATCGTAGCGGTGCACGAGCGCGCCGTCGTTGAGCGCGGTGCCGAAGTACTGCCCCACGATGAGCCTCCCCGTGAGGTCGAAGCGCATGTCGAGCGGGGAGTTGTAGCCCGTGATGACGCCGCGTGTGACCGCGCCCGTCGTCGACGCCACGCGGTCGACGGTGCTGCCGAACTCGTTCGAGACGAGGTAGTTGCCGCTGGTGTCGACGGTCACGCCCCAGGGGCCCGAGAAGCCCGAGGCCACGGTGCTGCGCGCGCCCGCGCTCCCGTCGGGGTTCACGGTCACGCGCGTGAGGCGGTTGCCCGCGCGCTCGGCGACGAGGAGGTTGCCCGCGGCGTCGAAGGTGATCTGCGCGGGCTCGGAGAAGCCCGTCGCCCACGTCGTCACGATGCCCGGCGTGACCGCGGGGTCGATGCGCACGATGGTCCCCGCGACGAGCGCGCTCACGAAGACTGCGCCGTCGGGCGCGACGGCGAGGCCCTGCGGCCCTCGGATGCCCGTCGCCATCACCGCCGGAGCGCCCGTCGGAATGGGCGGCGCGGGCGGCGTGTAGACCGCCCCGACGATGGTGGAGACGCAGGTCCCCGCGCCGCACGAGAGCCCGGCCGCGCAGGCGCGTCCGCAGCGTCCGCAGTTCGCGACGTCGACGGCGGTGCGCGTCTCGCATCCGTCGGCCGCGACGCCGTTGCAGTCGTCGTAGCCCGCGGGGCACGCGGCGACGTCGTTCACCGAGCACACGACGGTGGCCGTGACGCTTCGCTCGCGGGCGTTGTAGAGCACCGTGCACGGCGCGCAGTCGCGGTTGGCGTAGCCGTCGCGGTCGCTGATGGGCACCGGGTCGTACACGCCGTCGAGGTTGCAGTTCTCGTGGATGTCGAGGGGCGCGAGGAAGGCCGGGCGGATCGACGCGTCGACCCAGTCCGTCGCGCTGCGGAGCCATCCCGTGCGCGCCGCGAGCGCGGGGCACGTCGAGGTGGGGCCGGTGAAGTGGTTGGCCCAGTACCACGCGCCCGTCGACGAGAGCCGCCGCACCTGCCGTCGGAGCGCGTCGGCGTGGGCCTCGGAGCGCACTTCGAACGCGGTCGTCCCCGCGGGGCACGCGGCGAGGATGTCAGACACGGCGTTGGTCGCGCTGCGCCCGGTGACGAAGGTGTACCCGCGCCCCGTCGACACGTCGCAGTACGCGGTCATCGGAGCGCCGCCCACGGGGGCGATCGTGTAGCTCCCGTCGACCGTCGTGGGGTCTCGTCGCAGCAGGGCCGCGCACGACACCGGCAGCGGCGGCAGGCACGCGCCGTCGACGCAGCGGAAGGTCGCCGCGCACGCGCGTCCGCACGCGCCGCAGTTCGCGACGTCGGTCGTGGTCGTCACCTCGCAGCCGTTGGCGGTGTTGCCGTCGCAGTCCGCGCGTCCCATCGCGCAGGTGACCACGCAGGCGCCCGCCTCGCAGCGCGTCGCCGAGGCGCCCGTCGTCATGCACGCGCGTCCGCACGCGCCGCAGTTCGAAGCCGCGGTGCGCGTGTCGACCTCGCAGCCGTTGGTGGTGACGCCGTCGCAGTCGGCGAAGCCCGCCACGCAGCGCGCGCCGCAGACCCCCGCGACGCAGGTGGGCGTTGCGCCCGCAGGCGTCGGACAGGATACGTCACAGCGTCCGCAGTGGGTGAGCGCGGAGCTCCCGTCGACCTCGCAGCCGTCGGTGGGGTCGCCGTCGCAGTCGAGCGCCGCGCCCACGCAGGCCGCGACGGCGCAGCGCCCCGCGACGCAGGCGGCCGTCGCGTTGGCGAGCGCGCATCGGGTCGCGCAGGCTCCGCAGTTCGAGGCGTCGGTGGCGAGCGTCACCTCGCAGCCGTTGGCCGCGCTTCCGTCGCAGTCGGCGAAGCCCGCGTCGCAGCGGAATCCGCACGTTCCCGCGGCGCATGTGGCGACGGCGTGCGCGGGCGCGGGGCACGCGCGCATACAGGCGCCGCAGTGCGCGACGGTCGATTGCGTGTCGGTCTCGCAGCCATCGGATGATGTGGCGTTGCAGTCGGCGAAGGGCGCGGTGCACGAGCCGACGACGCACGCGCCGGCGCTGCACGCGGGGGCGGCGTGGGCGACGGAGCATCCCCGGTCGCACGCGCCGCAGTGGGCGATGTTGGTCATCGCGTCGACGCACGCGCCGCCGCAGCAAGACCCTCCCGCGGGGCACGCGCGCGCGGCCGTGCAGCCCATCACGCAGCGCTGTCCGACGCAGAGGTTGCCCGGGGGGCAGTGCTCGTCGGTGAGGCACTCGACGCAGGCGCGCGTGGTCGTGTCGCAGCGGAGGCTCGCGCCCGCGCCTCCGTCGGTGGAGGCCGCGGCGCAGCCCTCGTCGCTGCGACATCCCGCGAGGCAGCGGTTCGAACTGGCATCGCAGTGACGATCGGCCGGGCATGTGTCGCGCGACGCGAGGCACTCGACGCAGCGCCCCGTGGCGACGTCGCAGATCGCGCCGCTCGCGTTGCCGACGCACATCGCGTCGGAGGAGCACCCCACCTCGGTCTCGCTCGCGTCGAACACATCGGGCGTCGCATCGAAGGTGTCGGCCGTGACGTCGGGGGCGACGTCGGGGGCGACGTCGGGGGGCGCGTCGGGCGCGATGGTGTGGTCGACCGCGGGCATGTCGGTCGCCGCGTCGGGTGACGACGTGTAGCCGCCCACGACCGGAGATCCGGTGCAGGCCGCGATGAAAACGAGGGCGAGGAGAGGCGTCGACGCGGCACGCATGGGCTCAGGTCACCTTCCGCTACGGGGGGCGCGGCCGCGATCCTATCGCGTCGGGCTGGGAGATTGCCCTCGGGTTCGACGGCGCCATCGAGGCGGGGAGCCGCGGGGCCTCCGTGATAGCTTCGCGCGATGCGAAGAAGGGCCCTCCGCGTGATCGCCGCGATCCTGACGACCCTCGTGCTGCTCGTCGTGGTGGCGCTCGTCGCGTATCGACACCCGCTGCCCGCGACGCGGCGCGGTGACGCCGACGCCCTCGCGCGGCGCATGCTCGCCGCGGTCGACGCCGACGCGTGGGCTCGCACGGGCGCCGTCCGCTGGACCTTCTTCAACGGCGATCGCCACCTGTGGGATCGCACGCGCAACCTCGAGCGTTTCGAACACGGCGACACCGTCACGTGGATCGACCTCTCGACCCGGCGCGGCGTCGCGCGAAGCGGCGGCGTGACGCTCTCGGGCGAGGCGCTCGACCGCGCGCTCTCGTCGGCGTGGGCCCGCTGGTGCAACGACTCGTTCTGGCTCAACCCCGTGCCCAAAGCCTTCGATGATGGCGTCACACGCGCTGTCGCGGTGAGCGACGCGGGCGGCGACGCGCTCCTGCTCAGCTACCGCTCGGGCGGCGTGACGCCGGGCGATCGCTACCTCTGGCTCCTCGACGCGAGCGGTCGTCCGCGCGCGTGGAGGATGTGGGTGAGCGTGCTCCCGGTGCCGGGCCTCGAGGCGTCGTGGGGAGGATGGCAGCGGCTCGCGACGGGTGCGTGGGTGTCGACCGAGCACAAGCTCGCGGTGCTCACGCTCCGGCTGCGAGACGTCGCGGGCGCCACGACGCTCTCGGAGCTCGCGCCGGGCGCGGACCCATTCGAAGCGCTCCAAGGCGCGAGGCGCTGACGTCGCTCACTGCCCCGCGGGATCGACGCGGGTCACGTACACGAAGGCGCGCGCGCCGTAGCGCGTGGCCACCTCGCGCGAAGTGCCCGCGACGTGGAGGCGCGTCCCCTGAGGCATCTGCGAGACCTGCTGCGCGGCGGCGGGCGCGAGGCACAACACGAGGTACACGATGCTCGGCTCGGGCGTCGCGAGCACGACGCCCGCGGTCGCGTACTCGCAGCCCGTCGAGGTCTCTCCCGTGAGCGCTCCGACGAAGCTCACGTAGCGGTCTTCGTAGTCGGCGGGCCGCACCGCGACGGTCGCGAGCCGCACCTCGTCGGGCTGTCCGACGGGCATCGGAGAACCGCGGACGCATCCTGCGATCACCAGCGCGGCGAGCATCGACACGCGTCGCGCGGCCTCGGGCTCGGAGTGTGTGCTCACGACCTCTCCGATCGACGAAACATCGTTCAAGCGCTGTCTGCGCAGACCCGGAATATGCGCCGCCTACACCGCGAAAAGAAGCGCGCGATCGCGGCGTAAAGACCGACGTTCGCGGGGCGCAGGCAGCACGTGGTGCCTCGTCGCCGCATGATCTGCATCCGCGCGGAATTCGCTTCCCAAGGCCGCGCGGACGCGCCGATGATCCGCCGCATGGTGGGTCGGGGAATCAACACGGCGTCGCGCTACGCGCGCAATTCGTAGGGAATGGACTCGAAGCAGCCACAACCGTCGGCTCCTTCCGAATGCTGCGGCGTCGGGCGTCAGCTCTGCGATTTTCTGTTCGAGTCGCTCCAGGGGGTGCTGCCTTTCGAACGCGTGGCGATCGCCGCGCTCGATGGCGACCGCCGCCTCGTTCAGCGCGCGGTGCGGGCGCAAGAGCCCGACCTGTTGATCCCCGTCGGGTACCAGGGCTCGCTCGATCGGGGCACGCTGGCCTCGGTGCTCGCGAGCGGTCGTGCGCGCACGCTCAACGACCTCGCGGCCTACGCGCGCCTCTCTGACAGCGCGTCGCCGACGCACCTGCTCCTCCGAGAGGGCTACCTCGCGAGCCTCACGTGCCCCCTCGAACACGACGGCGAGGCCGTGGGCTTTCTGTTCTTCAACGCGCGCAGCGCCGACGTGTATCGCCCCGACCACGAGGAGGTCGCGCAGCGCATCGCGCCCATCGTCGCGCACGTCATCGCGTCTTGCGCGGGCCTCGACGACGCCCTCTCGCTCGACGCCCTCACCCGATCCTTCGCCGCCATCGGCCGCGAGGCGAGGGCCGCAAGCGAGGAGGAGGTGCTCCTCGCGCGCGTGCTCGAACGGGTGCGCGAGGGCGTGGTGGTCGACGACGTGCTCGACCGCGTCTATGAGCATTTTCGCCCGCTGCTCCCCTACGACCGCATCGGGTACGCGTCGATCGAGGGCGACCGCGTCGTCGCGCGCTGGGCCCGGAGCCGCTTCCTCTCGCACCTCCCGCGGGGCTACTCGCAGCGCCTCGCGGCCACCTCGCTCCACGGCCTCATCGACGCGGGCACGCCGCGCATCCTCAACGACCTCGAAGGCTACGCCGCGCGCCACCCCTACTCGAACTCGACGCGGCTCATCCTCGAGGAGGGGCACCGCTCGAGTTTGACCTTCTTTCTCGGCACGCGAGAGTCGCCCCTGGGCTTCCTCTTCTTCGCCAGCGGCGCGAAGGACGCGTACGACAACACCCACGTCGCGCGCCTTCGGCGGCTCACCGCGCCCCTCTCCGCGGCCATCGAGAAGGCCGCGCTCTACGAGCAGCTCGCCATCGCCCGCGCGCGCGCCGAGGAGCTGCTCCACCTCCTCATGCCGCGCTCCATCGCGGCGCGGCTCCAGGCCGGCGAGGTCGACCTCGCAGACGCCCGCGACGCGACCGTGCTCTTCGCCGACCTCGTCGCGTTCACCGAGTGGTCTTCGCGGCTGAGCCCCATCGAGCTCCTCCGCTGCCTCCGGTCGCTCTTCGCGCGCGTTCACAACAGCGCGGTGCGCCGGGGCGTCGCGCGCATCCGCGTGGTGGGCGACGGGTACATGGCCGCAGCGGGCGCGGCCGATGATGATCCCGACCACGCGGGCAGGGTCGCGCTCCACGCGCTCGATGTCGTCGAGATCGTCGGCGAGATGCGCGCCCCCGACGGGCGACCGCTCACGGCGAGGGTGGGCGTGCACAGCGGCCCCGTCATCGCCGGGGTGCTCGGCGACGAAGACCTCCACTACGACGTCTGGGGGCCGTCGGTGAGCATGGCGGCACGCATGGAATCGCACGGCGAAGCGGGGCGCGTGCAGGTGAGCGAAGAGACCGCGCGACGGCTCCAGGGGCGCTTCGCGCTCGAAGCCCGCGGAGAGGTTCAGATCAAGGGTCTCGGGGGCAGACAGACATTCTGGCTTGGACAACCTATGTCACGGGGGTGACTTGCTATGGGGGACACGAATTCATCCGTCGCGCGCGCGGCGCTCGAACGGAGCGGCGCGGGCATCGGGCTCACGCGGCAGGAGTGGGACAACGTTCTGCTCTTCGCGAAGTGGCGCACGCTGGCGCCCGACGAGGTGCTCTTCGCGCAGGGGGCGCCGGGAGACAGCCTCGCGCTCGTCGTCGTCGGCGAGTTCTCGGTGCGCGTTCACACCGGCGGGAGCGATCGCGAGATCATGCGGCTCGCGTCCGGGGAGCTCATCGGCGAGATGGCCTGCATCGACCCGGGGCCGCGCTCGGCCACGGTGGTCGCGCTCACGCACGCGCAGCTCGTCACGCTCGATCGAACGGCCTTTCTCGTGATGATCGAGCACATGCCGCGCGTGGCGTCGCGGATCACGAACGTCATCATCGACCGCGTGAACGCGCGGCTCTTCGAGATCGATCAGCAGCTCGACGAGCTGATCGGCGTCCCGACCGCGGAGCCTCCGCCAGAACCCCCTGCGCGCGACGAGCCGGCTGCGATGACGAACGCCGCTGCGCCGCGCCTCTCGTGGTGGCAGACGCTCCTCAACCGCGTGCAGGGGGCCGAATGATCACCCGCGAAAAACTCAGGGCCATCGGCGGCTTCGACGACTACCGCGAGCCGGAGCTCGACCTGCTCCTCATGGCGGGCACGGCGCGGACGTACGCGCCCGGTCACGACCTCTGCGTGCAGGGCGCCGTGGGCTCCGAGTGCTTCATCGTGCTCGACGGCGTGATCGAGGTCATCAAGTCGACCGCGTCGGGCGAGCGCTGCATCGCGACGGTCACCGCGGGCGCGATCGTCGGTCAGCTCGCGCTCGCAGGCCGCGGGCGCCGCACCGCCACGCTGCGCGCGACGGAGCCCGTGACCGTGCTGGTGATCGAGCGGGCCACCTACGAGCGCCTCCTCGACGCGTGCAGCCCCGTCGCGCTGCGCTTTCAACAGCAGATCGCGGTGTCGTGCATCCGACAGCTCCGACGCACCGTCGCGCGGCTCTCGGACGTGCTCGGCACCGGCCCGTCGCGGCGACCTGGCGACAGCGTCCCCCCGCCGTCGATGCCGTCGCGCGCGTCGTCGCGACCGCCGCGACCGTCGCCCGGCGACGAGGTGAAGCGCTACCTCGACTCCACCGCGGAGGAGCTCCGCGTGACGCTCGATGACCCCGGCAAGATCGGCTACGTCCGAGAGATCACACCCAAGACGAAGGGCCCCCGGTAGCGGCGCTTTCGGAGGGCCGTCGATCGCGCGGGGGGTGTCGTGCGCTCAGGCGGGGCGTTCGAACGCGAGCCGCTGCGACGGCCCGAAGCCCGCGCGGTAGAGGAACGACAGGAGGTCGAAGTTCTCTCGCGCGACGACCGTCTCGACGCGCTCGACGCGCAGCGCCGAGAGGTTCACGAGGAGCTGCGAGAGGAGCGCCGCGCCGACGCCCCGACGCGCGAACGCGGGGTCGACGCCGATCGTGTCGAGCACCGCGACGGGCTCCGTGCGGCCGTAGTCGCCGAGGTCGGTGCGGGCCATGGCGTAGCCCGCGATCACGCCCTCGACGCGCGCCGAGAGCGAGACGCGCACCGCCGACGCTTCGAGGGCCTCGCGCAGCGCCGTGTCGAGGTACTCCGTGCGGTCGTAGCCCGTGAGGTGCCGGTCGATGCGCGCAACGGCCGACTCGTCGGCGGTCGTGAGGAGCTGCACCTCGATGCGGTCGCGCGCGAGCGAGTCGCCGTCCTGGTCGTGTTCGAAGCTCCGCGCGGCGGACGACACGTCGCAGTCGATCACCTGATGGCGCGCGAGTTCGAAGCCCTCCGCCGCGAAGAAGCGCAGCAGCTCGTGGGCCCGCCACGACGACTGCGTGCGCACGAGCGCGACGCCGTGGGCCTTCGCCCATGCACGCAGCGCGGCCATGAGCGCGCGACCGACGCCGCGGCCACGGACGTCACGCCGCGCGCCGATCACCTCGAGGCGGAGCGAGGGCTCGGTGCGGCCGAACTCTCCGACGAGGCGCCGCGCGAGCACGTAGCCGCCGAGGGCGCCGTCGATGTCCGCGGCGAACTGAACGTGGAGCTTCGGGTCCGCGATGGCGGCGCGGAGTCGGCGCTCGAAGTAGTCACGGCGCGATCGACCGACGATCGCGGCGTCGATGGCGACCACGGCGTCGAGGTCTGTGGGAGCGAGCGCGCGCACGGTCACTGCGTCGGACATGGGATACGGTCTCCTTCGGCGGCGGACGATCGGGTCGCGCAGACGATCTGGCAAGAGCCGAGCGCGTCGCAAGGACAACCGACGGGTCGGCCCCCTCGGAGCGGCGCGCTCGGGGCGTGTGATAGCGTCGCGCGCCGATGACGTCGCCCGCCCGCCTCTCGCTGGTCATCCTCGCCGTCCACGACGTCTCACGCGCGGCGCGCTTCTACGAAGGTGCCTTCGCGTGGCCCGTCGCGGTCGACGTCCCGGTCTATCGCGAGTTCTCGCTCCCCGACGGGATGCGCCTCGGGCTCTACCTCCGCGACGCGTTCGTGAAGAACACCGCGCTCCCCGTGAGCCCTCGCGCCGTCGGACACTCGACCTCGACGGAGCTCTACCTCTACGTCGACGACCTCGACGCCTCCGTCGCGCGCCTCTCCGCGATGGGCGCGCGGTGCCTCTCACCCGTCGCCGATCGCCCGTGGGGAGACACCGCCGCGTACTTCGAAGACCCCGAAGGCAACGTCGTGGTCGTGGCGCGA
>JBPOHC010000412.1:0-1871 GCA_052035985.1 Myxococcota bacterium | reverse complement strand
TCACAGGACCACAAAAAGCCCTCGAAACACGCTCGGCATCCGCGTTGCTCCATCCCTGCTGTCGGCGCGTGATGCGCCGCGGGGAGAAGACCATGAGCGTGATCCATGATCGTGCGCGGCGCATCGCTGCGCTGGCCGGGGTGATCTGTGTGTCGGGCGCGTGCGGAGGAGAGTCCGTCTCCGACGTCACCGCCGCCGGGAGTCGGAGAGACGAGTCGTCGGGGACGCGAGGCGCGAGCGCCGTCGGGACCTTCGACATCGGGGGTGCGCGCACGCGGCTGCGCTACGAGACCCTCAACGGTCAACGCGTGTACGACGGTGACATCCTCCTGCCCGCATCGGAGGAGGAGCGCGCGGGCGTCGACCCGAGCACGCTCAGCGTCGGGCGCACCGCGTCGAGCTACCTCTGGCCTGACAACACGGTGTTCTATGCGTTCGACCCGGCCCTGCAGAGCCCGCGTCGCACGCGCGTCCTCGCGGCCATGGCGCACTGGTCGGCCGCGACGCAGATGCGCTTCGTCGAGGTGTCGTACCTGACGCCGCTCTCGTTCTCGCACGTGTACATCCAGCCCTCCGACGACGGATGCAACTCGAACGTGGGGCACCTCGGAGGGCGCCAGGAGATCAACGTCACCGACTGGTGCACCGAGGGCAACCTCATTCACGAGATCGGGCACACGGTGGGCTTCTGGCACGAGCACACGCGCAGCGACCGCGACGCGCACGTCATCTACGACGAGGGCTGCGTGACGGGCGTCGTGCCCGAGCCGGGCGCGACCCTCGAAGACCTCCTCGAAGGGCCCCCCACGGCGAACTTCGCGCTCCAGTCGCCGGGTGGAGAGTACGGTCTCTATGACTTCTCGTCGGTGATGCACTACGGCTCGTCGGCCTTCGCGGACTCGACGCCCACCGTCCTCTGCGACAGCGTGAACGGCTACACGCTCTGGCGCCGGTCGAGCGCGCCGAGCACCGAAGACGCCGTCACGTATCAGCGCGAGGGCCTGAGCTTCATCGACCGGCAGGGCGTCGCCGAGATGACCTCGGAGGGCTTCGGACACGCGGTCACCAGCGGCGATTTCAACGGCGACGGGTACATCGACGCGGCCGTCGGCGCGCCGCGGAGGGGCGACATCCGCGACGGTCGCGTGCGGATCTTCCTCGGCGGCGCCGCGGGCCTGACGCGCTCCATCGAGCTCTACCAGACCACCGGCGGCGAGTCCGAAGACCGCTACGGGTACAGCGTCGCCGCGGGAGACTTCAACGGCGACGGCCTCAAGGACCTCGCCGTCGGTGTGCCCGGCGAGGACGCGCGCGCCGGTCGCGTGATGATCTACCGCGGCCAGCGCAACAACGTCACGCCGCTCGTGTTTCAAGCCTCGATCTCGACGACAACGGCGGGCGCCGCCACCGCGGCTGATCGCTTCGGCTTCAGCGTCGCCTCGGGCGACATCGACAACGACGGCGACGACGAGCTCGCCGTGGGCGCGCCGGGCGACGGAACCCTCAACGCACCCGCCTCGGGCTCGGTCGCGCTGTACCGCGGGAGCGCCTCGTGGCTCACGAGCTGAGCGTCATCACGCAGATCGGCGCAGACCTCGAAGCGGGCGACAATTTCGGCGCCTCGCTGGCCCTCGGCGACATCGACAACGACGGCAGCGATGACCTCCTCGTCGGCGCGCCCCACGAGCGCTACGGCACCAACGAGGAGTCGGGCGTCGTCTCGCTCTATCGCGGCGGCGCGACAGTGACACCGTGGAGGACCCTCTTCCCGCAGATCGGAGGGACGACGTACGCTGCGTGGGACCTCCTCTTCGGCTTCTCGGTCAGCGCGGGCGACTACAACGGCGACGGCTACGCCGACATCGCGGTGG
>JBPOHC010000635.1:0-4453 GCA_052035985.1 Myxococcota bacterium | reverse complement strand
CTCCGCAGCGACTACGAGACCCTCTGGCTACGCGGTCAGCACACGCTCGACGCCATCACCGAGGGAGGCCACACCGAGGCCCTCGAACACCTCGTCGGCGACTTCGTGCTCCGCGCCGTGCGCGCCGCCCACCACAAGCTCGGCGTCGCCACCGGACTCGTGGGCTCCGTCCGTCCGTCCGCCGACGCTGACGCGGCGGTCCCCGATCGCCGCGCGCTCCTCGAAGAGGTCACCGGCTCGATGGCCCGCTACGCGCACCTCATCACCGCGATCGACGACGAAGACGCGGCCGCCGTGGCCGAGGTCGTCCACGCGCTCGAACCGCTGGTGAAGTACCGCGCGAAGGCGAAGTCGTCGCGCGACGACGGCGCCGAAGAAGAAGACCCCATCGACGAGCCCGTCACGCCCGACGCGCAGAAGCCCGCGCAGCCCGCGGTGCAGCCGAACACGCCCGCGGCCAACGACGCCGACGCCGCGAAGCGCCGCGTCGCGTAACGCACCTCTGCCCTACGGACGCACGAAGCGGAGCACGAAGCGGTCGCTCGTCCCGCGACGCTCTCCCGCGGCGCGCGGGCTGTCGTTCCAGTCGTGCGTGTCGGCGGCGTTGCGGAGAAAGCCCGCCTCGCCGTCGAGCCGAAAGCCCGCGGCCTGAACCTCCTCGATCACCACGCGCGCCTCGATGCGATGGAGCGTCTGCGCGTCGGCGACGCCGTGCCCCGCCGCCGCAGCGTGGTCGACGATGCCGTACACACCACCCGGCTTGAGCGCGCGAAACACCGCGCGGTTCATCGCGGCGCGGTCGGTGTTGAGCCACACGGAGTCGTGATAGGCGAGCACGAAGATCACCGCGTCGAGGTCGGTCGCCTCGGGCGGCAACGGATCATCGAGCTCGCGGTCGACGCGCACCACGTTGCGGAGCTCGGGCTTCGCGAGACGCGCAGACCACGGACCCTCGGCGAAGCGCTCGAGGATGAAGCGGTTGTTCTCGCCGAAGACCCTCCCCTCCGCACCCACGGCGCGCGCCAGGAGCTCGGTGGTGTAGCCGCCGCCCGCGAAGAGATCGGCCACGCGCTGTCCGCGGTGGACGCCGAAGAACGACAGCATCTCCGCGGGGTGGCGCTGCGCGTCGAGGGCGCGGTCGTCGGCGCTTCGATCGGGCGCTTCGATCGCGGCGCGCAGCTCGGCGCTCGGCGGCGCCACCGTCGCCATCGGCGCGGTGACAGGAGCCGTCGCGGCGCGCGGAGGAGCGCTCGCACACGAGGCCAGAAGGAGCAGCACGGGGAGGCTCGCGGTTCTCATCACAGGCGTCCCTGATAGAACGTCGCGGGGTGAGACGTCGAGGACGCCCGCAGCAACGCGCGGGTGCCGCGCGCGAGTCGACAGGGCGCTGCCGGGTCGGCTACGGCGCGAGCAGCTTGAGCGCGGCCAGGAGAGACTTTCTCTGGCGTGCCGCCTCGCGGTTGTCCTCCGACAGGTGAACGGAGCGCTCGATGAGCGGGGCTGCGCCGTGCCCGAAGGACTCGACCAGATCGAACGCGAGGTCGTGGAGGTTCGTGAACGAGCCCACGCAGGTCTCGAGCACCGGCCCCGCCGCGGCGACCGTGGGCGACGCGAGCAGGAGCATCCTCGCGGCGCCCCACACGTTCTTGCCCTTGGGGTCGAAGCGACCGACCTCGTCGAGCGCGTGCGTCGGGTCGCGACGGAACGCGAAGGCCACCGCGGCGCGCTCGCTCACGTCACCCGCGGGGATGCGCGCGCGGACCTCGTGGGCGACGCGCGTGGCCTCCGCGAAGGCGGCGTCGTCGAGCGCGTCGAGGTGGCAGCGCAGGGCCGACCAGACGGGCTCGTGTCGAAAGCCGCCGCTCGCGCGGAAGTCGAAGGGATGATTGGCCGAGAACGATCCCGGCGCGTCGAGGAAGTTCAGCGTCGACGTGCTCGTCATGACGCCGCCCTGGTAGGTCGAGGTCCCCGTCTCTTCGAGCCAGAAGGGGCCGCGCGCGAGGAGCACCGCGAGGGTCTTCTCGACGCCGCCGACGACGGCCCAGAAGTTCACCACGGCGCGCTCGGGAGCCCAGTCGTCCCACTCGGTCATGTCGCGATCGGTGCGGTGCCCGAGCACCAGCGCCGCGCGGACGTGCTCGACGGAGACATCGACCGCGGGCGGCGTCGTCGCGGTGAACTCCGTCACGACGCGGCTCACCGTCGGCGCGAGGGAGTCGCTGTGCGCGATGGTGATCGCACGCGTCGAGAGCTGGCGCAGCGCCTCCCACGCCTCGGCCGCGGAGGGGACCTTCCGCGCGTCGGGCGGATCGAACGCGTTCTTCGTGACGAAGCCGTGGAGGTTCTTGCGCGTCTTGCGCGTCCACGCGTTGGGCTTTGCGGGTCGATTCGCAGCCGCGGTCAACGCGGCCAGATCGAAGGGACCCGCGGCGCTCGGCGGATACAGCTTCTCGAAGGCCGCGCGGGTGAACACCACGGCCTTCGCCTTGCCCGACGGAGGAAAGCGCGTGAGGAGCGTCTCGCGCAGCGCCCCGGTGATGAACACCGGCGTGCCTCGCGCGTCGACCAGCACCAGACGCGACGCGTCGACGGCGCGCCGCGTGTCGAGGTCCTCGCTCCACCCGACGACCTCGTCGCCCGCGAGCGCGACGAGGCTCACGGAGAGGAACTCCACGTCCTTCTTCGCGTGCGCGCCGGGGCTGAGTCCGTTGATTCGAATCCGGTACTCGGTGGGCTCGATGCTCACGCCGGGCGCGCAGTACGAGAGGGTCGCGCCGAGGGGCTCCGCAGAGGCCGCGAGGCCCGGCAGCGCCAGCGACGCGGTGACAGCGGTACACACCGCGCGCTCGCGTGTCGTGTGCGACCCCTCGTCGTCCTGCGCGACGTGACGTGCCGTGAGAGGAAAGCTCGCGAGGTCGACGACGGGTGCAGGCATGGCGCGCTCGATAGCGTCGCGGCGACGGGCCTGTCAATCGTCCGCGCGCGGGTGCTCATCGGCAGTGCACCCGGTGGCCGACCTTGGCCATTGTGTCGACGGGCCTCCCCGGTCACCAATCGCCCTCCCATGGAGGCACAAACCCCACTCCCCGCGTGGTCGCTCGGTCGCGCGCTGATGATCCTCGCGGCGCTCACCTACGGCGTGCTGCCCGCGATCATCGACACCTTCGACCCGCACCACCTCCGCAACCCCGACTGGCCGCCGCACGCGCGGCTCCACCTCATGTGGCTCATCAGCGCGGGGCTCTACAGCTCGCTCTTCGGCATCTGGCTCTTCGCCACGTCGACGCCGCGCACCTTCGAGCGCGCGCGCTTCGGGGCGACCATCGGCGCGCTGCACATCGCGGGCTTCTTCACCGCCGCGCTCTTCAAGAACGCCGCGGGCGCCGCCTTCGACGCCGATGGACGCGTGCTCTTCGGGTTCATTCCGCCCGCCGCGTTGCACTTCACCACCTCGTCGGCGCTGCTCGCCGCGGGCTACACGCTCGCGCGCCGCGGCGCCCTCACCGCCAACACCACCGCCGCTTGAGAGGACGACACGCCATGCAACCGACCGAAGTCTCCACCGACGTGCTCGTGATCGGCGCGGGCCCCACGGGCATGATCGCCGCGCTGTGCCTCGCGCAGTACGGCATCCGAAGCGTCGTGATCGAGCGCCGCGAGGGAATTCAGACGCACCCCAAGGCGCACGAGCTCAGCGCGCGCTCCATCGAGATCCTGCACGGGCTCGGGTTCACGTACGAGGAGCTCATGGCCGAGGCGTCGCCCGCGTCCGACGCGGGGCGCATTCTCTTCTGCGGCACGCTGCGCGAGGAGTTCGGCGTCATCGACCTCAACGCGGGCGACGGCGCGAAGAAGTACCGCGAGCACCTCGCCTCCCCGGCGCCCTACCTCAACCTCTCGCAGGTGGAGCTCGAGAAGATCATGCAGGCGAAGCTCCGCGCGTCGCCGCACGTCGACCTCCGTTATCGTCACCAGTGGGAGGCGTTCGAACAGCGCGATGGCGGCGTGACGAGCCGCGTGAGCGACCTCGCCGCCGGCAACGCGATCACGATCACGAGCCGTTACGTGCTCTGCGCCGACGGCGCGACGAGCCGCACGCGCGCGGCGCTCGGCGTCGCGATGGTGGGCCCCGAGAAGATCCGCGACTTCGTCAACGCATACTTTCAGGCCGACCTCAGCCGCGTCGTGAACACGCGCGGAAAGATCTACTTCATCTTCTCGCCGCACTGCCCCGGCAGCGTGCTGATCGCGCACCACGTCGAGCGGCGATGGGTCTTTCACACGCCCGTCGAGTCGTGGGAGCGCGCCGAAGACTTCACCGCCGACGTGCTCACCGCGCGCATCAGGTCGGCGCTCGGACGCAGCGACGTGCCCATCGAGATCACCTCGATGAGCTCGTGGAGGATGACCGCGCAGGTGGCCGAGCGCTTCCGCGCGGGGAGAGCGTTTCTGC
>JBPOHC010000114.1:0-6543 GCA_052035985.1 Myxococcota bacterium | reverse complement strand
CTTCCCAGAGCATTGCTGGGAGGAACGCGGCAACACCTTTACGCGTCGCGAATCGACGAATGAAGTGATCGCCGCGGACTCGACGATCGGGGGGGAGGTCGCTCGACGAACAGCGTCGCGTGCGCGCGCGAAGGACTGCCTCGCCAGACTCATTTTCGAGGACGGCACGGAGCGCTACGAGTCTCACCTGCATCGGGGCGTCAACCCGTTCCTCGCGGTCTCCAAAGGGCAACCCTGGCGTCTGGCGCGCCTCGGCACATCGCAGACGAAGCAGCTCGAAGCGGCCTTCGCGTATCGCTCTCACCACCCGTCCCCCACGCTGAAGGTCGTCGGCCCCAAGGCCCTCGACGTCGACCCCCTCCGCGACGCGCTCTCGTTCGACGGCGAGAGCCGCGCGTCGGACTACTTCGGTCAGTTTCTCACCAACCTCGAGTACGAGCGTGTTCGCGCCGAGACCTACGCGCGCGAGCAGCCCTCCGAAGAGTTCGCACTCGCCGCCGCGTCTGCGCGCGAAGCGATCGTTCGTCTCGAGCGGGTGCTCTCACGCGTGCTCGATCGCTCCGTCGCGATTCGATTTCCGTTCCGCCAGACCGCGCCGCAGATCCTCTTCGACGGCGACGAGGTGCCCGTCGAGCTGCTCGGCGAGGGGATGCGCAGCACGGTCTCGTGGCTCACCGACCTGCTCGTGCGCCTCGAGCGCATCCCGTGGGACGACGCCTCCCGCTCTCCGCTCGACCAGGACTTCTGGCTCATCCTCGACGAGATCGACGAGGGCCTCCACCCTCAGCTCCAGATGCGACTGTTCCCCGCGCTTCGGGAGCTCTTTCCGCGCGCGCGCATCTACGCGACGACGCACTCCCCCTTCGTCGTCGCCTCGATCGGTGAGGGCGTCGTGTTCCCGATCCGCCCCGATCCGAAGACCCGGCGCGTGTCGGGGGTGATCGCGCCGAAGCCGCTGCGTCATGGTCAATCGCTCGCGTACGTCGTCGAGGAGGTCTTCGCGACGCCGTCGGACTTCATCGATGCAGAGACCCGCGAGGCACTCGCCATCCACCGCGAGCAGGTCGATCAGCTCCGCCGAGGGGAGTCGATCGACTGGGAGGTGTTCCGCGCGAAGCGGTCGTTCCTCATCGGTCTCAACGAGGAGGTCGCGACGATCGTCGCGATGCGCGAGGTGCCCGCCCGCAAGCAGATCGCAGCGGGGCTTGTCGCACACGACGAGGCCGCGGAGTGAAGCGCTTCGTCCGCGCGGGGTGCCCGGACTTCTGGCGCGACCGCGAAGCTACCTGGAAGGCGAGCGATCCGCGCTCCACGGGCAAGGACGCGTTCAAACAACGCACGCACGAGGGCCGCGCGATCGGCCGCTGGTTTCACGATCTCGTGCGCGTCGACGGGCAACCGAAGAACTGCGCCTATTGCGACGGCCGACTCAACGACACGTCGCCAGAGAGCATCGATCACTTCATCCCCGAGCGTGAGGCGCCCGACCTCGGCCTCTCGTGGGAGAACCTCTACCCCGCGTGTATGTGGTGCAACAGCACCCACAAGCGCGACCAGTGGGACGTCTTCCTGCTGCGCCCCGAGCACATCGACGAGGCGTGGTTCGACGTCGATCCCCAGAGCGGCGAGATACGACCCGCTGGCGAACTTGATCCGGTCTCCGCGCGGTACGTCAGGTTCACGGTCGAGATCCTCGGGCTGAACAAGCCCGATCGTCCTCGCACCCGCCTGAACGTCGCCCGAGATGCGCGAAACGCATGGTTCGCAGGTGATCAGGAGCGCGTGCTTGAAATGGCCAGGGAAGGCCCTCACCGCCTCGTCGCCGAACGCTTCATCGAGGCGATGAAGACCGACATCCCGCTGCTCAACGCGGCGCGCGCCCGCGGTCCGCGGTAGGGCCCTCGTGCCCGCGGGAGCGCAGCCCGCACTCGCGCCTTGACCGTCGCGGGGCAGCGTCGCACCCTCCGCGCCTCCCGCTTTTCACCGCGAAACACCCGCCCATGACCACCACCGCAGCATCGCCTTTCGAGCCCGTCGCGGCCGACGTGAACCTCCCCGCCCTCGAGCGCGCCACGCTCGATCGATGGGACGCCGAGCGCACCTTCGAAGCCACCCTCGAGGCCACGCGCAACGCACCGCGATACAGCTTCTACGACGGCCCTCCCTTCGCCACGGGACTGCCCCACTACGGGCACCTCCTCGCGGGGATCTTGAAGGACATCGTTCCCCGCTACTGGACCATGCGCGGCTACCACGTCGAGCGACGCTTCGGCTGGGACTGCCACGGCCTCCCCGTCGAGCAGGAGATCAACAAGCAGCTCAAGATCAGCGACAGGAAGCAGGTGCTCGCCCTCGGCGTCGACACGTACAACGAAGCCTGCCGCGGCATCGTGAAGCGCTACACGTCGGAGTGGAAGCGCACCGTGCGACGCATGGGTCGCTGGGTCGACATGGAGAACGCCTACTACACCATGGACCCCGCGTTCATGCAGAGCGTGTGGTGGGTCTTCCGCCAGCTCTGGGACAAGGGGCTCATCTACGAAGACCACAAGGTGGTCCCGTACTCCGTGGGCATCTCGACGGCGCTCTCGAACTTCGAAGCGAACCTCGACTACCGCGACGTCCAAGACCCCGCGCTCACCATCGCGTTCGAACTCGTCGACGAGCCCGGCACCTTCGTCCTCGCGTGGACCACCACGCCCTGGACGCTCCCGTCGAACCTCGGCCTCGCGGTGCATCGCGAGCACGAGTACGTGAAGCTCTACGACCGCACGACCGACCGCCGCTACATCGTCGCCGCGGCCCTGTGGGAAGCGCTCTTTCACCACGCGAAGCCCAAGCACGACGCCACCGTGCTCGAGACCGTGAAGGGCGAAGCGCTCCTCGGTCTGCGCTACAAGCCCCTCTTCCCGTACTTCGCCCACAAGGCCGACGAGGGAGCCTTCAAGGTCATCCACTCGGACCACGTCACCCTCGACGCGGGAACGGGCGTCGTTCACATCGCGCCCGCCTACGGCGAAGACGACTTTCACGCGGGCAAGCGCAACGGCCTCGGCCTCGTGAACCCCATCGACGACGACGGACGCTTCACCGCCGAGGTGCCCGACCTCGCGGGGATGCTCCCCAAAGAGGCTGACGCGACGGTCGTCACGCGCCTCAAGCAGCAGGGGTCGATCTTTCGCCACGACACCCTCACGCACAGCTATCCCTTCTGTTACCGCTCTGGGACGCCGCTCGTCTACCGCGCGGTCAAGAGCTGGTTCGTCCGCGTGGAGCAGATCCGCGAGCGCGTGATCGCCGCCAACGCGACGACGCGCTGGGTGCCCGAGCACCTCCGCGACGGACGCTTCGGCAACTGGCTCGAAGGCGCGCGCGACTGGGCCATCTCGCGAAACCGCTTCTGGGGAACGCCCCTCCCCGTGTGGCGCAACGTCGAGGGAGAGACCGTGTGCGTGGGCTCCATCGAGGAGCTCGAGACGCTCTCGGGCCAGAAGGTCACCGACCTCCACACGCACTTCGTCGACAAGATCACGATCCCGTCGCCCACCGGAAAGTCTCCGCTCAAGCGCATCGAGCCGGTGCTCGACTGCTGGTTCGAGTCGGGCTCGATGCCCTACGCGCAGCAGGGCTATCCCTTCACGAACCGCGAGGTCTTCGAGCGCTCGTTCCCCGCGGAGTACATCGCCGAGGGCCTCGATCAGACGCGCGGCTGGTTCTACACGCTGATGGTTCTGGGAGCCGCACTCTTCGACAAGGCGCCCTTCAAGAACGTCATCGTCAACGGCCTGGTGCTCGCCGAAGACGGGCAGAAGATGTCGAAGAGCCTGCGCAACTACCCCGACCCCAACGAGGTGCTCGAGCGCCACGGGGCCGACGCGCTGCGGCTCTATCTCATCGACTCGCCCGTCGTCCGCGCGCAGGAGCTCAAGTTCAACGAGAAGGGCGTGCGCGACATCGTCCGCCGCATCCTCCTGCGCTGGTGGAACGCGTACTCGTTCTTCGTGAGCTACGCCTCGCTCGACGGCTTCACGCCGCGGGGCGACGCGCGCAAGAGCGAGAACGTGCTCGACCGCTGGGTGCTCTCGCGGCTCAACACCCTCATCGCCACGACCAACCGCGAAATGGAGGGATACCGCCTCTACAACGTCGTCCCCGCGCTCCTGTCGTTCATCGAGGGGCTGACGAACACGTACATCCGCTTCAACCGCAGGCACTTCTGGGCCGAGGGGATGCCCGAGGACAAGCGCCTCGCGTTCGAGACGCTCCACGAGGTGCTGCTCACGACCGCGAAGGTGATGGCGCCGTTCACGCCCTTCATGAGCGAGGTCACCTACGCGAACCTCTCTCGCGGGAGCGCCACGGCGAAGGCCAGCGTTCACCTCGAAGCCTTTCCCGCGGCCGACGAGACGCTGCGCGACGCGGCGCTCGAAGGCGCCGTCGCGCGCATGGAGCAGGCGGTGCTCCAGGGCCGCAACCTCCGCGAGCAGATCGGCGTGAAGGGACGCTGTCCGCTTCGCACGCTCACGGTGATCCACCACGACGCGGCGGTGCTCGACGCGATGCGCCCGCTCGCGGCGTACATCGCAGATGAGCTCAACGTGCAGTCGGTGGTCTTCACCGCCGACGAGCGCGCGTGGATGACCCTCTCGGCGAAGGCGAACTTCAAGAAGCTCGGCGCGCGCCTCGGCAAGAAGATGAAGGAGGTCGCGGGCCTCGCGGAGAAGCTCACGGCGGACCAGATCCTCACGCTCGAGTCGGGCGAGGCGCTCACGCTCGCGGGCGAGTCGATCACGCTCGACGACGTCGAGATCCGTCGCACGCCTCGCGCGGCCGACGTTCCGCTCCAGGCGAGCGCGTCGATCGCGGTGGCGCTCGACCCCACGGTGACGCCCGAGCTCCGTGAAGAGGGGCTCGCGCGCGAGGTCCGTCGGCGCATCCAGATGGCGCGCAAGCTGGCGCGGGCTCGCCTCGATCAGCAGGTCGCGGTCGAGATCGCGGTGAGCGGCGAGCTCCTCGACGCGGCGAAGGCGCGGGCCGCGTGGCTCGCGTCCGAGACGCTGTCGACGATTGCGTTCGTCGAGGCGCCCGCGGGCGATCACGTCGAGACGTTTGATGTCGACGGAGACGCGCTGGTGATCGGCGTGAAGCTCGCGTAGCGCCCATTCACCTTACAAGTCGGCGAGCGTGAGCTCGCCGGGGACGACACCGACGCCCGCGGCACCTACGCGGGCGCGCTCACCCCTTCGCCGCTGCGACCCGCTGGCGCGCTCCCTCGTGGCCGAGCGCCGCCGCGAGCACCGCGTCGGCCTTCGCGGCCGCCATGCGCCCCTGCGCTTCGAACGCGAGGCTGCGACCGTAGAGATACGCACCGACCGTGGGCCCCCGCGCGATCGCGTTCGACCAGTCATCCACCGCGTCGTCGTAGCGACCGAGCGCCAGGTCGCACTCGCCGCGCAACGCCCACACCTCGGCCGAGGCGTCACCCTGCGACGACGACTCCAGCGCGTGGCGGGCCTTCGCGTAGTCCTGGCGGTCGAGCAGCTCCAGCACCGCGGGGACCACGCGCGTCGGGATCGCGACGGTGCCGCCGGAGACGCGCCACGGGCTGATCGGAGGCTCCGTGAGCGCCACCGTCGCCGCCACGGTCGACTTCGGTCGCAGCAGCGCGAGCAGCGCGTTCACGGCGGCGCGTCCGTGCTGAAAGCGCTCGTCGGGCTGACGCACCACGCAGTGTCGGAACCAGCGGTCGAAGTCCGCGGGGAGGCGCTTCTCGACGCCGAGCTCCTGCGCCCTCGCGCTCGCCGCGGGGAGCTCGTTCACGCAGATCTCCGCGATGCACGGGATCACCTGCCCGTCCTCGCCAGCGTTGAGGAGGTAGTGAACCCCCGCGAGCGCGCGGAACGCGAGGAGCCCGAGCGGCCACACGTCCGTCGAGGCACGCAGCTTCGCCCCGCGAAGGAACTGCTCGGGCGCCGTCCATCCTGGCGAGCCCATCTCGGTCGTGACCTTCGTCGAGGTGCGTCCGGCCTTGAGCATTCGAGCGATGCCGAAGTCGAGCACCTTGAGCGTCGGCGCGCTCGTCGGCCCCGTGAGAAAGAGGTTCTCGGGCTTGAGGTCGGCGTGGATGACGCCGGCCTGATGCGCCGCGCCGATGGCCTCGCCGAGCTGCGCGAAGAGGTGCGACACGAGCGCGGCGTCGAGCGCGGGCTCGCGGGTGAGCCTCGTGGCGAGCGTCTCCCCCGAGAGCAGTTCGAAGGCCACCCACGGACGCCCCGTTGCAGCATCGACCCCAGCGTCGACCACCGTCACGACGTAGGGACTCTTGAAGAGCGAGGTGATGCGCGACTCCTGCTCGAAGCGCTCGCGCAGCGTCGGGTGCGAGACCATCTCCTGGTGCAGCACCTTGAGCGCGATGCGCGTCCCGTCCTTCAGCTCCTCGGCCTCGTGGACCTCTCCGAACCCGCCGCCGCCGAGCGAACGCACGAGACGAAACCGTCCGCTGAAGATCTGCCCCGCTTGCAACTCCATACCGTGCCTCCTCCG
>JBPOHC010000189.1:0-23790 GCA_052035985.1 Myxococcota bacterium | reverse complement strand
GGAGCAGCGATCGGTACGTTGGGAGCTGCGATCGGTACGTTGGGAGCTGCGATCGGTACGTTGGGAGCTGCGA
The DNA here is from genome assembly GCA_052035985.1 of Myxococcota bacterium. GTDB lineage: Bacteria > Myxococcota_A > Polyangia > Polyangiales > CAISKJ01. The sequence continues at coordinate 23,717 of JBPOHC010000189.1, read as the reverse complement.
TCGGTACGTTGGGAGCACTGATCGGTACGTTGGAAGCAACGATCGGTACGTTGGAAGCTGCGATCGGTACGTTGGAAGCAACGATCGGTACGTTGGAAGCAACGATCGGTACGTTGGAAGCTGCGATCGGTACGTTGGAAGCTGCGATCGGTACGTTGGGAGCACCGATCCGTACGTTGGGAGCACTGATCCGTACGTTGGGAGCGTCGATCCGAACGTTGGAATCGCGCTGCTGAAACTCGTGGTCCCTCCGTCGGGGACTGCTTCCGCGCGCTCCTCACGTCGTGTTACCCGTCGAAGCTCAACGTGGCCCAGAAGGACCCTTCTCGATGATGCCCTGGAGATCGTTCATCGCCCGCACGGGCACCGCCGCGGGCCTCTTCGGCCTCGCTCTCTTCGCCGCCATTCGCCTCGCGTCGGCGGACCCTGGCGGCCCGACGACGTCGCACTTCACGTACGCAGGCGTGCTTCGCAACGCGGACGGGGCGCTCCCCGTGGAACGGCGCACGACGACGCTCTCGTTCACGTTCACCAACGTGCAAAGGTCGACCACCTGCGGCCCGGTCACGACGCCGCCCGTCACCATCGCGGCGGGCGGCGCGTTCACCGCGGATGTTCCGCTCGGCCCGTGCGCCAACTTCTTCGACGGCAGCGACATCACCTACGCCATCACGGAGGCGGGCACCACCCTCACGCCCGACGGAGGAGCGCCCATCACCCCCGTACCCTACGCGCGCTTCGCCGATCAGGCGGGCAACAACAACGACTGCCCGGCGGGGTACGCCCTCGTCTCGTCGTCGGGCGGTCTCGCCCTCTGCAACCGCACCTTCGCTGGAGGCCGCGACGAGGTCGTGAAGGTCGGCCGCGGCGCGACGGCCTTCTGGGTCGACCGCTACGAGGCCGCGGTGTCGACGCAGACCGGCGCGATCGTCACCTCGTACGCGGTGCTCGAAGACAACGGGCAGTGGGCCGCCGCCCCCGCGGGCTCGCGCGAATCGCTCATGGCGGTGTCGAGACCCAACGTCACGCCGAGCACCAACGTGACGTGGTTCCAGGCCAGGGCGCTGTGTCGGGCGTCGGGCAAGCGCTTGATGACGCGCGACGAGTGGTTCGCCGCCGCCGACGGAATGACCCGCGTGGAGACCTCGACGACCCACAACTGCAACGTGAGCAACACGCCCGCGGGCCCTCGCATGACGGGCATGGGCGACCGCTGCGCGAGCACCTGGGGCGCGCATGACATGGTCGGCAACCTCTGGGAGTGGACCGACGAGTGGTACGCTGGTGTCGGCGCGCTCACCGCGCTTCCGCCCTCGACCGGAAGCGCGGTTCCTAACGTGTCCGGGCGACGCGTGAACGACGCGGCCGACGTGTGGCCACCCACCTACGGCGGCGACCGCACATGGAACATCTCGTCGGTGGTCTCCAACACGGCCGACAATCAGATCGGAATTCCGAGCGCAGCGATCCGTGGCGGCAACTGGAGCGCCGGGACCCAGGCCGGGGTGTTCTCCCTGTACCTGGGCCTCGGCCCGTCGGGCCGGGACGCCGGCATCGGGTTCCGCTGCGTCTCCCCTGGCTGATCTTCCCTCGGTGAATTGGAGAATTGTAGTTCGGAAGTTCGGATCTCCTCTTCCGCCGCATGCTCTACATATTCCGAAGGCTCTGCTCTTCCGTTCCGAATTTCTGCGGAATCTTCCGAATCATTCCGAACGCATTCGGAACAGTTCGGAATATTCCGTGGGTTCGACGCCGCGTCGTCGGCTTTGGGGGATCGAAACCCACGGCGCGGTGCTCCCCCAACACCCTACGGAGGAGCGACGGAGACGGAGCGACGAAGAAAAAATCTGAATCGTCTCCCGGAGGCTTCAGTTCCTCTCCCGCGCGCGCCGTTGAACGGGGTGAGACGGCAGACGGTCCCCCCGAGGATCCTCTGCCCCCACGATCACGGCGCTCGACGCGCCAGAGAGACCACGAGGTACCCCGATGGGAGCGAACGCACTCAAGAAGGCAGAGGAGCTCGCGCCGCCGCTGCGAGCCGCCAACGACGGGAAGCCGCAAGAGCCCGACACCGCGCAGTCCACGCTGACCGACGCCGACGTCGCGCTGGCGCGCAGCCTCTCGCCCCTCACGGGCGCCGTCGACCGCGCGCGCCTCGTCGCCGCCGAGGTGCTCCTCGACGACGAGACCCTCGCCGCCCTCGAGACCTACGCGCCCGTCTTCGAAGGGATGAGCATCAACGTGGCCCCCGCCGTGGAGGCCATCCCGCTGGCGCTCCGCCTGGAGGCGCTGGAGCGACGCCTCATCGCGACGCAGGCGCTGGTGCACCGTCACCTCGCGAAGACCGTCGAGCCCATCGCGTCGATCAGCTCCGACGTCCACCGCGTCATCGCGGCGACGCCCGAGGGCAGCGCGATCCGCGACGCCTTCTCGATGCTCGAGAAGCGCTGGACGCAGCTCTACGGCAAGGGCGGTCGCGCCTCGGCGAGCAAGGCCGACGCGCCCGCCGCCGAGCCGAAGACCCCTCGCTGAAGCGAACTCCCAGAGAGCCCGCACAGACCTCACGCCCCGCGAAGCCGCAGTCCTCCGCGCCGTTGCGTCCCCCGCGCCGACGTTGGTAGTCTCGCGCCTGCTCTCATGGGGAACAGCCTCTCACGCATCGCGCTCCTGATCGTCGCGCTCGCACCGTCGCTCGCCTCGGCGCAGTCGCAGGAAGACGCCCTCCTCGCGGAGTGCTACTCGCTCCGTCATGCGGGACGTCACGCCGACTCGCTCTCGCGCTGTGAGCAGGCCGTCGCCGTCACACGCTCGGCGCGCGCGGTCGCGCAGCTCGCCCTGACCGAGATGGCGCTCGGAAGGTGGCCCGAGGCCGCGCGACACCTCTCTGCGGCGCTCTCCGAGGCGCACCCCTGGGTGCAGCAGAACCGCACATCGCTTGAAGAGGCGCTTCGCACCGTGCGGACGCACGTGGTGGAGCTCCGCGTCGACTGCGACGCGCCGAGTGCGGCGCTTCGCGTCAACGGAGAAAACCCGGTCAGCCTCCCCATGGCATCGCCGATCTACGCAGCACCAGGGGCCGTGGTGCTCGCGCTGCGAACGGCGGACGGCCGCAGTCTCTCCCGCACCGTGACCCTCACCGCGGGGATGAGCGTGCACGAGTCGTTCGTGTTCGGTGCTCCGACGCAGCGCGCGCCGCCCGTGGCGATGACGCCTCCCGCGACGCCCGACCGCCCTCGCCCGTCTGGCGGCGCCTCGACGCGTCGCGCGCTTGCGTGGGTCGCCGCGGGAGGCGCCGTCGCGGGCTTCGGGCTCGCGCTCGCGTCGTGGAGGCTACGCGAAGGCCTGGTCTCTGACTTCTCCGCGCAGTGCCCGGACCAGGCCACCACCGACGTGACGTTGACGGATCGCTGCGCCGCATTGCGCACGCAATCCGAGAGCGACACGGGGACATGGGAGACGCTGAGCACCGTCAGTCTGATCGCGGGCGGAGCGCTCGCGGCGGCCTCGGTGGTGCTCTTCGTGACGGCGCCCTCGGAGCGCGCTCGCCCCGCGACCGCGCTCTCATGCGGATCGGGACCGGGGACGCTCGGACTCCGATGCATGCTGACCTTCTGAGGGAGAGTTGATCGCGATGAGAGCCCCGTGCGTGCTGTTGTTCCTCGCTGCGACGGTGGGATGCACCCCGTTGCCCGCGGGTCCGCACCTCGCGGACGCACCTCCGATCGACGTGGTCGCAGACACGCCCTCGGACACGCAGACGCCCGACGCGCCGCCCACCGACGTCGTGGTGGAGGCCGCAGTCGACGCGCCACCTCCGCCGGATGCAACCGATGACGTCCCGATCGACGTGGCTTCAGCGGACGCTCTGATCGACATGCCCCCAGCGGATGCTCCCGCCGACGTCGTGACCCCGGACGTGCCTTCGGATACGTCGCCGGTGAGCTCGCCCCGCATCACGGGATCGTTCGTCTCGTCTGGCACCACGAGCGCGAGGATCTCTGGCGGATTCGTGTGGCACGGCGGAGGGTCCTCTCGCGTCGAGGGCTGGCTGCGGTGAGCGACTCCGACGACCCCCTCGCGCCGGGGACGCTGTTCGGCGCCTACCGCATCGAGCGAAGGCTCGGGGCTGGCGGTGTTGGGGCCGTCTACCGGGCGACGCACCTGGGGCTCCAGAAGCCCGTGGTGCTCAAGGTGCTTCACCCACAGTACGCGCAGTCTCCCAACCTCCGGGCGCGCTTCGCGAGGGAGGGTCGCGCTGCGGCGGCGATCCGTCATCCTCATGTGGTCGACGTGACCGATGTGGGAGAGCACCAGGGCACCCCCTACCTCATCATGGAACTGCTCGATGGCGAGAGCCTGGGAGACCTCATCGCGCGAACGGGAGCGCTCTCACCCGATCGCGCGGTCGACCTTCTGCTCCCTGTGATCGCGGCGGTCGACGCAGCGCACGCTGCGGGCGTGGTGCATCGCGACCTGAAGCCCGACAACCTCTTCGTCACCCGCGGCGCCACGGGAGAGCCCTTCCCAAAGGTGCTCGATTTCGGCATCTCGCGTGTCGTGGCGGGCGACGGCGAGCACCGAACCGGCACCGCCGCCATGCTCGGAACGCCCGCGTACATGGCCCCTGAACAAATCGAGAGCACGCGCGATGCAGACGCGCGGAGCGACCAGTACGCCCTCGGAGTGATCCTTTACGAGTGCCTCACAGGCGCGAACGCGTTCGAGGGCGACAACGTCTACGCGATCCTCAAGCGCGTCGGCGACGGACGCTTCAGGATCCCGCGCGAGCTCCGACCCGAGCTCTCCCCGGCGTTGGAGGCGATCGTAATCCGCGCCATGTCGAAGAGCCCCGCGGCCAGGTTCCCTTCGCTGCGAGCGATGGCAGCGGCGCTGCTCCCCTTCGCGAGCGATCGGACTCGCCTCGCGTGGGGCACGACCTTCTCGCCCGGCGCGGAGCACGGCCACGCGGACACGAAGCTCACAACGTCGAGCGTTCCTCCCCGTGAGTTGCCCGCCCCGGATACACTCATCGAGGCGGCACACTCGCAAGATTCGATCGGCGCTCCCATCACGCCCGCCAGACGGCGAAACACCTGGATCATCGGCGCCGCGATCGTGAGCGTCGCGGTTTTCACCGCTGCGATTCTCACGTCCGCGGCACGTGAGGCGCGGACGGCACGACACGCTGCGGCCGCCGTGACTTCGCTCACGACAGCGCGCCCCGTCGCGGCGCAACCGACCGCCGCTGAGATCGCGTCGCTCGACGCTGCCGTAGTGCCCACGCAGATCGCCGTGGCGTCTCCCCCGATCGCATCGCCTCCGAGCGCATTGCCTCTGACCGCGTCGCCCACGCCGATTGCGCCTCCTCCGAGGCAAGCCCGCGTAGGACGTACCCACGTTCGCGGTCGCTCTCCCGAGAACGGAGCGGCGCCCACGCAGCCCTCGTTCCCCGATCTGCCCCCGTAGCGCAGCCTTCGCGCGTCCCCTCCCACGGGTTCTTCTCGCAGTGCGAACCGTTGATCCCTTGCGACCTCGGAGGTGACCATGCAGGCTCCCTCCACGATGCGCCGAGGCTTCGCTCCCGCCCTGATCGCTCTCGCGATGGCCCTCCCGGGCGAGGCCCAGACTCCCGGTCCGAGGCTCCACAGGTTCATTCCCGGCGACCTCAACCTCGGGGAATTTCCCCCTGGCGTATTGGCCGCGCCCAACAGCGCAGACGAGTTTCGTCGGGCCACGAGCGGCACCGGCTGGAGCGACCGGCAGGACCCCAACGCCTCGGTGCTCCACCCCCGCAACAACTGGAACCCCAACACCCGCGGCATGGACCTCGAGACCCGCTCCCCCGCGGGCGCGACGCTCCGTTACACCGAGGTGTTCTCTCCCTCGATCGCGCCCTTCAAGCGCACGCACGCCTACGACGCCGTCGACGACATGGGGAGGCTCACGGTCCGCGATCCCTCGCTCCGTCCGCTGCGCGTGGGTGAGGTGCCCGCGTCGTGGTCTCGCGAGCGCGTGGCGCGCTTCACGGGCGACGTGCAGGTCGAGCTCACGGGCGGGTCTCCGACCCCCGTCCCCTCGGTGGCGGGCGACGAGGCCGTGCTCTCGTTCCGCACCGAGCCCGAGGTGGCCGTGGGGTTCTTCCGCGACTCCGCGGGCAACCTCTTCGTCCGCGCCGAGACCGCCCGCACGGTGCACCTCTCGTACGTGCTCGCGGCGCCGCAGTACGCCTTCGTCGCGCCCGATGGTTCGGTACCGAACGACCTCCCGGGATCGTCCGCGCTGCGAGGCCCCGAGCCCGAGCCCGCCGCGCCGCCCTTTCTTGTGACGCAGCACCCTCGCGTGCTGGCCCGCGTCGGCGCCCGACGCGATCAGCCCTTCAGCGTCACGCTCGCCTCACTCATCCGGTACTTCCGCGCGTACCGCGACGCCGACCTCCCCGCGTCGGGAGAGACCTCGCAGTACCTCCGCCTCGCCCTCGGCGGCGTCGGCGCGTGCCGCCACAGGGCCTACGCCTTCGTGCTCACGCTCCACGCGCTCGGCGTCCCCGCGCGCTACGTCGGCAACGAGGCGCACGCGTGGGCCGAGGTGTTTCTCACGGGCACCGGCTGGACGCGCGTCGACCTCGGCGGGTGGGACGTCAACCTCCGCGACGACAGCGCCACGCGCGAGCGCTTCGTGCCCGAGAACGCCGATCCCTTTCCGCGTCCCGCGGGCTACGCCAACGGCTACTCGACCTACGGCGCGAGCGCGCCGCCCGATGGATCTCAGCGCCGAGGGCACCACCCCGAAGGCCCGCAGAACCAGGGACTCGGCCCCGATCACGACCCCGCCACGCAACCGCAGAGCGCCAACGGACAGAACCCCAACGGACAGAATCCCAACGGGCAGCCGGGCGGCGGAGCCGTGGGCGCCTCGGCGAACGGCACACGCATGGGGACGCGACCGGGCAACGGGACCGGCACGCAGGGACTCACGAACGGCGCGGAGGAGAACAGCGCCGGGTCGCAAGGCAATCCGACGAGCGACGGGAACGTCGAGCCGGTCGAGCGCCACAGCACGACGCTCCGGCTGCTCTCGGTGCAATCGTCGGAGCCCCACGGCGGCGCCGTCGTGCGCGGGACCCTCCTGCAATGTGAGGGTGAGGCCCAAGACGAGACCGCGTCGCCCGTGGCCGACCTCCCGGTGATCCTGGAGCTCGTTCAGGGGAGCCACGTCGTCTCGCTGATCCGCAACGGCCGCCGCGAGTCGGCGCTCGGCACCACGGTCACCGACGCGCACGGACACTTCAGCGCCCGCGTGATGCTCCCGCTGGAGCTCGAAGCGGGCACGTACTCCATCCGAGCGCGCACGCCCGGCGACGCGCACCACTCGGCCGCGCGCGTCGAATAGGGCGCGCATCCGTTTCCCCCTGCAAGGGTCGCGAGGATCCCCCTCACGCGCGGCTTCCATTCGAAGCGCGGTGCGCGTTACCGTGCGCGCCGTGATGGGTCGTACGCGCACGCTCCTCCCGCTGCTCGCGCTCTGCGCCGCTTTCGCGGCCCCGCGCACCTCGTTTGCTGACGAACGCGCCGAGGCGCGGAGGCACTTTCGCGCGGGCCTTCAGCTCGTGTCTCAGCAGCGCTTCGTGGAGGCCATCGCGGAGTTCGAAGAGGCCAACCGCATCCTCCCGAACCCGAACGTGCTCTTCAACATCGCGCGCGCCTACGCCGACGCCAACCAGGTCGACCGCGCGATCGAGTACTACCAGCGCTACCTCACCAACGAGGTCCCCGACCGCGCCGACGTCGAGCAGACGATCCGCGATCTGGAGCGACGAAGAAACGCAGCGGCAGCGCCGCCACCACCTCCACCTCCGCCACCGACGCCGACGACGAACCCAACCGTCACGCCGGGCACGGAGCCTCCGCCTGCGCCCATCGGCAACCTCTCGCCCGAGCAGGTCACCGCGCTCCGCAACGCCGCGCAGACGATCCTCCAGTTCACGCAGGGTGGCGGCGCGCAGACAGGGCCGACACCGACTCCGACTCCGTCACCGACGCCCACGCCGACGCCCACACCGACGCCGACACCGACGCCCACGCCCGCGGCCCCTGCGGAGGGCGACGACGCCTACGAGGAGCGCCTCGTCACCGCGACGCTGAGCGCGCAGAGCCCCCTGGACTCGCCCAACGCGTCGACGGTGATCACCGCGCAGGACATCCGCCTCTCGGGGATCACCGCGGTGCCCGAGCTCCTTCGTCGCGCGGTCGGCGTCGACGTGATGGCGCTCGACGCGTCGGACTATCAGGTCGGCATCCGGGGCTTCAACCGGAGGCTCTCGAGCCGCGTGCTGGTGCTCATCGACGGGCGCAGCGTCGACCTCGACTTCATCGGCCTCACGCTCTGGCCCGTGCTGCCGGTGCACACCGAGGAGATCGATCGCATCGAGATCATCCGCGGACCGGGCTCGGCCCTCTACGGCGCCGACGCGTACTCGGGCGTGGTGAACATCATCACCCGCGCGCCGGGGACGGGACGCAGCGTCGTGTCGCTCGGCGCGGGCAACGCCGACCGGCTCCGCGCGATGGCGATGACCTCGGGGCGCGCGGGCGCTGTCTCGTTCCGCGCGACGGCGGGCTACGACCAGGCGGCGAGCTTCGGGCGGCTCATCGACTCGAGCGACCTCACGTACCGCGTCGACGCGGGAGACACGAACCTCGCGCTGCGCGGCGCCCGCGCCGACCTCGACCTCAGCGCGCGCTTCGGCGCGTCGACCCTGCGCGGCGGCGTCACGGCGGCGCACGACTCGATCTGGTTCAACGCCATCGGGCCGCTGCGGCGCTTCTTCACGGACATCACGTTCGTGCAGCCGTGGCTCCAGCTCTCGCACCGGGGCTTCACGGCGAGGGCCTTTCTCAACCACGTGTACAGCGACTCCGACGAGTACCTGCACCGCTTCGGGGTCTCGTCGCTCGCCAACCGGCTCTACCAGAACGTCGTCGACGTCGAGCTCCGCTACGCGAGGGACCTCCGCGCGGGGTCCATTCCCATCAACCTCACGCTCGGCGCGAGCTACCGCCTCAAGCACATCACCTGGAACTTTCTCAACGCCGACCACGTGCTCAACCACTTCGCGGGCTACGCGCAGGCGCAGGCGCGCCTGCTGCCGAACTTCTCGGCGCTCGCGTCGTTCCGCGTCGACGTGCACCCCGTCCTCGACGCGCCGGTGTTCTCGCCGCGCCTCGCGCTGATCTACAAGCCCACGGCGCGGAGGGCCCTGCGGCTCTCGGGCGGGACGTCGTTCCGCACGCCCACGATGCTCGAGCTCTACCTCAACATCCAGAACCCCACGACGGTGCCCGGCGTCGAGGTCCGCGTCCAAGGCGGCGAGGTCTACGACAACGGCTCGCAGCGCCTCCGCGCCGAGAGCTCGATCTCCGCCGACATCGGCTTTCAAGACCAGACGAGCGACGTCTTTCAGTACGAGCTCAACGCGTTCTACACGCGCGGCACCGACCTCATCGAGCTCGGCAACCTGGCCTTCAACACGCTGCCCGGCGTGACGAACCCCGGCGGCGCCATCGACGTCGGGCGCTTTCACTTCGTCAACAACCCCTTCGCCACGTCGATGCTCGGCGCCGAGGCCGCGCTCCGCGTCGCGCCCCTCGACGGACTCGATTTCTACGGCAACTACACCTTCGCCTACACGCAGCAGGAGACGGGCAGCCTGCTCACGGGCGACCAGCGCACGCCGCAGCACAAGTTCAACGTGGGCGCGCAGCTCCGCACGCGCCTCGGCCTCGACCTCTCGGTCGACGGTCACTTCATCTCTCGCACCGTGTGGTCCGAGCAGGACTTCGACACGGCGCGGGGCGTCGTCTACGTGGCCTACCCCCTCGACGCGTACTTTCAGCTCAACGCGCGCGTCGGCTATCGCGCCATCGCCGACCGCCTCGAGTTCGGCGTGACGGGCTTCAACCTCACCGACAACCGCGCGCGGCAGCACCCCTTCGGCGCGGCCCTCGGCGCGCGCGTCATGGGCACCGTCACCTTCCGGTACTGAGGCAGAGAGAGACGCGCCATGACCTCACGAGTCGCACAAGCCACCCTCCTCGCGGCCCTCTCGCTCCCGTTCGCCGCGTGCGTCGACGCGCCCCTCGACCGCAACGTCGGCGGCGCGTACCCCAACCACAACGCCCCCGCGGGACGCATCGAAGGCACCATCCTCTACGAGGGTCCGCCGCCGCCGCTCGACGCCGCGGGCATCCCCCTCGGGCGCGTGGTGCTGCTGCTCTTTCGCGCGAACAACCCGCCGCCGCCCGACGGCTTCGCCACCACCGCCGAGAGCGTGCAGGCCGTCCCCGCGTCGCTGCTCTTCGCGGGCGCCACGGCGCTCCCCGGCGGGCGCGTGCGCGCGTCGGTGCCCTTCGTCTTTCCGAGCATCGAAGACGCGGGCGAGTATCAGCTCAGGGCGTTCTACTCCGCGCGCAACGAGCTCGAGGGCTTTCACCCCCTCTACGGCGTGCGCTCCCAGCCCGTGCGCGGCGACGTCGCGGGCGGGGCCGTCGCAGACCCCACGGCCGTCGCGTCTCCGCGCTTCGTCTCCATCGGCGTCGGGCGCGCGACCACCTCTGCGAGCGGCACCGCGTGGACGATGCCCGAGCAGGGCGCCGTCACCCGCGGCGTGACCGTGTTCCTCGGCCTCCCGATGCCCGAAGACCGACCGATCTTCCGCGTCGGTGACATGCCTCCGCCGTCGGGCGTGATGGTCTCTCCGATGCCTGCGCGTCCGGCGCCTGGCGCGGCCGTGGTCGACTACGCGGCGCGTACGGGCTTTCTCGCGCCGTCGGCGCGCGCGCTGGTGTTTCCGAGCAACCTGCCCGCGGGCGTGCCTGACGATCTTCGAATGATCGCCGCGGCGTTGCCCTCGTTCACGCTCGAGGCGGGCATCGCGGACGCAGAGCTCACCGCGGCGCGCAACGCCGGCGTCGTGTTCGACAACGCGATGCTGCGCTTCACGCTCGGCCCGCTCTACCGCCCCGTTCACCCGACGCTGCTCCCGGTGCCCGTTACGCCCACGATGACCGTCGCGGTGCCGTGGACGTGGCCCCTGGTGCTCTTCGTGAAGCTCCACGACGCGACCGCGGAGGAGCGCGCCGTGCTCGCGAGCCCGTCGCCCGATCCGTCGGCCCTCGCGCGCGTGGTGACCGCGATGAACCAGCCCGAGCACGCGCCCGGCGTCGCCCCCGTGGTGCTCTTCGGCGTGATGGTCCCCGACACTGGAATCCAAGGTGTTTTCACGCTGCCGTCGATGCCCGTGACGACCCGCGCGGCGCGCGTGGTGATGTCGCCCATCGCCGTCGAGGTGAGGCCCGACGGGAGCTTCACCCCCATCGCGCCGAAGCTGCCGCCGAGCATCGCCGCGGCCCTCGGCGCGCTGCGCCCCGACGTGCGCTGCACCGACGAGGGCCTCCCGGTGGGGCGCTACGCGATCACGCTCGTGACGCGCGCGGGTCAGACCTGGTCGACGCCCAATGAGCTCTCTCCGTATGCGTTTCCGCCCAACGCGCGCATCGCCGTCGAGTCGCAGGGCGTCGTGCTCCGCATCGACCGCGCGCCCGCCACGACGGGCTACGTGTGCCCCGCGCGGCCGTAGACGCACCAAAGCAACGCCTCTCCGCGCAGGTTCATCGCGCGGAGGAACCAATCACCCCACCATGAAACAACACCTCGCCCTCTTCGCCCTCGTCGCCGCGTGCGTCTCTCCCGCAGAGGCGCAGAACCGCCGCCCCGTTCGTCGCCCCCGGGTCGTCGCGCCCGCGCGTCCGACGCCTGCACCGACACCCGCGCCCGCGCCGACGCCTGCGGTGATCGACGACGGCGGCGTCCGTGACACGCGCTGGGTCGTGCAGCGCAGCACCGGGACGTGGCAGCCCGACTGCATCGCGACGCGCGGCTGCGTGGCCCCGCGGACGCTCTCTCGATGCCCTCCGCCGCGCCCCAACGTGCGCATGGCCCCGCCGCTGACCTTCGCGGAGCTGAGCGATCAACGCGGGACCCTCGCCGGTCAGGAGGTGGCCGTGCGCGCGAGACTCACGGGGTCGAGCGCGCTCACCGAGATGGGCTGCCCCGATCACAGGTGCTGCAACCACGGCGGAGGCGCGGTGACGATCGAGGGCACCTCGGGAGCGTCGCTGCGGACCGTCGCGCTCGGCGTCGAGAACGACCCGGCCTTCGCGTGTCAGGGCGACGACTCCGGGACGTGTTGCGCCGTCGAGGTGCCGTCGGGCGAGGTGGTCGTTCGCGGCACGCTCCGCATGATCCCGAGCTCGGGTGGAGAGTACCGCATCGAGTCGCCGACGCTCTGCCTGCCCTGACGCTACCGCCCGAGCTCCTTGAGCACCGCGCGGAGTGACTGAGAGAGCGCCTCGCAGCTCGCGGGGCGCGCCGCGGGGTCCTTCGCGAGCAGCGAGGCCACGACCGCTTCGAGCGAAGCAGGGACGTGCGGCGCCCGTGATCGCAAGAGCGGCGCAGGCTCGCGCAGGTGCAGCATCAGGAGCGGCATGAGCTCCTCGTGGTCGAAGGGAACCGCGCCCGTGAACATCTCGAAGGCCATGCAGCCGATGGAGTAGAGGTCCGACGAGGCCGTCGCGCGCGCGAAGTTGCTCACCTGCTCGGGGGCCATGGAGTGCGGCGTCCCCGCGATGAAGCCCGCCGCGGTGAGCCCCTCCGACGCGCTCTGCCGCTTCGCGATGCCGAAGTCCATGAGCTTGAGCGCGCCCGCGCGCGTGAGGAAGAAGTTCCCGGGCTTGATGTCGCGGTGGACGATCCCCGCGGCGTGGGCGGCGCCGAGGCCCGCGCACGCGTGGAGGAGCAGCACCACGCCGGTCGCGACGTCCACGGGTCCGCCGAGGTGCGCGTCGAGCGAGCGGCCTTCGAGCAGCTCCATCGTGAGGAAGCGCGCGCGCCCCTGCGTCCCGAGGTCATAGAGCCGGATCACATGCGGGTGCGCGAGCTTGCGCGAGAGGGCGACCTCCTGCTTGAAGCGCGCGATGAGCTGCGGGTCGTCGGACTGGAAAGCCTTGATGGCGACGTCCTCGTCGAGCTCGTTGTCGTGGGCCGCGTAGACGCTCGCCATGCCTCCCTCGCCGAGCTTTCGGCCGATGAGGTAGCGCCCCGCGAGGAGCGCGCCGGGCTGGAGCGCGCGCGCGTCGATCTCGACCGCGTGGACCCCCGACGACGACGGCGTCACCACGGCGGGCGCGACGACCACGGCGGGCGCGACGACCGCGGCCCGCGGAGGAGGCGGAGGCGGAGGAGGCAGGTCGGGCAGGTCGGGCAGCGCGACGTTGTGCTGCGTGGCGCGCTTCGCGGGGCGTGCGACGAAGGCGAGGTCTTGCGAGGCCGTGGCGGCGTCGAGGGCGACGGGCTGCGCCGCGCGGAGGGCGCGATCGAGGCGTCGCGCGGCGTCGGGGTGCTGCGGGCACGCGTCGACGATGCGCGCGAGCACGTCGGCGGCGTTCTCAGACATCCCGTGGCGCTCGTAGAGCTTCGCGGCGCGGTCGAAGGCTTCGAGGTCGTGCTCGTCGCGCGGGGCCGACGAGAGGAAGCGCGCGACGAAGTGGTCGAGGTTGAGGTCGAGCACGTCGCGCTCGCTCGCCACGCGGAGCGCGAGCTGACACGCGCGGCGGTACGACGGCCCGTCCTTGGGCGCGCGCAGGAGCGCGTCGAGGCAGCGCGCGGTGTCGTGGGCGCGGTGAAAGCACGCGGCGGCTTCGACGTGCATCGCGGCTTCGAGGTAGTGCCTCGCGGCGTCGGTGAAGCGCCCCACGCGCCACGCCGCGCGCCCCGCGTCGCCGGGCCTGCGCGCCTGGAGGTAGAGCGCCTCGGCGAGGTCGTAGTGGCCCGCGGACTCGGCCTCTCGGGCGCGCTCGTAGGGGGTGACGGCCTGGGCGCTCACGCGAAGGCCTCGTTCGAAAGTTCGAGGGCGATGCGACGAAAGTCCTCGGGGTTGTTCGCGACGCGCATGGCCTCCTCGGGGGTGATCATGCCCTGCCTCACGTGCTGCATGAGCGACTGGTCGAGGCTCTGCATCCCCGTCGACGCGGGGTCCGCCGAGCGCAGGCAGCCGTCGAGCTGGTGGAGCTTGTTCTCGCGGATCATGTTGGCGACCGCGTAGGTCTGGAGGAGCACCTCGATGGCGGCCACGCGCCCCTCGCCCGACGCGCGCTTGCAGAGCTGCTGCGCGACGACGCCGCGGAGGAGCACCGAGAGCACCGAGCGCACCTGCTCGCGGCCCTCGTCGGGGCACACGTTCAAGATGCGGTCGACGGCCTTCGAGGCCGAGTTCGCGTGGAGCGTGCCGAAGACCAGCACGCCCGTCTCCGCGGCCGAGAGCGCGAGCGAGACGGTCTCGTGGTCGCGCAGCTCGCCCACGACGAGCACGTCGGGCGCCTCGCGCAGCGCCGAGCGGTGGGCCTGGTGAAAGCTCGCCGCGTGGACGCCCACCTGCCGCTGCGTCACCACGCTCTTGAGCGGCGCGTGGACGAACTCCACGGGGTCTTCGATGGTGATGACGTGGCGGCGCTGCGTGGCGTTGATCTCGTGGATCATCGCGGCGAGCGTGGTGGTCTTGCCCGAGCCCGTGGGCCCCGTGACGAGCACGAGCCCGTTCTGGTGCCCCGCGAGCTTGCGGAGCACCGTCGGGAGCGAGAGCCCGTCGATGGTGGGCACCGTCTTGGGGATCACCCGGAACACCGCCCCGACGCCGTGCGACTGCCGGAACACGTTGACCCTGAAGCGCCCCACGCCCTCCGCGGTGTAGGCGAAATCGAGCTCGCACTCGCGCTCGAAGACCTCGCGCTGCTCCTCGTCGAGGATCTCGTGGATGAAGCGCGCGGACTCGTCGGGCGAGAGCGTGCGGAAGGGCAGCGGGATGAGCTCGCCGTCGTGGCGGATGATGGGCACGTTGCCCGCGTGAAAGTGCAGGTCGCTCGCCTGCTGATCGACCACGAGGCGGAGGAACGAGTCGAGTCGGGCCATGAGATTCTTCTCCCCCTTCAGGCGCTCGGGTGCTCGCCGTTGAGCGCGCGTCCGTTGCCGTTGGACGCGTTGCCCGAGGGCTTCGCGCTGACCTCGGCGGTCCACCCGAAGGCGACCTCGAAGGTCTTCTTGTCGACCGCGCGGAGGTAGGCCTCTTCGGGCGCGATGGTGCCGTCGCGGTAGAGCCGCATGAGCTCCGAGTCCATCGACTGCATCCCCGCGTCGCGCGAGGTCGCCACCACCGCGGGGATCTGGAACGCCTTGCCTTTGCGGATGAGGTTCGACACGGCGTCGTTGTTGACCATCACCTCGCAGGCGATGACTCGCCCGGGCGGCTCCTTGCGGGGGATGAGGTGCTGACACACGACGGCGCGCAGCGACTCCGCGAGCATCGAGCGCACCTGCGGCTGCTGCCCCGAGGGGAACACGTTCACGAGCCGGTCGACGGTGGTCTCGGCCGACGAGGTGTGCACGGTTCCGAGCACGAGGTGTCCCGTCTCCGCGGCGGTCACGGCGAAGGACACCATCGCGAGGTCGCGCATCTCGCCCACGAGGATCACGTCGGGGTCCTGCCGCAGCACGGAGCGCAGCGCGGCGTTGAACGAGTGCGTGTGCGTGCCGACCTCGCGCTGGCTCACGAGGCACCCCTTGCGGCGGTGCACGACCTCGATGGGGTCTTCGAGGGTGACGATGTGCCGCGAGGTCGACGTGCGGTTGATGTGATCGATGATGGCCGCGAGCGTGGTGCTCTTGCCCGAGCCCGTGGGACCGCCCACGAGCACGAGCCCGTTCTTGGCGTTGGCGAGGTTGCACACCACCGGCGGGAGCCCGAGTTTCTCGAGCTCGGGCACGGCGTTGTTGATGAGCCTGAACACCGACGAGAGCCCCGACATCTGGCGGAACACGTGGGCGCGGAAGCGCTGCCCGGTGCTCTTGACCTCGTACGAGAGATCCACGTCGTCGAGGGCTTCGAGGGCCGCGCGCTGGTCGGGCGAGAGCAGCGGGAGGAGCATCCCGCGGACGTGCTCCTCGGAGAGCGCCGCGTTGCCCATCGCGAGCATGCGCCCCATGCGCTTGACGTAGGGCGTGCGACCCGCCGCCACGACGAGGTCGTCGGCGCCGTTCTGGGCCATCCCCACGAGGAGCCGGTCGAGGTACGAGAGCGTCCCGTCGGTCATCACGGTGAGGCCGCGCGTGGCGTTCCACTTCACGAGGAGCTCGCGCGCCGCGGTTCGCACGCGGACGACGGGGTCCTGTTCGAGGGCCTGCAAGCGCTCGAGCTCGGCGCGGTGATCGAAGTCGCCGACGGCCCTCACCGCGGCGAGTCGCACGTCGGGGTCGTTGTCGATGAGCAGCGAGGCGACGTGGGGGAGCGCCTCGCGCGCCTTGAGCGTCCGCACCGCGTCGATGCACGCGCAGCGCATCTCGGGCACGCGCCCCATGATGTCGAGGATGTACGGCACCGCGCGGGGATCGCCGAGCTCCGCGGCGGCCTGCACGGCGAGCTCGCGGACCCACCAGTCGGTGTCGTTCTGGGCGCAGCGCACGAGGGCGCCGAGGGCCTTGGGGTCTTTGACCTTGCAGAGCGCGCCGATGGCGAAGCGGCGCACGACATCCGAAGGGTCTTCGAGCATCCCGACGAGGTAGCGGGTGAGCTGCTCGCCGGCGATTTCGACGAGGGCGTCCATCACGCGCTCGCGCACCCACCAGTCCTCGTCGCGGAGCATTCCGAGGAGCTTGGGCCACAAGGCGCTGGCCCTCTCGGCGGACTGGCGCGCGACCTCGACGGCGATGCGTCGCACGTTCACATCACGGCTGCGGAGGAGCCATAAGACGGTGCGCGCGGTGTCGACCTTGCCGCTGCGGGTGAGGTTGCCGAGCACGCGCCCTGCCCGCTCGCGCACGGTCATCTGCGAGAACCCCAGGGCCTCTGCGATGACCGGAAGCACGTCGTCGTTGCCGATGTGCTCGAGGCTCTCGAGCACGTCCATGCGGATCGCGTTGGGCCCCGCGCGGAAGCGTCGCCCGAGGCGCTCGATGGAGCGCGGCGTCGCATAGCGGCGGAGCGCTTCGACCACGGACTTCGCGAGGATCGGGCTCGTCGAGTCGACGCGGTACCCCACGCGGTCATAGAAGACCTCTTCGGGGACGAGCGACGCGAGGGCGTCGATGGCCCTGCCCGCGATGCGCTCGTCGCGGTCGTCGAGGGCGACGCTCACGGCCTCGGCGGCGTCGTCGAGGGCCTTGGCCATGAGCTCACGGTCGCCGAGGTAGGCCACGGCGCGCGCGCGCTCCTGCAACGTGCCGTGGGTGAGCACGTCGGCGAGCATGGGGATCGCGCCGTGACGGGCCTTCGCGGTGAAGGTCTCCATGGCCTCGGGGCGGCCTTGAAAGTTCGGGTCGCGGACCATCTCGGACACGCGCACGAAGGCCGAGCGGCCTCCCACGAGCCGGAGGCCGAGGGCGCCTGCCTTGCGCACATCAGGGTCGGGCGAGGCGAGGGTCTCGCAGAGCTCGTCGTGCGACTCGACCTGATTGACCTTGGGGAGCGACTGAACGAGCGTCGCGCGGGCCACGGCGTCGGCGCTTCGAAGCGCCCTCACCACGGGGACGAAGAGCGACGGGTCGGGCGACGCGTCGACGAGCGCGAGAAAGGCCGCGCAGCGTCGGCGCTGGGCGTTTCCGTCGGCGGCGAGGGAGCGATCGACGAGCACGGCGAGGGCGCCGCGTAGCTCCGTCGAGGTCACGGGAGCGACCTCGCGCACGAAGGCGTCGAGGGCGGCGGTGTCGTCCCAGCGGGCGGCCTTGAAGGCGCGTACGAGGTCGCGGTCGGGGGGTGCCATGGAGAGTTCCTCTCAGGGAGTCTCTACGGCGGAGCTTGGCGGCGACTTGAGGCTGAGCTTGACCGTCGCGTCGTCTCTTGTGGGCGCCCCCTCACCTCGTCGATGATCCGCGCCCCCCACGATGACCGCCCTCCCCGACGCCTCCCCCGACCTCTCCGAGTACCTCAACGAGAACATCCAGGGCTGGAACAAGGCCATGGGCCTCCGCCTCGTCCGCGCCACGGCCGACGAGGTCGTCGCCGAGTGGACCATCGGCGAGCAGCACCTCCAGCCCTACGGCCTCGTACATGGGGGCGTCTACGCGGGCGTGATCGAGACCGTGTGCTCGGTGGGCGCCGCGGCGTGGGGGCTTTCGCGGGGGCTCTCGGTCGTGGGGCTCGACAACCACACGTCGTTCCTCCACGCGGCGCGCGAAGGGACGCTCACGGTCACCGCGAAGCCCGTCACGCGCGGCCGACGCACGCACGTCTGGGACGCCGTCGTGACCGACGCCACGGGGCGCATCAACGCCACGGGCCGCGTGCGACTGCTCTGTCTCGAACAGGGCGCGCGCGTGGCGGGCGAGACCGTCGCCGTGAAGGACGGCGAGGCTCCGTAACGGTCGCTGTGATGGGATTCGGGGAGCGCGGTGACGGAGACGGTCACCGCGGAGGCAGGCGAGACGCTCTCAGTTACGGGTGAGCGCGAAGAGCTTCTGGAGGTTCATCGCGAGCATCTGGTTGCCCTTGACCTTGAGCTTGCCCGCGAAGAAGAGCTTCATGCCCGCGCCGGGGTCGGCGACGAGGGTCTGGAAGTCAGCGTTCGCCACGTCGATGGTCACGCCCGCGTCGGTCACGACGCCCGAGGCGATCGTCGGAGGGTTCGAGATCAGGTCGATCGTCCAGCTCCCACCACCCTCGCCGGTGATGTTCATCTGGTACTTGCCACCGATCTTGCGGGCGTCGTCGCCGCGGGCGGCGAGCGCGTTGGTCAGGTCTTCGTTGAACAGCTTCTGGACGTCGACGGCCATGGAACTCCCTCTCTCTCTTCTTCGCGAATGGGCCACTGAATGGCCATTCAGCGGGCGGCGAGATACCACCGTTCGCCGCGCGATGTCAAAGCGTGACGCGCCCTCGCGGGGCCCGTCACTCCTCGGGCGCGGAGGCTCCCATGCGATGCAGGAGCGAGCCGAGGAGGGGGTCGCTCGCGAGCGTGGCGCGGATGCGCGCTTCGACCGCGGGACGCATCGCGGCGGGGCAGCGCGCGCCCTCGAGGGCGATCTCGGTGAGGCGCTTGACGGCCGCGTCGGGGGTGATGCGCGAGGCTTCGAGGTCGGCGATCACCGCGCTCGCGCCGTTCGATGCGTGAGGCTTTGCAGCGGAGAGGTTCGAGGCCCCGACGGGCGCGCCCGCGGTCACGGACGACGACGCGCCGACGGCGGAGGTGACGTCGATCGGAGCGGACGCGGGCGAAGAGCCGGGGGGGCGGATCGGAGTCATCGGGGTCGTACGCCTCGTGCGCTCGACGCTACGCCCGCGGGAGAGGGCGCGGCAATGCGCGAGGAGGGCCGCGGAGGGTACTTCCCTTTCGCGGGCGGTCGGGTGAATCTCGTCGCCTCTCCGCGACGACCTCTGGACGAAAGGACAGACAGGCAAAACCCCGTGTCAGAACGCATGCGGATCTTCACCATCCCCGAGGCGAACGCGCTCCTCCCGAAGCTCAACGTGATGCTTGAGCGGCAGATGAAGCTCCTTCGCGAGCTCGATGCGCACGGCGAGAAGATGACCGCGCGCGGCCTCGATCCACACCTCCTCGACGTCGACCCGAGCGAGCCCCCCGACGTCTCCGCCCTCAAGCAGGAGATGCGCGAGCGCGTACGCGAGTTCCACGCCGGGTGGCGCGAGGTCGAGGCCACCGGCGCCGTGGTCAAGGACTACCGCCTCGGCCTCGTGGACTTTCAAGGCCGTCGCGGACCGGAGACCGTGTGGCTCTGCTGGCGCTACGGCGAGCCCGCGGTGGCGCACTGGCACGCGCTCGACGAGGGCTACGAGTCTCGCCGTCCGCTCGAGCGCCTCTCGATCCCGCCGACGCTCAACTGACGTGCGCGAACCTCCGTTCGACGACGCTCCGAGCCCGCGTGCCGCCGAGGCGCTGCGCGCGTTCCTCGTGGCGCTCGGCCTGCCCGTCGACGCAGACCCCGAGCTGCGCGACACGCCCGACCGCGTCGCGCGCGCGTTTCGAGACGAGCTCCTCGACGGCTACAAATCTGAGCCCCGCGACGCCCTCGTCGACGCGCTCCCCTCGGAGAGCGAGGCCCTCGTCGCGGTCACGCACGTCGCGTATGCGAGCGTGTGTCCGCACCACATGCTCCCCTCCACGGGCGTCGCGCACGTGGGTTATCTGCCGGGCGGACGCATCGTCGGGCTCGGCAGCGTCGTGCGGCTCATCGAGATCTGCGCGCACCGCATGGTGCTGCAAGAGACGCTCGGACAGCGCATCGCCGACGCCCTCGTCGAGCACCTCGGGGCGCGCGCCGCAGGGGTCGTGCTCGACGCGTCGCACACCTGCATGATCGCCCGCGGAGAGCGTCAGCACGGCGCCCGCGTCGTCACGCAGAGCTTCGCGGGCGCGTGGCGCCACGACGTCGCGGCGCGCGGAGAGCTCCTCCACGCGGTCACCCTCGGAGCGAGGCGATGAGCGGCGAAGGGCGCGCGCCGATCCCCCTCGACGACGTGGCGGTGTTTCCGCTGCCCGGGGTGGTGCTCCTGCCCGAGCAACGGCTGCCGCTGCACATCTTCGAGCCCCGCTACCGCGCGATGGTCCGCGACACGCTCGAAGGTCACGGTCACCTCGTCGTGGCGCTCCTCACGGGCCCCGCCGACGGCCCCTCGCCCGCCTTCGCGCGCGTCGCCACGCTCGGCAAGATCGTCGCGCACCAGAAGCTCCCCGACGGGCGCTTCAACATCCTCGTCGAGGGGCAGCTCCGCGTCACGCTCGAAGAGCTCGACGTCGCGACGCCCTACCGCCGCGCGTGCGCGATCCTCCTCGGTGATCCGCTCGCCGATCAGGTCGAGGTGCGCCCCGCCCTCCGCGCGGCGCTCGTCAGCATCTCGTCGCAGGTGATCCGCGCTGCGCGCGCGAAGCAGCCTCGCTTCGACTTCGACGCGCCGACGGAGCTCCCCTCCGCGCGCCTCGCGCTGCGCCTCGTCGACCGCTTCGTGACCGTGGCCTCGTCGCGTCAGCGCGTGCTCGAAGCCGAGACACCCTCGGCCCGCGTCTCGCTCGCCACCGAGTGCCTCGCCGAGGTGCTCGCCGAGACCGGGACGCTCACCGTCACGGGCACAGCGTGACGGGCGTCAGCAGCGCGGTGATCGAGTCGTCGTCGGAGGCGCAGAGGGCCACGCGAACGCGCGTCAGGTCGCCGTCTCGCACGCTCCACACGTAGGTGGGTTCGACGGCGTCGGCGCCGAGGCCGAGCGCTTCGACGCCCATGCGAGACACGCCCACGTAGGAGCTCCGTGAGATCACGGCCTCGACGCCGCGACGATCGAAGAGCCCGCCGGGAGAGATCCCCTCGACGTGATCGAGCTGGTTGATGACCCGCACGGCGTCACCGAGGGAGCCCATCGAGACGCGCTCGCCGTCGCGCCCGTCGAGCACCTCGCGGACGGGCCACGCGGCGCCCACCCAGAGCTTCGGGGCGCGTCCTCCGTCGAGCTCGGCGCGCACGACGACGGCCTCGTCGAACCAGTGCGCGACGCGACCTTCGTGACCGCGCGCGAAGGCCGTCACGAGGCCCTCTCTCGCGCGCAGCGGGAGCACGAGGTACGCGTCCTCGCCCGAGATCTCGGGCATCGCCGCGAGGGGGAGCCTCCCGCCTGCGCGGGCGTTCGAGAGGTCGTCACTGGCCGCGAAGGCCACCACGAGGCACGTCTCTTCGAAGGGGTAGTCCGACAGCGCTGTGCCGCGGGGCGCGACCATGCTGTGCCGCGGCGTCGCGGCGGGTTCGTTCGGCTCTGCGAGGGGGAGGGCGACCAGTCGGAGGTGCATCTTCGCGGCGACCATCGCGGGGTCCGCGGAGGAGATCAAATTTCTGACGAAGCCAGCGGCTTGCGGCGCTCGTCGACGGCGGGCCAGCGCACCACGCCCGCGAGCTGACGCGGCGGAATGAGCACGTCGCCGTCGTCGAAGAGCTTGAAGGTGATGAGCGCGTGGAGCATCGCGAGGTGCGCGCGGTCGAGCGACTCGGGGTGCGCGGCGACGTAGGCGTCATCGAAGAGGTAGTGGGCCTCGACGGTCCCTCCGCGCGCGGTGAACCACTGCGTGAGGTGCTCTCCCTCGCGCACGACGGCGTCGGCGGGAGGCTTCGGGGCTTGATCGGTGAGGGCTTCGACGAGGGGATCGACGGGATCGATCGCGCGGAGCACGAAGGCGACGTGGTGACGGAGGCTCACGTCGCGGTGGCGACCGCGGAGGGACGCGACGGGCGCTTCGGTCCGCTCAAGGGCGCGAGCGACGGCGCGCGAAACGAGAGCAGGGCCGACACCCCCAGGACGGCGTAGGCGATGGCGGCCACCCAGGCCGTTCCGGTGAACGTCGTGTGCAGCGACGAGGCCTCGACGGCGCGGCCGAAGACGGGCGACACCGCGGCGAAGAGAAGTCGGCGCCCCATGCCCTCGACGGAGAGGAGCGTGGCGCGGTCGTCGGGTCCGTCGATGAGGCGGTTCATCAGCGCGCGCATGAGCGGCGAGAAGAGCCCGAAGGAGCCCGCGAGGCAGATCATCAGCGTGGTGCAGAGGACGCCGTGATCCTCGCCCATGAAGCCGTACGCGAGGACAAGTCCGCCCGCGAGTCCGAGCGCCAGCCAGCGCGCGCGGATGCCCTGGAGGAACCACCCCGACGCGCCCGCCACGGAGGCGCTCGCGACCTCCTTCGCAGCCGCGAGGAGTCCCATCGAGAGGACAGTGCGACGGAGCCAGTCGCCGTGGAGGTGCGACTCGAGGTGCGGCTGATCGGCGAAGAGCGAGAGGCGCAGGAGCACGAACGAGATCGCGCCGAACGACACCACGGCGAGGAGGCGTCCGTCGGCGCGGAGGGCCTCGAAGGCGCGGCGCAGGTGGTCGACGATCTTGCCGTCGCGCTTCTCGCGGGTCTCGGGGAGCGAGAGGGCCACGACGCCCGCGGTGCAGGTGAAGGCCGCCGTGAGCACGAACACGCTCGCGGGGTGCACGTACTGGTAGAGCACCGCGCCGAGGAGCACCGCCGCGAGGTTGCCGACGCCCTTGGCCGCCGTGCTCCACCCTTCGAGGCGCGCGTACTTCGACGTGCCCTGCGTGTTGGTGAGGTGGTCGTAGAGGTACGCGCTGTCGGCGCCCGACGAGAGGGCCATCGAGAGCGCGCAGAGCACGTTGGCCGCGGCGTAGGCCCAGAAGCTGTGCCCGGCGATGAAGAACGCGCACGCGATCGCCATGACGAAGCCGCCGGCGCTCATCGAGATGCGTCGCCCGTAGCGGTCGGCGAAGATCCCCGTGGGGACTTCGAAGGCCACCGCCGAGAGCGAGAACACGACGTTGAGGTCGAAGACCTGCGCCACCGAGAGCCCGCGACGTTGCAGGTAGTAAACCTGGAACGGCGCGAACGCCCACGTGAGCGCGAGGGCGCGGTACACGAAGTACGTCAGAAGGGGGCGTCGCTGGAGCCTATCCCACATCGACATTCATCCTACTGACCGCGGAGGAGGGGTCCAATTCCTGGGGCGGTTCTGGAGGGACCAGATCGGTAACACGCAAAGAAGCTTGAGCGAGCGACAGAATCGCAGCGCAAGGGTCTGCGTGCCTACCACGCGCTACGGACGAGTCACAAAATCGGAGCGAC
>JBPOHC010000840.1:0-1822 GCA_052035985.1 Myxococcota bacterium | reverse complement strand
CTCACTGGATCCTCCGCGGGAGCAGCGACACGCTCGCGTTCACGCGGCGAGGGAGCGCGCTGACGAACGTGCGACTCCAGACGATCGATGTGGTCCCGTCGATTCCTCAGCGGCTCTATCTCTCGGGCCTCGACGCCACGCTCGACACGCCGTTGATGCTCCGAAGCGACGACGGCGGCGAGACGGTCCGACGGGTGAGCATCACGCAGAGCGTGCTCGGCGAGGACGCCTACATCGCCGCGATGCACCCGACCGACCCCGACGCGTTCTGGTTGCGCACCAACGTGAACCTCGGCTCGACGCTGGTGCGAGTGCGAGAGGGCGGTCGCGTCACAGAGACCGTCGCGCGCACCTCCGACCGCATGCTCGGCTTCGCGCGACACGCCGACGGACAGCGGATCTGGTACGGCTCGCGCAACGAGGGGCTGTATCGCTCCGACGATGGCGGCGAGTCCTTCAGCCGGGTCAATGACCTCGCGGTGTTCTGTCTCGCATCGCGCGGCGATGAGCTGTGGGCCTGCGGCGACTGGCTGAGGGGGGCCTTCGCGCTGGGGCGCTCGACAGACGGGGGCCGAAGCTTCGTACCGGTGCTCCAGTTTCGCGATGTCTTGGGTCCTGTCCCATGCCTCGCCGACGGCGCGGACGCGTGTGAACCACGCTGGCCGATGCAGGTGGCCGCGCTTCAGTCGGCAGCGACCCGCGACGCGAGCGTACCCGGTGATGGGAGCACCCGACGCGACGCCGCGACGGACCTCGGGCGAATGGACGCGACGCTCATGACGGCGGACGCCTCGCCTCGCATCGGCGGTCCCGCGAAGGGATGCGGGTGCGGTGCACGGGGATCGTCGCGCTCAAGCCCATGGTGGGTCGCGCTTGCGCTCGTCGCGCGCGGACGCAGGCGACGAGCTGACGAGGCCACAGACCGCGAGCGTGGTTCGCGGACATGATCCGGTGCGGACCACGCGCTTGGGTCGGGTGCGGCCTCGCGCTGGCGCTCGGATGCGACGCGCCGCCGCGAGCGCCGCCAGAGGATCCACGGCTGCGATTCCGCGCCGTCGTGGCAGGCGCTCCCGGCGGCTCGTTCCTCGGGGTGTGGGGTGACGCACGAGGCGCGAGGGCGTTCATCGCAGGCGGCTTCGTGGGCGTCGATCCTGCTCGATTGCCGCGGAGTGTCGCAGGACGCGTCGTGGAGTACCGGGCAGGTCGCCTGACGACGCGTTGCACCACCGACGCGACGCTCTGGTGGGTCTCCGGCGTCGAGTCAGGGTTCGGCGTCGATGTCTGGGCCGTCGGGGATCGAGGGCGGGTATTGCGATTTCGAGATGGGCGCTGCGAAGAGGTGAACCTCGGTGCAGCCCTTCCAGAGGGTGCGCCGACCTTCTGGGGGGTGCTTGCCCGGGCGCCGAACGACATCTGGATCGTCGGCGGATCCCCTCGGCCTGATGGCCCGCGCGGGTTGTTGCTGCACGGAGACGGGCTCACGTGGCGTCGCGAGCCGCTGCCTCAAGTCGCGACAGACGAGAACCTCTACAAGATCGCCGCGGATGGAGACGCGATGGTCATCGTCGGCTCGGGCGGCGTCATCCTCCGGCGCGATGCGCGAGACGCGGAATGGCGGGCGCTGCAGTCTCCGGCAGGCACGCGGGAGCGGCTGTTCACGACGCATTGCTCCGAGGGCGTCTGCCTCGCGGTCGGCGGCGTCGCGAACGGCGTCGTGCTGCGCGGGATGGGCGAACTGTGGTCAATGTGGGACGCCTCGCCGGACGCCTCTCCGGGTCTCAACGGCGTCTGGGCCCGTGGAGCCTCGGAGGCGTACGCGGTG
>JBPOHC010000652.1:0-3271 GCA_052035985.1 Myxococcota bacterium | reverse complement strand
GACCGACGGCGGTGTGGCGCTCCCAGACGTTGCGCGCGCGGCGGCACGAGCTGATCGAGCACGCGGCGACGAGCAGCGCGAAGATCGTGACGAGGCGCAGCAGCGCGGAGGGGTGGCGGGTCTCAGGGCTCTCCGTGGCGTTCATTCGGGGGGCGCGGAGGGTATCACCGCGCACGGCGATCACGTCACGGCGTGACGCGCGTCGGAGACGATCCTCCCGTCGACGAGGTCGATGGTGCGGTCGCAGCGCGCGGCGAGCCTGGGGTCGTG
Source organism: Myxococcota bacterium (assembly GCA_052035985.1). Taxonomy (GTDB): domain Bacteria; phylum Myxococcota_A; class Polyangia; order Polyangiales; genus CAISKJ01. Next base: position 3,001 of record JBPOHC010000652.1, on the reverse strand, counting down.
CGTGACGATCAGAAAGGCCACGCCGAGCGTGCGGTTGAACTCTCGCAGCACCTCGAAGATCTGGTCGGCGGTCTTCGTGTCGAGGTTGCCCGTGGGCTCGTCGGCGAGCACGAGCGGCGGATCGAGCGCGAGCGCACGCGCGATGGCGACGCGCTGCTGCTGTCCGCCCGAGAGCTCCGCGGGGTGCGCGTCGGCCTTCGCCGCGATGCCCACGCGTTCGAGGAGCGCGAGCGCGCGAGGGCGCATCTCCGCCGCGGTGCGTCCGCGCGTGGCGATCATGGGCATCATCACGTTCTCGATCACCGTGAGGCCCGGCAGGAGGTGATGAAACTGAAACACGAACCCGATCGAGCGGCCGCGGAGCCGCGTGAGCCCCGCGTCGTCGAGGGTGGTGGTCTCTTCGCCCACGATGGCGACGCGCCCCGAGGTGGGCCGATCGAGCAGTCCCAGGATGTTGAGCAGCGTGCTCTTGCCCGAGCCCGAGGGGCCCACGAGCGCCGCGAACTCTCCGCGCTCGATGCGCAGCGAGACGCCCTTGAGCACCTCGGCCACGACCACGACGCCGAAGGACTTGAAGACCTCTTCGAGCACCAGGACGGCGTCACCCATTGCGAATCGCCACGGCCGGGTCGAGCCTCGACGCGCTCCTCGCGGGCAGCGCCGCCGCGCACACGCCCGTGACCAGCGCGATCACCGCCGAGCGCCCCACGAGCGAGAGGCCCACCGCGATGGGGAACATCGGCGTCCCGTCGGCGTTGCGCACGAGCGCGCCGAAGAAGAGCCCGAGGCCCGCGCCGAGCGTCGTGCCGAGCGCCGAGCCGAGCACGCCCACGAGCGCGCCCTGAATGAGGAACACCCGCAGCACGCTCGACCGCGTGACGCCCATCGCGCGGAGGATGCCGATCTCCTTGCCCTTCTGAACCACCGAGACCACCAGCACGCTCGCGATGCCCATCGACACCGCGAGGATCACGAAGAACTGGATCATCCAGCTCGAGCTCGCCTGCGAGCGAAGCGCCACGAGGAGCTGCGCGTTGGTCTGCATCCAGCTCTCGGCCCCGAGGCCCGTGCGCGCCGTCACATCCGCGGCGACCTCCTCGGCGGAGAAGACCTCGCGCAGGCGCAAATAGATGCTCGACACGCCGCCCGCGAGGTCGAGGAGCGTCTGCGCGCTGCGCGTCGAGACGAGCACCCAGCGACGGTTCACCTCGCGGTTGCCGAGGTCGAACACGCCGCCGATCGAGTACACGTCGCTCACGCCGCCCACCGACGCGAGGCGCAGCTTGTCGCCGAGCGTCACGCCGAGGTCGCTCGCGAGCTCGCGCCCGATCACGCAGGTCGCGCCCGCGGGTTCGAAGCGCCCGAGGATCATGCGCTCGCGGATGGGATAGATGCGCGCGAAGAGGTCGGGCACCACGCCGTAGAGCACCACGGCCTTGCTCGCGTTTCCGCGGAGCGCCACGGCGGGACCCGAGACCGTGGGCGACGCGTCGGTCACCTCGGGCATCGCGGCGATGGTGCGCAACGCGCGCTGCCACCCGTTGATCGAGCGGACGCGCTGCGCCGTGCGCTCCACGCGCGCAGCGATGAGGGCCTCGTCGTCGTCGGGCGCGCGCATCGGGCGGGCGACCTCGTCGGGCGCGCGGACGACGATGTGGGCCTGCGTCCCGAGGGTCTGTCGCACGAGGCTCGTCTGGAGCCCGTCGATCAGCGCCGAGAGGAACACCATCACCGCCACGCCCACCGACACCCCGACCACGATGAGCACCGACTGGAGCCGACCCTCACGAAAGAAGCGCAGCGCGAGGAACCATGAGATGGGCATCGCAGCGACCGGTCACCTTCCTGCGTCGGCGAGCGTCGACGCCGTCGCGACGGCCGACGATCGGGGACGCACCCGTTGACCGACGCGCACCGTCGCCCCCGCGCTCGCGGGCACGACGCGATCGCCCTCACGAAGGCCCGCGCGCACCTCGACCGCGTCGTCGCCGCGGAGGCCGAGGCCCACGGAGCGACGCGCGGTGTGACCGTCGGCGCCCACGAGCATCACCCAGGGCGCGCGCGTCGACGCGTCGCGGAGGGCGTCGGTGGGGAGCGTGAGCGCCCCATCGCTGCGACCGACCTCGACCTCCACAGACACCGTCATCGCGGGGCGCAGATACGCGGGAGGCGCGTCGACGCGGAGCTTGACCTCCACCGTGCCGCGCAGCGCGTCGATCGTCGGCGCGAGGTAGACCACCTCGGCGTGAAAGATCCGATCGGGAAAGGCTTCCGCAGAGACCACCGCGCCCTGTCCGATGCGCAGGTCCGCGAGGTTGCGCTCGTCGGGCGTCGCGCTGATCTCCGTCACGCCGCGCTGCAACAGCACCATGAGCACGCGCGTCGGCGCGACGACGTCTCCGGGCTCCACCGCGCGGTGCATGATCACCCCGTCGGCGGGCGCGAGGATCTGCGTCTGCGCGAGCCGCGACTCGGCCACGCGGAGCGCCGCCTCGGCCTGCACGCGACCCGCCACGGCCACGCGAGAGTCCCCTCCGCCCGCGCTCGAAGCCGCGGCGGTGTACTCCGCCGACTGCACCTGGCTGCGCGCCACGTCGAACGATCGCTGCGCCGCTTCGAGCTCCACCGCCGCGGCGGCGCCCGAGCCGTAGAGCACGCGCTGACGCGTGAGCCCGACCTGCGCGACGCGGAGGTTCGCCTGCGCCTGCCGCACGCTCTCTCCTGCGACGCGCGCGGTGACGCCGCGCACCTGACCGACGCGCGACGACGCCAGCAGAACCCCCGCCCGCGCCTGCGCCACGAGCGCCTGGAGTTCCTCATCATCGAGCTCGACGAGCACCTGTCCGGCCGTGACGCGATCGCCCTCGCGCGCGTGGACCGCATGCACCACGCCCGAGAGCAGGCCCCCGAGGTTCACCTCCGCGGGCGCGAGCACGCGACCGCTCGACACGACCGTCTGCACCACGTCGCGACGCGTGACCACGGCCACGTCGACCTTCGG
>JBPOHC010000998.1:0-4490 GCA_052035985.1 Myxococcota bacterium | reverse complement strand
TCGACCGCGAGGCAGTCGGTCCCCACGAGCACGACCGCGGAGCGTCCCTCACCGAAGGCCGCGTCGACCTCGTGACGGAGCTTCTCACCGAGCCCTCCCTCGATCTGTGGACCGTACGCGTCGGCGTCGCGCAGCCATCGCGTCACGGCGTCTTCACCGTCGCGCGGCGTGAAGCACACGCGCAGGTCGTAGGGTCGCTCGGGGTCACGTGTGAGCGCGTCGACGATCTTCGCTCCGAGGCGCGCGTAGACCTCGCACGCGGCCTCGTCGCCGATGGAGGCCGCGAGGCGCGTCTTCACGCGACCGGGCTCCGGCGCGCGCGCGAACACGATGACCAGCGCGGGTCTCATACCACCGTCACATCAAACCTGAACGATTGCGTATGCCACACGCAGCCCCCTCTCCCGCGCTTCCGCGCGCCCTCACCCCCGAGGATCGGGGGCAAGGGCTCCATCGTCCGACGAGGCGAGATCGAACCCACGGCCTTGCAGCGCAAAGAGACACGCCGACAACCCGCGGAGCCCTTGCCCCCGATCCTCGGGGGTGAGGGCGCGCGGAAGCGCGGGAGAGGGGGATGCGCACGCGCATCCCACGCAGGCGAGCAGCGCGATGAAGCAGGGTCCCGGTTTCTCCTGCGCCGTCGCCGCACGCAACCGTCCAGGTTTGATGTGACGGTGGTCTCAACCGTCGTCCTCGCGCACCGGGGCGGTGAGCACCGCGCGGAGCTCTTCGTCTGCGTTGGCCCTCCACGCGCGCAGCGTCGGCGGGTGTTCGCCCAGCACCGCGGCATCGACCACGAGCGCGGCCTCTTCGGGCGCTCCGTCGAAGAGCTTCACGGCGACGGTGAACCACCACGGCTCTGCGAAGCGCGGGTCAGACTGCATGAGCGCGCGCACGCGCTCCACGTAGGACTTCTTCAGGGATTTGTCGCCCAGCCACGGCGCGGTGATCGCGCGGATCTCTTCGAAGCGCGCGAGGGCCTCGCGGCGTCGATCGAGGTAGGGCTCGACCTCGGCGCGCGCGAACTCTGACGCCTCCCAGTCGAGGCCGTGACGCGCGAGGTGGGGGAAGATCTCCGACGCGTCACGCATGTCGAGGAGCCACGCGATCTTGAGCGAGCGCGTCCCTCCGAGGCGCGTGCGGTAGGCGTGGAGGCGGAGGTAGTCCGCCGTCTTGATCTTGAGGAGGCGCGGCGTTCCGTCGGCCGTGTGAAAGCGCGCGACGACGCCTTCGACGCCCTTCCAACTGCGCACGTGCGCGAGGGCCTCGTCGAGGTCCGCGGGGAGCGGGTGCACGACCGCGCCAGCGATTCCGGTGCTGACGGCGACGTGGTTGAGCATCGCGTGCTGCCACGTCGGCTGGAGCGTGCGCTTCGACACGGCCCCGAGGAGGTACATCCGCGGCTCCTCGTAGCGCAGCACGACGGCGCGCGCGGGCGACACGAACTCGAAGAGCAGCGAGTGCTCATCGAGCAGCGGGTCTCGCCGCAGGAACTCCGTCAGCCTCGGGTATCGCAGCGCGACGAGCGCCTCGACCTCGGCGGCGAACTCACCGAGCACGCGGCGACCGCGGGTGCGAAGGCGCGCGTGACCGTCGATGCGATCGGCCACGAGCAGCGACCCGTCGAGCTTCTCGGGGAAAGACACCGCCCCGCGATTCATGGCCTCGGCGAGCGAGCGGTCGTGGTCGGGTCGCTCGCCGTAGTTGAAGAATTTCGGAAAGCCCGCCGAGACGACGAACCCTCGCGCGTCGAGCACGAGCGAGCGGAGGTGGAGCTCGTCGTCCTCCCAGCGGTAGTTGTCCTTCAGCGGGATGACGAGGATCTCGCCGCCCTCTTCGACGACCTTGAAGCGGGCGCGGTCGATCGACGCGACGTCGACTCGAAACGTGGTGCTCATGACGGGGCGCGCACCGTAGCAGCGCTCGCGGCGCAGAGCACGAGACCTGCGAGGCCCCTTCGGTACCTCATCGTTGCTCTCATCTCGCGGAAGAGACTGAATGCGAGGCATTTCACGCGAAGCCTGCATTGTGGCGCTGGTGCTCGGCGGCGTCTGGGGTGAGGGCGCGACTGCAACCGCTGCGCAATGGCGCTATCGGCGCTGCCAACCATCCTCGCGACGTCGCGGGCCGAACCCCAGACGATCCCCGACTGCAACCGCTGCGCAATGGCGCTATCGGCGCTGCCAACCATCTTCGCGCCGTTGCTTTCGTGGACCGCTCACGTTGGTGTCGGCCGTCGTTGCGCTCACGCGCAACGGCTTGTACTCGTTCGCGCCGTTGCCTGGCGGAACACTCAGTCCCTCACCCTGAGGTCGAGAAAGTCTGCGCAGCCGTCGATCCACGCGCCGACCGAGCCGCCCTGCGCGTAGTGATCCACCGCGTCGACGGCGATCTTCAGCGCGTGGTCCATGTTGCAGTGCAGAAAGAGCCCCTGACGGCCCGCGGGCATCACGCGCTCCATCGCGCGCACCGACGCCATCGCGCGAGACCAGCGCTCGATCCAGCCTCGCACGTACATGGGATAGACCCCCGGAACCCACGTCTGCCGCGCGTCGATGGGGGTCACCTTCGCGCGCACGATCCCCGCGTCGCGGAGCTGTTCCATCACCGTGTCGAGCTCTCGCGCGAAGTCTCGCCCGAGGCCCCAGCGCCCCTCGGGGATCTCGATCGCGAGCACGTCGGCCGCGCGTGTTGCGAGCGACGACGAGAAGCGCGCGGGCTGCGACACGCGACCGAACCAGTAGCGACCATCGGGCACGTACCAGGTGTCGGTCTCGTCGAGCGTCCCCGGCGGCAGCGCGACGTGAAGGAGGTACAGCCCACGGTGTTCGAGCCCCGCGTCGGGCGCGAGCGTCGAGAGCCTTCCCGTGTAGATCACCGCGTCGTGCGGGGTCGTCGCGAGCGACGCGCGCGTCACGGCATGGCCGTAGCGGATCACCACGCCCTCACGCGCGCAGTCTTCGACGAGGGCCTCGATGAGCGACGCGACGCCGCCCGCGGGATAGAGGAATCCCTTCGACTCCGCGCGAGGGCGCAGCGCGCCGAGGAGCGAGCGCCACGGAGACGCCGTCGAGAGCCGCTGCCGCGCAACGGAGCGCGAGAGCTGCGACGGATCGACGCCCCACACCTTCTCGACATACGGACGATAGAAGCGCTCGTACGCGACGGAGCCCGCGCGCGCGAGCACGAAGTCTTCGAAGCCCTCGTCGTGTCCCGAGGCGCCGCGATCGCGCTCCCACGCGCGAAAGCGTTCGAAGCGGCGAGGACGCAGCGCCCACCCCACGCCCATCGCGGTCACGGCCCGCGCGCCGAGCGCACGCGCGAAGGAGAAGGGCTCGAGCGGATACGTGTGGTGGCTCCCTCCGAGCACGAGCACGCCGCGCCTCGGACGCGTCTCCCAGCGCGCGCCGCGGGTCATCTCGAAGAGCACCGGGCTCGCGTCGGCGTGCACGCGGTGAGAGCCGCGGTCACACGGGAGGCCCATGAAATCAACGGATTCCAGCAGTCCGCCGGGGCGCTCGGAGGCTTCGTGGAGTTCGGTTTCGAAGCCCGCGCGCGCGGACACCACGGCGGCTCCGAGGCCCGCGATCCCGGCTCCGGCGACGAGCACCTTCGGCGTCACCGCGCGGAGACAACGTCATCTCCCCGCGCGGCGCAAGCGGTGTCGTCCGCTGGAGGAGTCGTACACCGTTGCCGTACCCTCGCGCGCGTGACGGCTCCCCCTCGCCCCTCGCGCTGGCGACGCGCGCTCTACGCGATTCGAACGCGGCTGCTGCTCGTCAACGCGTTCCTCGTCATCGTGCCCATCGCGGGGATCTCCTTCGCGCGCACCTACGAGCGCGAGCTCTTGCGGAGCGAGGAGGAAGGCATGGTCGCCGTCGCCCACACCCTCGCCGCCACGGTGACAGGAAACGTCCCGCTCTCTCCCGCGCCCGCGTACCTCACCGCCGGCGCGCGCGTCGCAGCGGAGCGCCTCAAGGCCCAGATCCGCGTGCTCGACCGCGACGGACGCGTGGTCTTCGACACGGGCCCCGAGCAGGTCGACGTGCGCACCGAGGGTCGACGTCTGCTCCCCACGTCGCTCGATCCGCGCAGGCCGCGCCGCGTCGCCATCTACGACGTCGCCCCCGCCGATGGCCACTTCACCGCGCGCCCCGAGATCGCCCTCGCCCTCGCGGGGAGCCCCGGTCGTTACACCCGTCGCGCGCCCAACATCCGCGGCGTACGACTCTTCGTCGCCGAGCCACTGCGCGCCTCGCCCGACGCGCCCGTCGAGGGAGCGGTCTACGTCTCGCGGACGACGTACCCCGTGCTCCTCTCGCTCTATCAGGTGCGCAACTCGCTCATCAAGGTGGCCTTCGGATCGCTCGCCGTGGGCACGCTCATCGCGCTCTTTCTCGCGTTCACCATCTCGCGCCCGCTGCGTCGGCTCACCGTGGCCGCGGGGCGCATCGCTGCTGGCGAGCGCGGCGTGGCGCTCAACATCAAAG
>JBPOHC010000677.1:0-32590 GCA_052035985.1 Myxococcota bacterium | reverse complement strand
CGAACCTCGCCTCGCCCTCCGAGGCCGTCGTGTTCGAGGCGCTGCGCAAGACCGACCCCGCGTGGCTCCGTCGCTACGTGTGCGACGTGATCTTCGCGCGCGGCGCCTCGCACTCGGTCTTCGACGGACCCCTCGCGATCGCCCTGCTCACGGACGTCGACCCGGAGGCCGCCGAGCGCCTCACCGCAGAGCACAGGCGCGACCTCGACTTCACGCGCATCAACGGCGTCGACCCCGACGCGCTCCTCGCGCGCATCGAGAGGGCGGGGCCCGCCGTGCGCAACGGTCTCTCGCTCCCGATGTGCGAGGGCGACGCGCGGCGGGGCGGGGAGCTCCCCGTGAGCGCCGACGCGCACTTCGAATTCGACGGCTCGTACCGCGACGAGTGGATCGAGCCGTATCTTCGCGCGCTCCCGAAGGAGCGCGCCGTGGCGGCCGTGCGACGCGAGCTCGCCGCGGGCAGAGCGAAGTTCGCCCGCGCGGCCCTCAAGCGAACGACGGACGGAGAGGCGCTGCTCGACGAGGCCGAGGAGTAGTCACGTGAAGCGCCGAATGCTCACGCAGGCGCGGCCCGCGGTGAGCGCGAGGGTCTCGGTGTCATCGACGCGGGTCACGACCTCGTCGCACGCCTCGCAGTGACGTCGGCCGTCTTCGCTGGAGAGCTTGCGGAGCGAGTCCCACGCGCGGGGACAGGTCTCGACCTCGACCGCCCCGAGCCGCACCCTCCGCGGCGCGCGCACGTCGATGAGCGCGCCCGTGAGGAGCCGTTCGATGAGCCCGCGCGAAGCACCCGCCGTGCGTTCGTCGTCGCGGAGCGCGCGGAGATCGGCCGCGGCCTCGTCGCGGAGCTCGGTCAGCGCGATCACCGCGTCGGCGTCGTCGCGACCGCGTGAGAGCCCGTCGAGCAGCGTCTCTCGGAGCTCGTGCCAGAGGGATCTGCGGTCTCCGCCCGTGAGCGATCCGGGGGTGTCGACGATGCGCGAGACGGCCTTGCTGAGCGGCGTCGCGTAGCGTTCGAAGAGCTGCGACCGCGAGGCGCGGTAGTGCGCGGGCTCGGCGATGTTCCACGGGGCGAGGGCGGCGGCGAGCTCGCCCGTGTGGGCGAAGCGGTCTTCGGCGCGCTTCGAAACGGCCCTTCGGATCACTGCGTCGATGCCCTCGGGCACCGAGGCGTTGATCGCGCGCGGCGCCGCGAGCGGAGCGGGATCGATGATGCGCTTGAGGAGCTCGAAATCGCTCGACGCTTCGAAGGCCACGACCCCCGTCACGGCCTCGTAGAGCATCACGCCGAGGGAGTACACGTCGGCGCGCGGGTCGCGCGGGAGCCCCTTCACGATCTCGGGCGCCATGTAGTTGAAGCGCGGCGCGTACGACGATCGCCCCGTCACGTTGGCGTTCGCTTGGAGCGAGAGCCGCCACGGGTCGCGGAGCACCGCGCCGCCGTCGGCGGTCACGCGGATGTGCGACGGGTGGAGGTTGCCGTGCACGTAGCCCACGTCGGCGTAGAGGCGCGCGAGGCCGTCGGCGATGCTCCACACGATGCGCGTCGCGTCGGAGGGTCGCAGCGGTGAGCCCGCCCGTCGTGCGCTCGCGAGGAGCGCGTCGAGCGCGATGCCTCCCACGCGCTCGGTGATCACGAGGCGCGCGGTGTCGAGCGCGAGGCGCGCGCTCACGCGAGGGAGGGCGCCGTGCTGCGCGAGTCGGCAGCGCTCGGCCACGAAGGCGACCTGCTCGTCCCACTGGAGGTCGTCGTAGACGTGGTCGCGGTGGAGCAGCGACGCTTCGAACCACGCGGGAGATGCCTCGCGTCGAACGAGCCACGACTCGAAGGCTGACTCTTCGATGAGCCACCAGAGCGACCAGCCGTCGGGGAGCGCGAGGGGCATTGCGCGAGTCTCTCACATCGCGCCCGGCGATCGTGCGGAGGCGTCCCCACGGGCGTCTCGTCGAGACGTCGCGACGCCACTTGGAGTATCACTCGCGCCCCATGACTCGCCGCCCCCTCGCGCTCGCGCTCCTCCTCTCGTTCGGAACCGCCTGTTCGGTCGATGGAGGCGAAGGCCCCTCCGACGCCGCCGTCGCGCCCGATGACGCCGCCGACGCGTCTCGCGATGTGAGCGCGGGAGACGCCGCCGACGTCGCCGACGACGACGTCTCTCGTGACGCGAGCACGGATGCGCTCACCGATGTCACCGACGCGGCCTCCCCGTGCGGAACGCCCGCGGAGTGCGGCGCCCTGTGGGAGCGCAACGCGACGGCGCGCTTCATGGCGGTGCTCAACAACCCCGCGGAGCTCACGGCGTTTCTGCGCGCGGTGCCCAAGGGCGGCGACCTGCACAACCACCTCTCGGGCGCCGTCTACGCGGAGACCATCCTCGGCTGGGGGATGACCGACGGGAACTGCATCAACAGCACGTCCTTCGCGGCCGTCGCGAGGACGCAGTGCGCCACGACGGGCAACCTCCCGGCGCCCTCGTCGGGGATGTTCTTCGACCAGATCCTCCGCGCGTGGTCGATGCTCGACTTCATGCCCGGAGCCGAGAGCGGCCACGACCACTTCTTCGCCACCTTCGGCAAGTTCGGCACGATCGCGGGGCAGCACCGCGACGACAGCATCGCCGACATCGCCGCGCGCGCCGCTGATGAGAACCAGGTCTACGTCGAGACGATGTTCAACCTGGGCACCAACGTCGGCTCCCTCGCCGCGTCGATCTTCTCGGGCACGGTCACCGCCGACAACCTCCCGATGCTCTACGACTCGATCGTGACGAACCCCGGCTTCGCCGCCGCGCTCGACCGCGACGTCGCCGCCGTGACGGGCGCCGCGACGCGCTACCGCACGGCCCTCGGCTGCAACGAGCTCTCGCCGCCGCCGGGCTGCGACGTGCGCGTGCGCTTCACCGCGCAGGTCGCGCGCACGGGCGCCAACGACCAGATCTTCGGCCAGCTCGTGAGCGCGTTCGAGATGGCCTCGCGCACGCCGCAGCTCGTGGCCGCGAACCTCTCGTCGCCCGAGGACGACACCTCGTCGCTGCGCAACTACGAGCTCCACATGGCGATGCTCGACCTGCTGCACACGCGCTACGCGGTGACGCACCGCAGCCCGCTCCACATCACGCTGCACGCGGGCGAGCTGGTGCCGCGGTACCTCCCGAGCGGGTACAGCACGCACAACACGTTTCACATCCGCCGCGCCGTCGAGGTGGGCCACGCCGAGCGCATCGGGCACGGCCTCGACGTGCTCTCGGAGACCGACTCCGAGGGGCTCCTCAACGAGATGCGCGACCGCGACGTGCTGGTCGAGGTGTGCCTGAGCAGCAACGACCAGATCCTCGAGGTGCGCGGCATGGCGCACCCGCTCGCGCAGTACCTCTCGCACGGGGTCCCCGTGGCGCTCTCGACGGACGATCAGGGCGTGTCGCGGTCGAGCCTCGCGGGCGAGTACGTCCGCGCGGTGCGCGATCAGCGCCTCGATTACAGGCAGCTCAAGACGCTCGCGCGCAACAGCCTGGAGCACGCGTTCCTTCCCGGCGCGAGCCTGTGGACCTCGGTGGCGATGGCGCAGCCCGTGGCCGCGTGCGCGCCGACCGCGACGATGGGCGTCGGCGATCCGCCGAACGCGTCGTGTCAGACCTTTCTCAGCGCAAGCGAGCGCGCGCAGGCCCAGTGGGAGCTCGAGCAGCGCTTCCGCGTGTTCGAGCGCAGGCAGTAGCCCTCCGCAGCCGCCCGCGGCGATCGATTCGTTGGGCGTCGAGCCTTCCAGTTTCATCGATCGGGTCAGTCGCTTGGGCTTCGAGCTCAACGGATCGGTCGAATCGATCAGTCGGTTGGGCATCGAGCTCAACGGATCGATCGAATCGATCAGTTTGTTGGACCTCGAGCCTTCCCGATTGATCGATCGGGTCAGTTGGTTGGACCTCGAGCTCAACGGATTGATCGATCAGATCACTTCGTCAGGCTCAGACCCTCCCGCGCTCAGTCGATGAGCCGCGCGGCGAGCTCTCCCTCGGCCATCGCGCGCACGGCGTCGAGCCTCGCGAGAAAGCGCTTGTAGTCACGGTATCCCGGCGAGCCTGGACCACCACGCAGATAGAAATCCGTGATGCGCGTCGTGGCGAAGCGGGCGCACGCGGCCGTCGCCACATGGCCGAAGCACCGCCGCTCCTCGGGCGAGAGCGGACGCGCGCTGTTGTAAGCGCCCATGAACGCTCGGGCGAGCGACCACTCGAAGCGATCGCTCCAGCACCACGCGAGGAGCACCACGGCCACGTCGAAGACGAGCACGCCGCGGCTCGCGCTCTCCCAGTCGAGCAGCGCGACGAGCGTGTCGCCCTCCCACCGCACGTTGTCGCGAAAGAGGTCGCCGTGCACGATGCCCTTCGGCAGCTCGTACGCAGGGATCGCGTCGAGCGTCGCACGAAGCTTCGCCAGATCACCCGCGAGCTCGGGGTGCGCGATCACGTCGACGGTGTCGAGGCGCTTCTTCAGCGAGTCCGCGTCGAAGCGGTCGTTGCCCGTGAGTTCGAAGCCCTCGCTCGCGAGGTGCACCCGCGCGAGCGCGTCGCCCACCGCGGCCATGTGGAGCCCGGTGACCTGGCGGCGGCAGCGCTCGAAGCCGCCCATGAGTTCGAAGACGCCGACGGGCTTCGAGGCCACGGTGACCGCGCCCGGAAGCGGTCCCTTGATGCGCCGGGGCGAGGGGACCTTCGCGTCGGTGAGGTGGTCGAGGAGGCGCCATTCGAAGGCCACGCCGTCGGCGCCCTGCTCCTCGTAGATGCGTAGAAAATAGCCTCCGCGCCCGGTCGTGAGGATGAAGTTGCTGTTGACGCTCCCGGCGGCCAGGGGCTCGACGCGGGCGACGTGACCGAGGCTCCATGCCTGGGCGATGCGTTCGGCGTCGGAGGGGGAGAGGGGGGTGATGAGGGCCATCGCGTCGGCGAGCGTAGCGGCATCGCGTGCGCGCACGGGACCTCAAAAATGGGGCGATTTCGGTCACCGTGGGGGCGCGGCGCTTTGGTACGCTCCCGCCCCGCCATGAACGACTTCAACTCCGTGCCCGAGATGTTTCTCCATCGCGTGACCGAGACCCCGTCGGGTGAAGCGTTCCGCTACCCCAAGGGCGACCAGTGGCTGTCGATGACGTGGAAGGACGTCGGCGACGCCGTGCGCAAGCTCGCCTCGGGCCTCCGCGCGCAGGGCCTTCAAGACGAAGAGCGCGTCGCCATCGTGAGCACCACGCGCCTCGAGTGGGTGCTCGCCGACATGGCGATCCTCTGCGGCGGCGGCGCGACGACGACGGTCTACACCGCCACGCCCGAGGACGACTGCGCGTACATCCTCAACGACTCGCGCACGGTCATGGCGATCGTCGAGGACAAGAAGCAGCTCGACAAGCTCGCGAAGGTGCGCGCGCAGGTGCCCGCCCTCAAGCGCGTCATCGTGATCGACGGCGACGGCGGCTACGACGGCTGGGCCATCACCTGGGCCGAGCTCATGGAGCAGGGGACCGCGCACGACAAGACGAACCCCGACGACTACGAGCGCATCGCGAAGGCCGTGAAACCCGACTCGCTCGCGACGCTGATCTACACGTCGGGCACGACGGGCAGGCCCAAGGGCGTCGAGCTCACGCAGACCAACTGGGTCTACGAGGGCAAGGCCATCGCGGAGCTCGGGCTGCTCAAGCCCGAGCACGTGCAGTACCTCTGGCTCCCGCTCGCGCACAGCTTCGGCAAGGTGCTCGAGTGCGCGCAGCTCTACATCGGCTTCGCGAGCGGCATCGACGGGCGCGTCGACAAGATCCTCGAAGGCATGGCCGCGGTGAAGCCCACCTTCGTGGCCGCCGTTCCGCGCATCTTCGAGAAGGTGCACGCGAAGGTCGTCGGCGGCGCCAAGGACGCCGGCGGCCTCAAGTGGAAGATCTTTCAGTGGGCCCTGGGCGTGGGCCGCGAGGTCTCGAAGGAGGTCCAGGCGGGCCGCCCCGTGGCGGGCTTTCTGGAGTTCAAGTACGACATCGCGACGCGCCTGGTCTTCTCGAAGCTGCACGCGCGCTTCGGCGGAAACCTCATGTACTTCGTGTCGGGCAGCGCGCCGCTCTCGCGCGAGGTCGCGGAGTTCTTTCACGCCGCGGGGATCATCATCCTCGAGGGCTACGGGCTCACGGAGTCGAGCGCCGCGACCTTCGTCAACCGCCCTGACAAGTACCGCCTCGGCACCGTGGGGCTCCCGATGCCCGGCACCGAGGTGAAGATCGCCGAGGACGGAGAGATCCTCCTCAAGGGCCCGGGCATCATGCGCGGGTATCACAACCTCCCCGAGCAGACGGCGGAGGCGCTCGACGCCGAGAAGTGGCTCCACACGGGCGACATCGGGCAGGTCGAAGACGGCGGCTTTCTCCGCATCACCGACCGCAAGAAGGAGCTCATCAAGACCAGCGGCGGCAAGTACGTCGCGCCGACGGCGCTCGAAGGGCGGCTCAAGGCGCTCTCTCCGCTGCTCTCGCAGGTGCTGGTGCACGGCAACAACCGGAACTTCTGCACGGCCCTGGTAACGCTCGACCCCGACGCGGTGAAGAGCTGGGCCGCGACGCAGAACATCGCCGAGCGCGACCCCGCGAAGCTCGCCGCCGAGGCCGCGGTGAAGGCCCACGTGCAGGGCGCCATCGATCAGCTCAACGCGACGCTCGCGAAGTTCGAGACGATCAAGAAGTTCGAGATCCTGCCCGTGGACTTCTCCATCGAGACGGGGGAGCTCACGCCCTCGCTCAAGATGAAGCGCAAGGTCATCGAGGCGCGCAACAAGGACCTCCTCGACGGCTTCTACAAGGGCGACGCTTCGAAGGGCGACTGAGTGGCGCGCGAGCCCGTTCCGACGTGGTTCTTCGCGATGGCCGTGGTGCGCCTCGGGCGACGCTTTCTCGTCGTGCGAGAGCGCAAGCACGGCCAGCTCTGGTACCTCCCCGCGGGCAGGGTCGAGCCCGGCGAGACCTTCGTCGACGCGGCGGTGCGAGAGACGCTCGAAGAGAGCGGCGTGCGGATCACCGTCGAGGGACTGCTCCGCGTGGAGCACTCGCCGTCGCCCGAGGGAGCGAGGGTGCGTGTCTTCGTGGTGGCGCGTCCGAGCGATGACACGTTGCCCAAGAGCGTGGCCGATGAGCACTCGCTCGAGGCGCGCTGGGTGACGCTCGAAGAGCTCGCGGCGCTGCCGCTGCGGGGCGCCGAGGTGACCGAGGTGTTCCGCTACGTGGCCGAAGGGGGCGCGGTGTATCCCATCGCGGCGATCACCGACGAGGGCTCGCCGTGGAGGTCTCCGAGGCCGTAGCGGTCGGAGCTCTCGGTGAACGCGTGGAGCTCCCGACGAAGCGCTTCGGAACGTCACCGCGCGGCTCGCAGGAACTTGTCGAACACGCGCGGACGGTGGTTCTCTATGGGGAAGCGTGGCGCCGCGACGGAGGCGGCGACGCGCGATCGAGAGACCGCGAGAACCCCTCAATGGCGCAGCTCATCGTCAGGCTGAAGGATCGCATGGTGCGCCGCGTGCCCGTGACGCGGGTGGCGACGCGCATCGGCCGGGACGCTTCGAACGACGTCGTGATCGACAACGACGGCGTGTCGCGACACCACGCGATCCTGCGCTACGAGCCCAACACGGGGGGCTTTCTCATCCACGACACGAGCAGCAACGGGATCAGCGTGCGCGGCGCCTCCACGCGCGTCGCGCGCCTCGAAGACGGCGACGTCATCCAGATCGGCAAGTTCACCCTGGTCTTTCAAGAGGCCGGCGGGATGCGCCTCGACGAGCTCGCCCCCGAGCAGCTCCCCGACGCGACGGAGCCCGCGGCGCCCGCGTACAACCCGCTGCCCACGATGGTTTTTCCGTCGGCGGGCAAATCGACTCCGCCCGCCTCGAGCGGCCGCTCACCCATCGCGTCGAGCGCGCCTCCGCCGCGGCGATCGTCGTTCAACCCGAGCGCGCCGAGAGCGTCGGCGACGCCGCCCCCCGTCGAGGACGCGCCCTCTGCGCCAGCCTCCGTCGAGGTGATGGCGAACCCCGAGGGCTTCGCGAGCTACGAGCGTCAGCTCCGTCGCATCGTGTGGCTCCTGGGCGCGCTGGTGCTCCTCCTCGGGGCGATCATCGCGCTGCTCATCCGTCGCTGACGCGCGGATCGATCGCGTCGTCGGGGCGGTGTCGCGTCGCGGAGCTTTCCCCTACACTCGCGCGCCTCGATGCGACACACCCGCGCCGCGCTCACGGTCGTCTCCCTCGCGCTCCTCTCCGCGTGCTCGGGCTCCGAGGGGAGCGCGCCCGCCCCCGACGCTTCGACCGGCGCGCCCGACGCGTCTGTGGCGCTCGATGTCTCCGTCGACGTCACGCCCGACGCGAGCGCTGAGGCCGCGGTTGACGTCATGCGCGACGCGCCCTTCGCGGTGGCCGAGCACGACCCGCTGATCGTGATTCCGAATCAGGGCGGCGCGGTGATGGCGCACCCGCGGCTGGTGCTCATCACGTACGCCGACGACCCCAACCGCGACGCGCTCGAGGCGCAGGCGCGGTGGCTCGTGGGGTCTTCATGGATGCACGCCGTGGGCGACGAGTACGGCGTGGGAGAGGGCTCCGTCGAGGCCGTGGTGCGACTCACCGCGAACGCGCCCGACGTCATCACCGACCGGCAGATCTCGTCGATGCTCGCCGCGGGCGTCGAAGACGGCACCTACCCCATCGCCGCCGATGGAATCCGCGAGACGCTCTATGTGATCTACTTCCCCTCGCACACGACGATCACGCAGAGCGCGGGCGCGGGGAGGCCCGTGATGCGGAGCTGCGAAGCCTTCGGGGGCTATCACTTCGAAGCCGCCACGAACTCCCGCGGACGCTTCTCCTACGCGGTGATCCCCGCGTGCCCCGTGCCCGCGGCCTTCAGCTCGCTCACGCCGCTCGAGGTCGAGGAGCACGCGCTCTCGCACGAGGTGATCGAAGCGGCGACGAACCCGAGGCCCGTGACCGACCCCGCGTGGGCGCTCACGGCGGACTCGCAGAGCCCGTGGCTCGCCATCGGAAACGAGCTCGCCGACCTCTGCTCGCTCTCGCTGCACGTCCACCGCGAGGGGATGTTCGTCGCCGAGCGGAGCTGGTCGAACGCCGCCGCGCGCATGGGCGACCGCGATCCGTGTGTGCCCGTAGACAACGCCGCGCCCTACTTCAACGCGTCGATCTCGCCCGCCGAGGCGCAGACCGCCGACGCGGGAGGCACCGTGGAGTTCACCCTCCGCGGATGGTCGAACGTGGCCGTCGCGCCGTGGGACCTCCGCAGCTCCTCGACGGGCGCGTTCACGCCGACGGTCCGCTTCAGCGCGCCGACGATGAACAACGGGAGCACCGTCACGATGCGCGTGACCGTGCCCGAGAGCGCGGCGTCGCAGTCGTACGCGCTGATCTACGTGTACGTGTCGCGCACGCGCGGCGAGTACCGGATCATCCCGGTGCTCGTGCGCGTGCAGTGAGCGCTCAGCCGAGCGGGGCGAAGAGGTCGGTGGTGTTGCCGTCGGCGTCGCGCACCTGGGCGTAGCGCTGCCCCCAGAAGGCGTCCCACGGGGCCTTGGCGCCTTCGAAGCCCGCGGCGATGACGCGCGCGTAGGTCTCGTCGACGCCCGCCGCGTCGCCGCAGTGGAACGCGAGGCCCATGCGGTGCCCCGCGGGCTCGGCGTAGTCGGGGGTGAAGCTCTTCACGAGGGCGAGGTCGTCGAGCATCACGCGCAGCCCGCCGGGCGTCGTGGCCTCGACGTGGTCTTCGGTCTCGGCGCCGTCTGCGAAGACGAGCCCGAGGAGTGAGTAGAAGCGGATCGCCGCGCGCATGTCTCGGACGACGATCCCGATGGCGTCGAGTCGTGGGGTTCCCATGCGTCGGGCGCTATCACAGATGCGCCCCGCGTGACCAGTGACG
The DNA here is from genome assembly GCA_052035985.1 of Myxococcota bacterium. Lineage (GTDB taxonomy): Bacteria > Myxococcota_A > Polyangia > Polyangiales > CAISKJ01. Next base: position 22,650 of record JBPOHC010000677.1, on the reverse strand, counting down.
CGCGTCGCGGAGCGATGCGTGACGGCCGCGAAGAAATCGTTCGGAAAGGTCTCCGCGGGCCTCAGGTCTTCGAAGGTCGCGACCGATACAAGGAGTCGAGAGGGACGGAGCGCTGCGAGGGTGCAGCGAGCGACGATCCTTCGAACGGAGAGACTCCCATGAAGAGGCGCATGTTCGTGATGTTCGTTTCGGCCGCGGTGTTCGCGTTCGCGCTCGCTGCGCACGCGATCGATCGCGACTTCACCGTGGTGAACAGCACGGGCAACACCATCGTGAACCTCTACGCGTCGCCCACCACGACGACGACGTGGGGCGCCGACCTCCTCGGCAGCGACGTGCTCGCCAACGGCGCCTCGGTGATGCTGCACTACACCCCGTCGATGTACCGGGGCCAGTGCGTGTTCGACATCAAGATCGTCGACAGCGACAACGCGCAGCACGTCGTCAACGCGATCAACCTCTGCACGATCACCACGGTGACCTTCTCGACGGTCAACGGTCAGGTCGTCTTCCGCGCGCAATAGCGCGACCGCGCGAGCACGCATCCGGCGCCGGGCGGATCGCTCGACGCCGGACCGGACGACCAGGCTTTCTTCGCTACGACTTCACCCGCCGCATCGAAGCCCCGCCCGCCGCCGCTACGCCGACTCGTTCCCGTAGTGAACCTGAAAGTAGTACTGGAGCTCGTGGAGGTCCTGACCGAGCTTGTAGAGCTCGATCTCCTCGATGGGCTCGAGCTCTCTCACCACGAGCGTCCCCACGGAGATGCGATCGCGCTCCTCCGTCGTGGGGATGCGCCCGCTCGCGGTCCACTGCGCCATCGCGTCGAGCTGACGGATCATCATGGGCCAGAGCGCGTACTGCGGATCGGCCGCGACGCGCGCGGTGAGCCCGGCTCGCGCGCGAGCGAGCGCGGTGAAGAAGTCGTCGCGGTTCTTGAGTGCGGAGTACGGGCGCGGTGCCATCGCGGTCCTCGGAGAGAGTGTGTCGTGTCGCTCGATCGCGGAGACGCCGCGCGCGTTATGGCGGCGTGCCCGAGGGCGGCGCGCCCGTCGATCCCGCGGCGGGCGGCGTGGCGCCTGCGATGGGTCCGCGGGGGTTCAGGAGCTCGGGGCCGATGGTGCGAACGGCGCCCGGCACCTGCGTCGCGGCGGCCTTGTCGGGGATGTAGTACTGCGTTCCCCCGCCGTCGCTCGGCTGGGCTGTTCCCTTGACCGACCACGTGTCGTCGATGGCGCCCGCGCGCGATCGAAGAGCTTGCGTCCCTGGCCGCACGACGTAGTCCGTCTGCGTCTTGAGCACGGGCGACCCGCCGCTGCCCGTGGCGTAGTCGCCGATGCCGAGCTCCGTGGGCTTCACGCCTGCGGCCGAGTAGTAGTTGCCCTGTCGCCCGCCCGGCGCCTGGTAGCTCGACAGGTTGGTGGGCGCCTCGACGATCTCGACGGGGTGATCGAAATCGATGCCGCGGAGATGGCTGTTCTCTTCGCCGGGGTTGAAGGGGCGCGAGCCGCCTTTGCCGCCGTTGAGGGTCGGGTCCCACGTCGACCCGTTGCGGAGATAGAAATCTCGCGCCACCTGCGTGCGCGCCTCGATCTGCGTGGGGCTGCGGCCGGGCATGCGCGCGAGGTCCGTGGCCATCCCCGGCGAGCGTTCGAGCATGGGGCGCATCATGGCCCGCTCGAGCGCCGCGACGCGGGGGATCTCCGCGAGGCGCGCGCCGCCCTTCATCCCCGCGAAGCCGCCGATGAGCGAGCCCGCGAGGCCGAAGAGCTTCTGACCGTCTTCACCGAAGCCGAGGTGCTGCGCGAGGAGCTGTCCGCCGTAGCCTCCCGCGATCGAGAGCCCGATGCCGCAGGCCGCCACGATGGGCCCCGCGAGGATCACCGCGCTCAGCGCGCCGACGGCGAAGATGGCCGCGTGGACCCACCCCGGGATCTCGCTCTCGAGCTCGAGCGTCTGCACCGTGCCGCCGTCGATGATGACGTCGTGCGAGCCGTCGGAGATCTTCGCGCTGCACTGGATCTTGTCGCCCTTGCGCGCGGCGTGCTGGTCGTTGATGTAGACCGAGGCGCTGCCCTGCGCGATGAACTTGGGCGTGTGTCCGCCCCACGAGCACGCGACGAAATCGATCGTGGTGCGCGCGGCGAAGAGGTCGTTGTGAAAGGTGTCGGTGGAGCCCGACGCGATGGCGCCCGAGACGCTCCCGCCCATGAATGACAGCGAGCCGAGCACCTCGCCGATGCCCGCGCCCGCGGCCACGGAGCCGCCGATGATGGCCGCGCCGACGACGAGCCCCGCGCCGCCCGTGGCGACCACGAAGGCCCCGAAGGCGAGGCCCACGAGGGCGCCCGCGATGAGCCCCGTCATCGCGTTGGAGTGCTCGATCGGATCGGTGATGCGCGCGGCCTCGGGCATGGCGGTTGGCGTCGCTCCTACGGGTGAATGGGTCGCGCGCGAGCCGCTCAGCCCGCCGCGGGCCGCAGGTGAAAGCCCACGAGGAACTGGTTGAAGAGCTCGAGCGCCTCGGGCCTCGGCGTGCCGCGGAAGGTGCCCGTCACCAGCAGCGCGACGCCCATGGGGCTCAGCGTGAGGAACTGCCGCTGGAGCATGGGGCCCTCGGGCCCGACCCATTCGAAATCGATCCACCACGCGGGCTGTCCGTCGAGCTGCGTGGCGCCCTCGCCGAGGAGCTTGAAGCGCGCCATGCGCTGCGCCATGAGCCCCTTCTGCCGCTGCGTGTACTTCTCGAGCGTCTCGCCCTCGCGGAGCCGGTCGCGCGCGACCACGACGCTGACGTCGCTCGGCCCCTCGTCGGTGAGCGAGAAGATGTTGATGCTCTTGTCCTTGAACGACGCGGGCATCGCCTCGACGAAGAACTCGTGGGCGTTGAAGGGTGTGGTCACGACCCGCTCATTCGGCCGCAGCGCGGGTGCGGGTGTCAAGCGCGTTCACCGCGTCGCGTGTCGGAGAGGCCCCGAGGGAGGGCGCGGCGTCGCGGGTGTACCTCGGCGGGACTGCGCCGTACGCGCGCGGTACTGCTTGAAAATACGCTCGATCGCGCGCTGCGGCGCCGCGCGACGTGGCCTGCGCCGTGCACTCACCTCGCGACGACATGGGAACGAAGCACCCTCTCCCGAAGGCCAAGCGCCTCTGCCTCTCCTTCGCCGCCACGGGCCTCGCGCTCTTCGCGCCGCGCGTCGCAGGCGCGCAGGACGCCCTCTACGTCGAGCTCGAAGGCGGCGCCAACGTGATGCTCTCCGCGCCGCAGACCGACCGCTACGGTCCCGGCGGCTACCTCAGCGGACGCGTCGGTCTGCGCCTCGCGGGTCCCGTCGGCGTGCACGCGACGATGGGGTACTGGAACTGGTCTCCCGTCGAGCCGCAGGGCGGCGCGCAGGCGGTGAGCCCGGGCACCCTCACGACCTTCGGCGGCGGATTCAGCCTCGCGCCGGAGCTCTCTCCGACGCTCGGGCGACTGTCGTTCGAGGTCGACGGCGGCATCGGGATCACGGGCGCCCAGGGCTTCAACCGCTTCACGCTCGCTGTCGGCGCGGGGTGGCTCATCCCGCTCGGGCGGCCCGTCGCGGTCGGGCCCTTCGTCCGCTACAACCAGATGGTCACCGTCGACGGTGATGGCAACGACGCGCGCTGGATCACCGCGGGCGTCGCGATCGCGTTCCCCGGGAGCCCGCCGCCGCCTGCGCCTCCGCCGCCCGACACCGACGGCGACGGCGTCATCGACACCGACGACCGCTGCCCCGCGCTGCCTCGCGGACCTCGCCCCGACCCCGAGCGCCGCGGCTGCCCCGTCGGAGACCGCGACGGCGACCGCGTGCTCGACACCGACGACCGCTGCCCCGACGTCCCCGCGGGACAGTTCCCCGACGCGCGTCACCCCGGCTGCCCCGGCGCGCAACCCGCGGTCGCATGTCCGCCGCCGCCTCCTCCAACGCCGTGCCCGGCGTGTGCTTCGCCGGTGGCCGCGCCGACGCCCGCGCCGACGCCCGCCCCCGCGCCGACCGCGCCCTCGCCCCCGCCCGCCGCCGTGATCGAGAACGGTCACATCAACATCAACGACTCGATCTACTTCGACACGGGCACGGCCACGATCCAGACGCGCTCGTTCGGCGTGCTCGACGCGGTGTTCCGCGTGATGGTGTCGCACCCCGAGCTGCTGCGCGTGCGCGTCGAGGGTCACACCGACGACGTCGGCAACGCGCGACGCAACCTCCGCCTCTCGCGCGATCGGGCGCGCGCCGTGATGCGCTACCTCACGCAGCACGGAATCCCCCGCGATCGCCTCACCGCGGAGGGCTACGGCGACGAGCGCCCCGCGGTTCAGGGGACGACCGAAGACGCGCGCGCGCGCAACCGTCGGGTGGAGTTCCTCATCGTCGAGGGCGTCGGAGCCGCGTCGGGCGGCGGCGGCGGCGAAGAGGGGCACGGTCATCACCGCCGTCACCGACATCACTGACCGCGCTCCCCAACGCGCCCGTCGTCTCTCACGGCGTCGGGCGCGTCGCCTCTGATCCGTCTCACATCGCAACTCCCACACAACAACGTCTCTTCGAAGCGCGCGACGCGGCGCCGTCTTCACGGGCCGCGTCGACGCGCTCGGACACGTCGCGACGACGAAGGTCGCCGCGCTTCACGCGCGTTCGAAGGGAGGGGAGTCGGAGCGGGCGCCGGAGGGGGTTTCGCGGCGCCCGCCGCGGAGGATCACTGCCAGTAGTAGCGGAGGATGAGGACGGCCTGCGCCACGGTGGTGCGCACCTGCGGCGAGTTGGGGAGGATCGTGAAGAGCCCTTCGCCGCCGAGCACGAGGTGACGACGCGCGGTGTAGAAGAAGCCCGCGGAGAGGTCGTGGGTCACCTGCGCGCCCTCGCGCACGCTCGACGACGCGCGCCAGGTGCCGAGGAAGCCGAAGGGGATCGGCGACACGGCGTGAAGGTCGACGCTCAGGCCGAGGCCGGCTTGAAAGCGTCCGCTGTTGGTCGGGTCGTCGTTCACCTTCGTGAAGTCGTGGAGGTAGCGCACCTCGCCGAAGACGCCGAGGGCGCGGTGCAGCGTGACCGCGGCCTGGAGCGCGCCGCCGAAGGAGAGCCGCTGCGCGTTGCTGAAGAGCGTCCGCGCGTCGACGCGCCCCGCCGCGATGCTGTTCACGATCGCGCTGACGATGTTGAAGCTGTACTCGGGCGAGTATCCGAGGTCGACGGAGACGCCCATGCGCACGCGGTCTCTGTGCACGAAGCTGAAGGCCGAGCTGGCCTGCGCCGAGTAGCGCGCGCTCGCGCCCGCCTCGAGGGCCGACGCGAGGTTGATGCCCGACAGGAGCTGCCCCGAGCCCGCGACGCGCACCGACCACCAGGGCGCGAGGCCGAGCTGGAGGTCGAAGCCGAGCCCCGCCGCGGCGAGCTGGTAGTTGAGCTCGGGGCCGCCGTTGGGATCGGACACGCGGATGCCCGCGTAGCCGACGCCCGTGAGGCTCCCGACGGAGCTCGCGGTGAAGGGCGCGCGAATGATCTGGGAGGGGATGAAGGTGTGTCCTCCGAGCGTGCGCGTGGGCCCGTCTTCGTCGGGGGACTCCGCGTGCTCCTGCGCGCGCGCGGAGGCGCCCCAGCTCAGGGTCGCGAGGAGGGAGAGAACTGTGAGCGTGCGTTGACTGGCCGATCGCATCTGTGGCGCTCCTGAGGTGTCGAGGGAGTGGCGGCGCGGCGCGCGGCGCTGTCCGCGGAGGGGGCAGTGGTGTCCCTCCCGCGGACGGTCGCGCGCCGTGTGGGTCACGGCATCTCCGCGGTGGTCGGTTCACCCTCGCCGTTGGGCGAGTCGTCCTCCGCGTTGGGGAGGCCGTCTCCGTCGGCGTCGTCGTCCGTGGAGTTGGGCGTCCCGTCGCCGTCGATGTCTCCTTCGGGCGCGAGCTCCATCATGTCGGGCATGCCGTCGCCGTCGTCGTCGGTGTCCACCGCGTTGTCCATCCCGTCGCCGTCGACGTCGGGGTCCGACTCGTTCGTGAGGCCGTCGCCGTCGCTGTCGCCGAACGCGGCGTTGTCAGACATCCCGTCGCCGTCGTTGTCGGTGTCCATCGCGTTGGTCATGCCGTCGCCGTCGACGTCGGTGTCCGTGGCGTCGGGCATCCCGTCCATGTCGAAGTCCTCCTGCGCGAGCGGGTTGAGGCTCGGCTCGATGAGCCCGGTGTCGTCGGGCCCCGGGTCGTTGAACTGCCCGAGGTCGATGGGCCCCTCGGTGCACTGCGCGCCGCCGACGCAGCGCCGCGTGCCGATGCCGAAGATGTTGGTCTTGCCCGTGAACCCTGCGAAGCGCGGGAAGAGCAGCGGCTTCGTGGTGCGCCCGAGCACGAGGGTGATCTTGTACTTCGACCCCTTGCGCAGGCCGCTCAGCACGAAGCGACCCTGGGCGTCGGGCACGGCGCTCGCCACCACGCGGCGCGTCTTCACGTCGACGGCGATCACGCGCGTGACGGGGCGGCGCGTCGAGACGGTGCCGCGTACGTCGCGGCCGGTCGCCGTGACGGTGGTCGAGGGGTTCTCGTTGCCGCAGCCCGCCACGGGGCCGAGGAGCGCGAAGCCGAGGACGAGGGCCTTGAGCGCAGAAGCGAACTTCATCGAGGTGTGTCTCCTTTTCGTGGACCGACGCCGACGCACCGCCGCGGCGACGATCGCCGCGACGAAAAACGGGTGCGCCCGCACGCCGTGGGAAACAGCACAGCTCATGCCGCCAGTGAGCTCACCCGGCGGCGCTTCGGGGCGCGCGGGGGCGCACGCGGGCGACGGGCGCGTCCACGCGCGAGTGACAGGATATGACCCACACACGCCGCGCGCGTCGTCGGCGGTGAGGGCGCGTCGCTGGCGCTCGAGGTCGCCCGCGCTCGCGGACATCACCGCGTCGTCGCGGTCGGAGTGTGAGAGCCCCGCGACGTGACCGAGCTCGTGGAGGAGCACCGTCGGGAGATCGACGACGCCCCACGCGGGCGCCGCGTCGCCGAAGGTGTGCCCGAGCGGGTTGTCGGGCGAGCGCGCGTCGAGCTCGACGTCGGCGTCGAGGAGCGCGCCCGTGGTGACGTCGGTGGTGATGACGGTGATGGCGACGACGCCGGGGAGGTGGAGCGCGTCGGGGCTCCATCGGCGGTTGACGGAGACCGTGTTGCGACGGTCGAAGGCGAGGCCCTCGCGCTGAGTGGTCTCGGCCGCGAGCACGAGGCGGAGCGCGGGGCCGCAGGGCGCGTCGGACCACGCGGCGGCGGCGCGCGGGAGGTGCGTTCGTAGGAGCGCGGCGAGGTCTTGCGACGACGCGTCGGAGGCGGCGAGGTCGTGCGTGTTGAGCGAGAGGCCGACGCAGGTCACGGGCCACGCGACGGGCGCGCCGCGCTCGCAGTAGGGCGGCGGCGTGCGCGGCTCCGTGGTGCGACAGAAGGCGAGGAGCGGCGGCGCGAGGAGGGAGAGCGAGAGGGAGAGGAGCGCGGAGGTTGCGCGGCGGGCGATCACATCGCGAAGGGCGCGGAGAGCGTGATGCGGTGCACGGGGGCCGCGGCGGAGCGGCCGTGGACGTCGCTCATCTGCGCCTGGAGGAAGTAGGAGCCCGCGCTGGCGGGGACCGACTCGACGGCGAGGGTCCCGGTGTTGAGCCAGACGGCGGTCCCGTCGGCCGATTCGGGGGCTGCGACGACGCCGCCGTCACCGCCGGTGACCCTCACGACGAGGCGCCTCGGGATGAAGAGCGTGGTCTGCGCGGTGCCCGCGGGAATGGCGACGACGGAGGGGCGGCGGATGTCCTTCGCCATCGCGACGGGGACCACCATCCGGCCGCCGACGTCGATGCAGAACACCATGCACACCGTGGCGCCCGTGCGATCGATGCAGGTGCCCGCGACGGACACGATCTGCGGCGCGCTCGACGAGGGTGTGCTCGCCGCCGAGGGGAGCACGGTGTAGATGGTGACCGCCTGGAGCGCGGGCCCGCCCGCGCCGCCGTCGACGCCGCCGTCGCCCGCGGGCGTCGGAGGCGCGACGCCCGTGAGGACCGAGCGACGCCCGTCCCAGGCGATGTCGGCGGGCGTTCCAGCGGTGATCTCGCGGCGCCCGAAGAACTCGAGCACGTCGAGGGTCGACGCCGACGAGGTCGCCAGGAGCGCGACGGCGGCTTCGGCGACGTCGCCCGTCGCGGTGACCCGCAGCGTGGGCGGCGCGGCGGCGCTCGGGGCGTCGAAATTGAGCGCCGTCGACTCGATCGTGGGCGGCGCGGCCGCGGGGCTGAGCGAGTTGAGCATCGAGAGCCACGACGACTCGGCGTGCCACGCGGGGACGTTCGTGGGGTACGCCTCGAAGTACGCGGGCGTGATGCGCGCGAGGGGCGGGAAGGCGACGTGCACGCCGAGCTGCGACACGGTGCTGCGCGAGGCGCCCATCGACGCGCCGAGGATCATCTCCGTGAGCCGCGTACGCGCGGTGGTCGCGGCGGTGCGGACCGCGTCGGGGACCATGGTGTCCGCGGATACGCGGCCGAGGAGCTGCCCGAGGTCGCGGTACTCCGCGGCGGACTCCTCGCTGCGCGCGAGGGTGGCGGCCTGCACCGAGTAGCCCGGCACGCTGAAGTACCCGTGGCGCGCGACGCGGGCGCGGGCCGCGGCGTCGGCGCTCGACACGGCGTGGGAGAAGTCGTTGATCGCGTCCATGAAGAGGTCGACGCGGCTCATCTCGATGGCGACGTGCGAGCGCATGAGCGTGTCGAGCACGGTGGCCGAGCGGTGGTGCGCCTCCCAGTGCATCACCTCGTTGCGCGCGATGTCGGCGGGCGGCGCGGCGGGGTTGGCGGCGATGTACGAGAGCGTCGCGGTGTAGTCCCACCCGTCGCCGTAGTCGATCTCCGCGTTGGCCATGTAGACCTCCGAGAGCGGCTGGAACTCTCGGATGATCTCCGCGGTGCCCATCAGGCAGGTGTCGAAGGTGAGGAACTCCAGCGGCCGCGGGCTCACGAGGCCGCGCGCGGTGAGGGCCGACTGGATGGCGAGCGCCGTCTGCGCCACGGGCATCGCGACGGGCCCGGGGCGGGCGACGCCGCCGTCGGGGAGCAGCATGAGCTCGCGGGCGCCGTCCTGGATGTCGCCGCCGTAGCCGCCGTTCCACGATCCGCCGTGGTCCCACAGCACGAGCCCGTAGCGCTCCGCGGGGAACTGGAGGAACGCGGCGTTGATCGCGGCGGTGAGCTCCGCGGGCCGGTCGAGGTCCTTCTCGGGCTCGCGGCGGAGCACCTCGGGCGCCATCCTGCTCCGCACGCGGTACCACGTCGTCCCCGCGGGGTAGGTCATCCCCGCCGCCGCCTGCTCCGGCGTGAAGAGCCCGCCCGCCATGCCCTGCACGGGCTGCCGCGCGTCGAAGTCGGCCATCACGATGACGTTGATGTTCGACCCGAAGGTCGCCTGTGACATCTCGTTGATGTCGGCCTCGAGCGAGCTCGAGAGGTTGTGGTCCGCGTGGCCGTACACGAAGATCGTCCACGCGCGCTGGGGCTCCGGCGTGACGTCCGCGGGGGCCACGTCGACGAGCGGCGCATCGGAGGGCGGCGCGTCCGTCGCGGGCACGTCGGAGGGCGGCGCGTCGGAGGGCGGCGCGTCGGAGGGCGGCGCGTCTGTGAGGGGCGTGTCGGCGCGCGGCGTGAGGTCGTTCGACGGCCCGTCGGTGACGGACGCGTCGGCGCCGCCGAGGTCGTTGGTCGCGTCCGGTACGCCGATGATCGCGGAGCCGCTGCTGCAGGCCGCGAGCGAGAGGAGCGCGAGAGAGAGCGATGACCGGCGGAGTGAGGCGACGTGTTTCATTGAGTTCTCCGGGGGGATGTCGCCGCCGGAGCATGGGTCGTGCCCGCTGCGTCACCGCGCCACGGAACGCGCGCCTCGCGCGTCACTCGCTGCGCGCGCGTCACGCGAGGCCGTGTCCCTCCGAAGTACAGCGCTGTACCCCCCGAGGACAGAGATCGCGCCGCGTGGTGGACACGGCGACGACCGCGCGGGTAGCGTCCCCCCTGCACGATGAACGAAGCCACCGAGCCGATGCGCGAGAGCGGCGCGCCCTCCCCGACCGTCGGCGTTCGCCTGGTCGTCGAGGAGCCCGGCGCCGCGGCTCGCCTCGTCTTCGTCTACACCGACCAGCGCCTCCGCATCGGGCGGGGCGCCGAGATGGAGCTTTGCCTCCAGGACACCAACGCCTCGCGCCACCACGCCGAGCTGACCTTCGACGGCGCCGTCGCGACGCTCACCGACCTCGGCAGCCGCAACAAGACCTGGCTCGACGAGCGCCCCGTCGAGGGCTCCGCGCGGCTCTCGACGGGTGACATCATCCGTGTCGGCGCGACGCGCATCGCGGTGGTGCTCATCGCTGCGGCGGGGGGCGGAACCGACGCGCATCCCGACGCGCCGCCCGACGCCGAGCCCCTCGACCTCGGCGACGACGTCATCGCGCGCGACCCGTCGAGCGCCGCCGCGTTTCGGCTCCTCGTCCGCCTCGCGCGGAGCCGTCTCCCGGTGCTCCTCCAGGGCGAGACGGGCTCGGGCAAGGAGGTGGCCGCGCGGGTGATTCACCGACGCTCGCCGCGCGCCGCGGGGCCCTTCGTCGCCATCAACTGCGCCACGCTCGCGGAGTCGCTCGCCGAGAGCGAGCTCTTCGGCCACGAGAAGGGCGCGTTCACCGGCGCCACCGCGCGGCGCCTCGGCGCGTTCGAGTCCGCGCAGGGCGGCACCCTCTTTCTCGACGAGGTGGGCGAGCTCTCGGAGAACAACCAGGCCCGGCTCCTGCGCGCCCTCCAGGAGCGGACCATCGTCCGACTCGGATCGACGGCGCCCGTGCCCGTCGACGTGCGCGTGGTGGCGGCCACGAACCGCGACCTCCTCGCGGACATCGCGCGCGGACGCTTCCGCGAAGACCTCTACTTCAGGCTCAACGGCGCGACGGTGCTCCTCCCGCCGCTGCGCGAGCGCCCGCTCGACATCGTGGCGATCACCGAGCGCGTGCTGACCGAGCACGACGGCGCGTCGCTCAGCCCCGGCGCGGCCGAGGTGCTCCGCCGCTACGCGTGGCCGGGCAACGTGCGCGAGCTGCGTCACGCCGTCGAGCACGCCCTCGCCCTCGGCGACGGTCGCGTGGTGCGCGCGGAGGATCTCCCCGCCGCGCTTCGAACGGCGAGCGTCCCGCCCCCTGCGCTCGCGGTCGAGCGCGAGGCGCCGCTGCAACGCAGCATCGACGACGCAGAGCGCCGCGCCATCGTGCGCGCCCTCGACGCCAACGGGTGGAACCAGACGCGCGCCGCCCGCGACCTCGGCGTCACGCGCCGCACACTCATCTACCGCATGGAGCGCCTCGGGCTGAAGGCCCGCCCGGGGAGCGTCTCCGAGGGCTGAGCGCATGACCGCGCAGCCCCTCCGCGTCGGAGATCGCGTCGACCGCTTCGAGGTCGTGGCGCCGCTGGGGCGCGGCGGCATGGGAGACCTCTACGTCGCCGTCGATCGCGCGTCCGGCGAGCGCGTGGCGCTCAAGGTGATGCGCGTCGACGGCCCCGCGTCGGCCGATCGCTTCGAACGCGAGGGCCGCATCGCCGCGCGCCTGGAGCACCGGCACATCGTCGCGTGTCGCGGCGTGGGTCGCGGCGTCGGCGAGCGACCGTGGATGGCCATGGAGCTGTTGCGCGGCGAAGACCTCGAGTCACGTCTCTCTCGCGCGCCGCTCGCGCCCGCCGAGGCGCTCACCGTCGCCGCGCAGGTGTGCGAGGCCCTCGAGCACGCGCACGCGCGGGGCGTGGTGCACCGCGACCTCAAGCCCGCCAACATCTTCCTCTGCGAGGGCGCGTCGCTCCACGCGCGGGTGCTCGATTTCGGCGTCGCGAGGCTCACCTCCGACGCGCAGCTCACGCGCACCGGCAGCCCCATCGGGACGCCCGCGTACATGTCTCCCGAGCAGGCGCGCGGCGAGCGCGACATCGACGCCCGCTCCGACCTCTGGTCGCTCGGCGTGCTGCTCTACGAGTCCCTCGCGCGACGCTCTCCCTTTCAGACAGGGAGCGTCGTGGGGACGCTCTACCAGATCGTCAGCGTCGATCCGCCCGACCTCGCTCGCCTCTGCCCCGGCCTCCCGCGCGCCCTCACCGAGATCGTCCGCCGCGCCATGAGCCGCGCGCGCGACGATCGCTTTCCGAGCGCCGCCGCCATGCGCGCCGCGCTCGCCGCCGTCGACCTCACGACCGCCTCCGCCGCGCCCGAACGGGTCGCGCACCTCACCCCGCCCGAAGCCGCCGACACCGTCACGCAGTCACCCGACGACGCGTCTGGGGAGCGCCGCCTCACCGCCGTGGTGTGCCTCGAAGGCGTGCGCGACCCGGTCTTCGTCGCGGGTGTGGCCAAGGCGCTCCAGGGCCGCGTCGAGCCCCTCGCGAGCGGCGCGACGCTCGTCTTGTTCGGTACCGAACGATGGGCCGGCGACGAGCCCCGACGCGCGCTCCGCTTCGCGCGCGCGTTGGCGCCCGCGTGCCGGGGAGTCGGCGTCGCCACGGGGCGCGTGCTCCGAGGCGCCGTCGCGGTCGTCGGCGAGGCCATCGACGCCGCCGCGGCGCTCGCGCGCGAAGAGGGCCTGCACCTCGACCCGGCCACCGCCGCGATCGACGAGACCCCCGCGCCGTCGGTCACCCCCGCGGGCGTCCCCGCGCCGCGCTTCGTCGGTCGCGTCCCCGAGCTCGCGATGCTCACCCGGAGCGTCGCCGCGGCCGCCGAGTCGCTCACGCTGCGCCCCGTGGTCGTTCTCGGCGCTCCGGGGCTCGGCAAGAGCAGCCTCTGGCGCGAAGCGCTCGCCCGCGCGGCGGACCTCAACCCGGGCCTCCGGTCGCTCGTGGTCCGCTGTGACGTGCTCCACCGCGACGCGCCCTTCCTCGCGCTGCGCGACGCCTTCGCGCGCGTCGTCGACCCGGGCGTGGCCGCCGTCTTCAGCCCCGCGCAGGCGGGCGGAGGCGACCCCGTCGCGGCCCTCGATCGCGCCCGCGCCTCGCTGCGCACGCTGCTCGAAGCGATGACCGCGCACGGTCCGCTCGTCGTCGTCGTCGACGACGCGCAGTGGCTCGACCTCTCGTCGCGCGCCGCGCTCCGGTGGCTGCGCGAGCAGACGCTCGACCTCCCGATCGCGCTGTGGGTCCTCGGTCGACCCGAGGCCGTCGACGCCGCCGCCGACCTCGCCGCGACCGCGACCGTCGAGCTCGGCCCCCTCGACCGCGCCGAGGCCGCAGACCTCCTCCGCGCGATCGTGGGCGAGGCTCCCGCGGCGCTCCTCGACCGCGCCGACGGTCACCCGCTCTTTCTCGAAGCCCTCGGACGTCATTGTCTCCAGCACGGCGCCTCGGCGCTCGACGGAGCGACGCCGCTCCCGCTCTCGGTGGAGGGCGCGCACCTCACGTGGCTCGATCAGCTCGCGCCTGCGGAGCGCGACCTCGCCCGGCGCGCGGCGGTGTTCGGCCGACAGTGGTGGATCGAGGGCGTCGAGCGCCTCGGCGGTGAGGCCGAAGCGGCGGCGGGGCTGCGACGCGCGGGCGTGATCGTCCCCCGAGCGCGCGGGCGCTTCCCCGCTGCGCGCGAGTTCGCGTTCCGCACGGGGCTGCTCGCGGAGGTGGCCTACGGGCTCCTCCCTGAGACGCAGCGGGCACGACTGCATGCGCGCGCCGCCGAGTGGCTCGACGCGCAGCCCGGCGTCGCCCCCGACGAGCTCGCCCGACACTGGGAGCTCGGCGACGAGCCCACGCGCGCAGCCGAACGCTGGGCCGAAGCAGCCGCCGCCGCAGCGGCCCTCGCGGACATCCCCACCGCGTGCGCCCACGCCGCCCGCGCCCTCGCGCTCACCGCCGCGCCGACGCTTCGGTGGCGCGTGCTGGCGACGCGCGACGACGCCCTCCAGGTCGTGGGCGACGACGCGCTCCAACGCGCGGGGCTCGCGGAGCTCGAGGCGCTCGCTCCCGATCTCGGCCTCGCGTTCGAGACCGAGGCCGCGTGGCGGCGCTGCTATTTTCAACGCCTCGCCAACGACGTCGAAGCCGCCATCGCGACGGCCCTGCGCGCGAGCCACCTCGCCACGCAGCTCGACGACCCTCGCTGGGGCGCGCGCGTCGGGATCGAGCTCGCGCTGCTCCTCGCAGACGCCGGACGCACCGCCGAGGCCATCGCGCGCGCAGAGGTCGTGGCCGGCCTCGCGGCACGCGCAGGGGAGCCCTGGCTGGTCGCGCGCGCCGACGCCACGCGCGCCTACGTCCACATGGGCCACGGCGACCCCGCGGAGGTGCTCGCGCGCTTCGAATCCGCGGCGCAGGGCTTCGCGCGCACCGGCGACCGTCGACGCGAGGCGCTCATGCACAACAACGCGGCCGCCGTGCTGATGCAGCTCGGTCGCCTCGCCGAAGCCGCCGCGCGCTTCGAGTCCGCGCGCGACGCCTCGCGACGCGTGGGCAACGCGCCGACGGCCGCTGTCGCGACGCACAACCTCGGTGTGATCCGCCGCCTCGTCGGCGATCTCAACGGCGCGCGCGTCGCGCAGGACCTCGCTGGCGCGGAGGCCGCCCGACTCGGCTTCGTCCGCCTCGCGAGCTTCGTCGCCACCGAGCGCGTCTGGACCGCGCTCACCGCTGTCGACGACGCCTCCATCGCCGCGCTCGCCGCCGACGCCGTGCGCGCCGCGGAGGCCGTCGCCGCGCCCGCGCTCGTCGCCTCTGCCCGCGCGGTCGCGCTGCGCGTCGCCGTCCGTCTTGGCGCGGTCTCCGCCGCGGAGCTCGACGCCGCGCGCGCGCTCGCCGCGTCGTCGTCGGGCCTCGCCCGCCTCGAGCTCGCCCTCGCCGTGTGGGACGCGGCCGGTCGCGCGGAGGCCGACGTCGTTGCGGTGCGCTGCGCCTTCGCTGCGTATGTCGCGCACGTCGCCGACGCCGACGACCGCGCGGCGAGTGCAGCGGCGTTGGCGCGTCGATACCTGGTCCCGCCTGAGGCCCTCGCAGACGATGTGACGGTCCGCGACGAAGGGTGATACCGTCGCGACCCGTGGCGCGAAGGTGTGATCGCGCGCGATGGACGGCGCTCCTCGCCGCGCTCGCGCTCCTGTGTGGCTGTGCAGGGTCGGGCGGCACGCCCGCTCCCGAGCGCCAGCGCGCGTGTCCCGTCGAATGGGTCGCGGGTGTGCGAGGCGGATGCGGGCCCGCGGTGCTCCTCTGCGCGTCGGACGGCGGCGCCGCGCCTGACGCGTGCGCGGGCCTCGACCTCTCCGAACCTGCGCCGATCGCGCTGCCCGACGGCGGCGTGGTCGCAGGCTTTCGGCGCCTCGCGGACGGCGGCATCGGCGGCGCGTGGCCCGAACCCGATGATCGCGCGCGTCCGGGTCTCGCCGCGTGTCCCGCGGGCTGGCGGCGCGAAGACGACGGCGCCTGTGACCCGCTGCTCCGCCACGATTGCCCGCCCGGGAGCGCCTCGTTGCCCGGAGGACGCTGCACGCCCACGAGCGCCGCGGACTGCCCCGCGAGCGAGTACGCAGAAGTGCCCGCGGGGGTCGACCCTTCGCGGGTGATCTACGTGGCCGCGGCGGGCGGCGCGGGCGCTCCCGACGGCTCGCGCGCCGCGCCCTATTCGACGCTCGGCGCCGCCCTCGATCGCGTCGCGGAGGGAGGCGTCGTGCTCGTCGCGCGCGGCGTCTATCGCGAGCGTCTTCGCGTTACGCGGAGCGCGAGGGTCATCGGGGCCTGCGCGGCGGGCGTGACGATCGACGGCGCCGACCTCGCGAGCGCCGGGCCCGTGGTGGTCAACGTCCTCGGTGAAGGCGTTGATTTCTCCTTGCGCGGGGTGACCCTCCGCGGCGCGGCGGCGGGGCTCCGCGCGCACTTCGGCGCGCACGTCCGCGTCGAGGGCGCGGTGGTCGCCGGATGCCAGGCCATCGGGCTGTACGCCTACGAGCCGGGGTCGACGCTGGAGGTCACCTCGAGCGTCGTGCGTGACGTTCGCGAGCGCGAGCCGCGCCTCGGCGGTGTCGGCCTCGTCGCGTTCGATCGCGCGGTGGTGCGCGCGACGGACGTCGTCGTCGAAGGGGCGACGGGCTTCGCGCTCCACGCGGAGTCGGGGGCCTCGCTCGCTGTCGCCTCGAGCGTCGTGCGCGACACGGCGCGGGGCGCGGGCGGAGACAGCTTCGGCGCCGTGGTCGACGAGGGCGCGTCGTTCTCCGCGGTGGCGACGGTGTTCACGGGGCATCGCAGCGTCGGCATCGCGGCGCGCGGCGTCGGCGCGGTGGCGTCGTTGACCGACTCGGTCGTCGGCGACGGCGAGCCCACGGCAGCGGCGATCGCGGTGCAGGTGCACGACGGCGCGACGCTTCGCGCGACGGGCCTCCGCGTCGACGGCGCGCAGGGGACGGGCGTGCTCGTGGTGGGCGAGGGCACCTCCGCGACGTTCGACGGGAGCCTCGTGCGGAGGACTGCGCCGTCTACAACGGGCGGCGGTCAGGGGCTCATCGCGGACGATGGCGCGTCTCTCCGCGCCACCGCGACGATCCTCTCGGAGAACACGGGCCAGAGCGCGCTCGCGCGGGGCGCGGGGACGTCGCTCTCGCTCGAAGGGAGCATCGTTCGTGACACGGCTGCGGCGCCGCGGCGGCACAACGGCGCGGGGCTCCTTGCGCTGGAGGGCGCGGCGCTTCGAGCGCGCGGAGTCGTGGTCGAGCGGAGCGTCTCCTTCGGTGTCATCGCGCATGGCGCAGGCACGAGCGTGGACCTCGCGGGCGTCGCGATCCGCGACACCCGCCGCGACGCGTGGGGCTACGAGGGGCGCGGCGTGCTGGCGACCTTTGGGGCATCGCTCGACGCGACGGGAACACTGGTTTCAGACAGCTTCGAGGATGGCGTGGCTGCGACGGCGGAGGGCACGCGACTGACGGCGCGCGACCTCATGGTGCTCGACGTCAGGGCGAGCGACGCGGGGCTCGGGCGGGGCGTGCTCGTCGATGGCGCGCGCGTCGACCTCGCGCGCGTCGCGGTGTGGGGCTGCGTCGGCGCGGGGCTGCTCGTGTCGGGGTCCGAGCGCGGCGGAACACAGACCGAAATCCGCGACCTCCTCGTGCGAGACGTGCGACCGGGCACCGTGCGCTTCGTGCTCGACGGCGCGCGGCGGATCCCCTTCGGCGCGATCGTCTCGCTCGGGCTTCACGCCAATTTCGGCGGCGAAGCGACGGTGACGGGGGCCCTCATCGACGTGGGCGGCCTGGGCCTCTTCAACGCGGGCGGTACGCTCCGCCTGAGCGACGCCGTCGTGTCACGCCAGCGTGAGGGAATGGGCGCCTTCGCCGCGGGGACGCCTGAGTCCGCGACGACGCTCGTGCGGGTGCGCTCGGTCGACAACGTAGACGGCTCGCTCCGTCGTCGCGACGACCTGCCCGCTGCGGCGAGCCTCGGCGCGCCCGTCGATCCCTGCGCCGACGGCTGTCTGTAGCGAACGCCGAGGGCTCCTGGGGGTGCGTCATGAGATACACCGCGGGGGAGCGAGCTCCTCCCGAAGAACGACCGCCTCGCGGTGGAAGCGCACGGCCTCGTGGTCGAGGCGGTCAGGCTCGTGACGCCGTATGGCGTCGGAGACCCGCGGCAGAACGACGCGCGGGCGAGCGTGGGGATGAGCCGCTGCACGGGGAGTTCGCCGTGCAGATGATCCGCGCGTGGCGGCGCGAGGTGGAGACCGCGCGCTCCAACGCCGCGGGAACGCGTGAGCGCGGGCCCGACGCGGGGATCTGCCCGTCGGCTACGCGATGACGCGCCGCGACGGACGCTTCGCGACAGGCATGGAGAGCGCCCGACGGGCTTCCGCGTCTCCCGCAGTTGCGTACGGAGGGTCAGAGCCCCGCGAAGGGATCGGCGACGCGCGTGGCGCGGGCGGCGGGCGTCGAGGTCCCCGTGAGCGCGTCGCGATACTGCACCACCACGTAGCCGTCGCCGCCGCGGTTGGTGCGCGTCCCGCTGCGATTGATGGCCTCGCCCGCCGCGCCCCGCGCCAGCACCCGCGCGCTGCCGAGCGAGAGGGTGCTGCCGCGCAGGAGCACATAGCCTCCCGACGAAGCCGTGCGGGTGCCGTCGAGGCCGCTCGCGTCGATGCGCCCCGCGGTGCCGAGCGTGAGCGTGTCAGACCAGATCATCACGACGCCGCCGGCGTAGGTAGCTGGCGGATCGAGAAAGGGCGCGAAGCTCCCCCCGCGGCACGTCACGTTGCCGCCGGCCCCGGAGCCGAGGGTGACGCGCGTCCCGTCGCCGATGCCGTAGGTTCCGCCCACGGCGCCGAGCGTGCGACCGTTGGGGTACTGCCCCGCCTCGCCCGCCGTCGCGTGACCCGCCGAGGGTTGCAGCGGCGTCTCGCCGTTGAACGAGATCCCGCTCGCCTCGCCGAGGCCGCCCGATGCGCCCACGCTCGCGGCGAGCGTCACGACGGGCGGGCCGGCGATCGACTCCCCCCGCTCCGTGGCGAGGCTCTCCGAGCAGCTCCCGTCGTCGACGCTGTATCCCCCGTTGCGAAAGCCGCGCGCCACGACGTTGACGGTCCCCTCGACGGTCATCCGTGACGCGCGCAGCGCCAGGACGCCTCCGCGCTGTCCGTCCCACGGGTTGATCGTGAGGCCGGTGCCCGCGCGCACCGTCAGCTCGCCGAACACGGGCACGCGCTGGAGCACCACCCGCTGCTGCCCCACGCCCGCGCCGATGTTCGCGTCGTCGGCGGCGCCGCTGCCGTAGAACCGGGTCTTGGGCGCGCGCAGGGTCACCGCGGCGCCGGTCACCGACGCGACGGTGAGCACCTCATAGTTGCCCACGTTCACCGTCGTCCCGGGGGCGCCCTGCATGTTCAGCAGCAGCACCAGGTCGCCGGGCGCGAGGCACCCCGCGGGCGCTGCTGCCGAGAGCGTCACGGTCGAGGCCGCGAGAGACACCACGGGGAACGCCGGGGCCTCGGGGCAGGTGCGTCCCGGCGTCAGCGAGTCGGTCGAGAGGTTGCGGTCGACGCTCACCACGGCGCCCGTCGCGCAGCGGCTCGCCACGCAGGCCGAGGCGCCCGTACCGTCGGCGGGGCACGCGTTGCCGCAGCGTCCGCAGTGCGCGACGCTCGCGGTGAGGTCCGCCTCGCAGCCGTTGGAGGCGAGGCCGTCGCAGTCGCCCCATCCCGCCTCGCAGGTTGCGACGGCGCACGCGCCCGCCGCGCACGCGCCCGTCGCGTGGCTCGGGGCGCACGCGCGTCCGCAGCCGCCGCAGTGCGCGGCGCTCGTGCGGGTGTCGACCTCGCAGCCCGTAGCGATGGCGCCGTCGCAGTCCGAGAAGCCAGCGAGGCACGCGAGCACGCACGCGCCCGAGACGCACCCGGGCAACCCGTTGGGACGCGACGCGCAGGCCATCCCGCAGGCGCCGCAGTGGGCCGTCGTGCCGTTGAGATCCACCTCGCAGCCGTTGGCGGGGTTCATGTCGCAGTCGCCGAAGCCCGCGGAGCACACCCCGACGGCGCAGCTCCCGGCGGCGCAGACGCCCGTCGCGCGCGGCGGAGCGCACGCGCGTCCGCAGGCGCCGCAGTGGGCGGAGCTGTCGCGCGTGTCGACCTCGCAGCCGTTGGCGGTGTCTCCGTCGCAGTCGGCGAAGCCCGTGTCGCACGCGTAGGCGCAGCGCCCCGCGGCGCAGGTGACGGCGTTGTGGGGGCGCGCGGCGCAGGGCCTGCCGCAGCCGCCGCAGTGCGCCGCGTCGGTGAGCGTCTGGGTCTCGCAGCCGTTGCTGGTGACGGCGTCGCAGTCGGCGAAGGGGCTCACGCACGAGCCCACGGCGCAGACCCCGTTGCGGCACGCGGGCACGGCGTTGGGGGCGTCGCAGCGGAGGTCGCACCCGCCGCAGCTCGTCACGGCGGACTGGAGGTCGAGGCACGCGCCCGCGCAGCACGTCCGCCCCTCGGCGCAGCCGCGCGCGGGCGTGCACCCGGGGACACACACTGCGCCCACGCAGAGCGCTCCTGCGGGGCAGTCTCCGTCGGCGAGGCAGGCGACGCACTGGTGCGTCGCGGGGTCACAGCGTCCGCCGCCCGCGCCTGCGTCGGAGGCCCGACACGCGGCGTCGTCGCGGCATCCGGGCGCGCACGCGAGGCTCCCTGCGACGCAGTACTGGCCCGACGGACACACGTCGCGCGTCGGGAGGCAACGCGCGCAGCGTCCCGTGGAGGTGTCACACACGGGACCGTCGGGGTGTCCCACGCACGCGGCGTCGTCGGCGCAACGAAAGGGGGCGTCGACGACGTCGGGGGGCGCGTCGAGGCCCAGGTCGAGAGGGACGTCGGCGGTGACGTCGTCAGGCGCGTCGGACGCGTCGTCAGCGTCGAGGAGCGCGTCGGTCACGTCGGTCACGTCGGTCACGTCGGATTGCGTGAGGTCGACGCTGGCGTCCGAGGCGCGTCCGCCGACGACGGCCTCGCCGGAGCACGCCGCTGCGAGGGCTACGAAGATCGAGAGCGAGGCGAACCGCGCGGGGGCGATGCGTGCCATGGTGAGGTCGACGCTATCCCGCGAGCGCGCGGTTACACAGGCTGAAACGCGGGCGTGGTGACGACTCGCGGGCGTCGCGCCGCCGCCGTTGAGCATCGGAGGCGCGAGCGCGCGGGTGTCCCCTCGTCGTTCAGCGGTGTCCCTCCGTGGGACTCCTTCTCGCGACGGTCCCCGGTTCTCCGCGCGGTATGAAGCGTGCGAACGCGCTCCGATGATGATTCAGGGGCGCGCCGGGCGGAGATACCATGCCGCGCAGATGAAGCTCTCGCTCTGGCGAACAGGGGCGCTCGCCGCGCTCGCGGTGGTGGCGTGCAGCGACGGCGGAGCCACACCCGACGCGGGTCTCCGAGCGCCGCGCTACGCCGCGCCGACGTGTCCCGATGCGCTCGAGGCGCCGCTGCGCCAGGTCGACGGCTCACACCGCTGTACGCGCGTGGGGCCGCCCGACGCGTCGAGCGCAGAGTGGCCCGACACCGCCGACGCCGCGAGCCCCGTGGTGTTCGTCCGCGCGGGAGCGCAGGGCGACGGCGCACGCGACGCTCCCTTCGGCGACCTCGACGCGGCGCTGAACGCGACGCCCGCCGCCGCGACCATCGCCATCGCCCGCGGGACGATCACCCTCGACGCGCCCCTCGCGCTCACCCGCTCCGTCGCGATCCGCGGCGCGGGCGTCGGCGCCACGGTGATCGTCGCGGCAGCGGATCAGGCGGGGGTGCGCGTGCGCTCGTCCGGCGCGATGGTGACCGTCTCGCTCGCGGGTCTCACCGTGCGGGCCGCCCCGTCGGCGATGCGATCGGCGGTCGAGGTCGAGGGCGCGGGCGCGTCTCTCACGCTCCGCGGCGTGGCGCTGGAGGGCGGCGCCGACGGGCTGCGCGCGCTCAACGGCGCGGCGGCGTGCGCGAGCGAGCTCTCCGTCCGCGGCGCCAGGCTGCGGGGACTGGTGGCGACCGACGGCGCGACCCTCTTTCTGCGAGGCGTCGTCGTACGAGACAACGGCGACGCAGGCGTGATCGTCGACCGCTCGCACCTGCACCTCGAGCGCTCGCTCGTGGCGGCCAACGGGCGCGACGGCGTTGCCATTCGCGGCGCGCTCCGCGGCGACGCGTGCGCTACCGACGCGGACTGCGCCGTCGCTTCGCCCTGCGCGGGATTCGAGTTCACCCGGCGCTGCGCGGCGGACTTCGGCACCGGCGCGGGGCGGCGTTGCCGCAGCGTCGACGTCGTCACCGACGTCGCGATCGTCGGCAACGCGGTGACGGGCCTGCGGGCGTCGCGATCGCCGCCCACCGCCGCGGAGGTCGCGGCGGGGATGTCCGACGCGATCCTCGGGCGGGCGGGACCGCAGGTGGTCGGCGTCCGCGCGGTGATCGCTGCGACGCGCGCGATCGTCGGCGCGCCGGGCGGCGACGGGATCTACGTCGGCCCTTCGGCCTCGGTGGGGCTCGACGCGGACGTCTCGAGCGACGCCGAGCGCGGTCTCGCGAGCGAGGTGGTCGCCAACGCCCGCGTCGGGGTGCTCGTCGACGGCGATCGGAACGCCTCCTCGGGCCCGGTGCCTCCGGCGCTCCGTCAGGGGGGACGGCTCGTGCTCGGCGGCGCGCGCGTGGCGTCGAACGGCGGACCGGGCGTCTACGTGCAGGAGCGCGCTGTCGCCGATCGCATCGCGTACACCGAGATCGCGGACAACGTCGCGCTCGGGCTCGGGGTGACCTCGGGCGGAACCGCGCCGCTCATGGTGTGCAACCGCTTCGTGGGCACGCGCGTCGGGGTCATCGTCGCAGAGGACGCGACGCTGCGCCCCTTCGAACTCGGCGACGGCGCGTCGCTCTCGCAGGGCGTCGGAACGGGCGGGCAGACCCGCATCGTCGACAGCGAGTTCAGCGACAACGGGCGCTTCGGGCTGGTGTTCGACGGCTACGACGCGACGCTCGACGACGGCGCGCGAGGCGGCAACCGCGGCGTCGGAAACGCCTACGGCCTCGCGGTCTACGGCGCCGCTCGGGTCGGCGGCACCACGCCCCCGGGCGCAATCCGCGGGCTGAACCCCACCGCCCCGGCGACCGCGCCCACGGCCCGCGGCGCCGTCGCGACGGGAGGTTAG
>JBPOHC010000118.1:0-3847 GCA_052035985.1 Myxococcota bacterium | reverse complement strand
GTCGCGCCCGACACCTCGCGCACGGCGCTCAGCGCCTCGGCGTTCGCGGTCTCGTAGAGCCCGAGCAGCGGCGCCAGCGCCACGTCGATCGCCTGGAGGCGCGCAGCCCACACGGCGCGGTCGCGGTCGCGGTCGCGCGACACCTGCTCCTTCTGCGCGAGCTCGGCCTCCCTGGTCGCGAGCTCGGCGGCCTTGCTGCTCCAGGCGATCAGGAGGTCGGTGACCCGCGTGTTGGTGGCGCCGCCGATGACCTCGATGCGCCAGAGCGAGTGGTCGTTCGCGTCGCCTGAGCGACGGCAGCGGAAGGTGTACGCGCTCACCCGCTCCAGCAGCGCGTTGTCGACGCGCGAGCGGATTTCGAAGTCCCCCGACGCGTTGCGCGTGACCTTCCACTGCTGGTTCGGGCGCTTGTGCGCGTCGTCGTTGCCGTAGACGTCGGCGTCGTAGGTGGGGCGGTCGAGCGCGCGGTTCTCGTAGTCGCAGCAGATGAGGTAGTGGTCGTCGTAGGGCACGAACTTGAACCACTGGTTGTTGTAGTTGCCCCACTCCAGCCCGTGCAGGAGCTGCTTGGTCGAGGAGTAGAGCCGCACGGCCTCACCGGCGTCTCGCGAGAGCACGCGCAGCTTGCACCAGTAGTTGAGCGGGCTCGCGGATTCGACCTCGTACCTCCGGCGGAGGTCATCGACCACGCTGCGGAGCCCGGGGAGCTCGACCCTGAGCTCATAGATCCGCTGGTCGAGGGCGGCGTTGTTGGACGCCGCGACGACCTTCGCGGTCAGCGCCGTTCGCTCGCTCTGGAGCGCGGCGACCTCCTTCTCCCGCTGCGCGAGCGTGGCGAGCTTGTCGATCGCCGCAGCCGCGTTGGCGCCCGCCGCCTGGAGGCTGATCGCGTCGGTGTACACCTCCTCCGAGATGGCGTCGGAGAGGAGCCGTACGCGGTGCTTGCGAACCTCGAGACTGGTCCAGCTCGCGCCCTTGACCTCGGCGACCTCGAAGAGGCGCAGGAGCCCCACGCCGTCGGGGATCGTCACCGTGCTGAGCGCGCGGTACCACCCGTCGGCGAGCGCCTCGAAGTCGGGCTGCTTGACGTTGAAGCCAGCGCTGATCCGCTCGTCAGCGCTGCGGCTCTTCTTGCCCCAATACGCGAAGGAGAAGAGCTTCTGCCCGTCGACCCCGTCGACCCGGTTGGGATCGACTGTCGGCGTGCCCGTGACCCTGAACTCGAAGCTCTCTTCGTACGTCGCCCGCTGGCGCACGGCGAAGAGCTCGTCGTTGCCGTACCTCACCGCGGGCGAGTCGTCCTTGAGCTTGCGCGAGACGCTCACGGTGCCCGAGATCACCTTGCCGAGGGCGACCCCCGCCGAGCTCAACGAGGCCGAGCCCCGCACGACGCCGTGCACGGCGTTGGGCGAGAGGTCGCTGGCCCGCTTCGCGGCGCCGTCAGGGGTGAGGTCGTTCAGCGGCAGGCAGGCCGCGAGGCCCGTCTCGCGCCCGGTGAACTGCGCGTACATGCCGTCGCGGATCTCCCCGTCGGCGCGGGCCTTTCGCCACACGCGCACGTCCGCGACGCGCCCGCGAAACGATCCGCTGCTGACGAACACGCTCGCGCCGCGGAAGGGCGACACGCCCCGCGCGGCGACTTCGAGCGCCCCGTTGAGAAACACCGCGTGCTCCTTGGTCGACTTCGTGTACCGCAGCGCGACGTGGTACCAGGTGCGGGGCTTGAGGGCGGTCATGCCGTACGAGGGCTTCGCTCCGCCGCTCACCGAGAGCCGCGACGCCACGTTGGGGAGCGTGGACGCCGCGACTCCGAGCGCGACCGTCGCGTTGCCGTCGGGCAGCCAGAAGATCACGTGCCCGTCGGCGTCCTTCAGCCAGACCCAGGCTTCGAGCGAGTAGTCGCCGTCCTGCACGCCGAGCTTCGATGCGGGGGCGAGCTCGATGTTGTCGCCGCCGCCGAGCGCCACGCAGCGGCGCTTTCGCGGGTCGAGCTTGAGGTTGATCGCCTCGGCGCGGGGCCAGCGGCAGTTGAGCACGAAGCGGTTGGCGTCGATCCGCACGACGGGCCAGGTGCCGTCGAGGTTCTGCGTCCCGCGGAGCTGAACCTCGTCGCCGTCGGTGAGCCCGTGACGCGCGGCCGTGACGCGGAGCTTGCCGTCCGCGGTCTTCTCGGTGCTGGTGACCAGGCCGTCGAAGGAGACGTTGCTCTCCTCTTCGACCTTCTCCCACTCGCCCATCTCGTTGTTGATCCACGCGGCGTCGATCTCGAAGACGTCGTTATCGATGCGGCTGACCTTGTGGTAGCCGTCGTAGTGACTCGTCCCCGTGACGCGGATGAGGTCGCCGTCGGAGAGCTTGTGGGCCGCCCCGGCGCGCACCTTCACCCGGTCGCGCACGTCGCCGCCCAGGGCCTTCGCCTCGTCGTCCTTGTCGGTGCGGTCGACGCGCACGATCTTGCCTCGTTGCACCGGCGTCGCGGAGAAGGCCCGCACCTCGTCGAGCGTGTCGGGGGGGAGCAGCACGTCCTGCGGGTCGCCGCGCAGGATGGCCGTGCGGTCGGCGCGCTCGGCCACCAGCGAGAGCGTCCCGTCGCCCGCGACGGCGAAGCTCACGGCCGACGCGCTCCCGTCCTGCGTGGGGACGACGAGCATCACGCGCGTCGCGGTGCGCAGGAGCTGCGGGCCGTCGGGGGTGTCCTGCTCCTGCTGGAGGTCATAGCGCGTCGCGGCGAAGCCGTTGGCCGGGACGAGGTCGTTGCCCGCGGCGTCCTTGAGGGTGAGCCGACGTCGGATGACGCCCGAGATGCGGCGCGGCGCGAGCGTGCTCGGGTCGTCGGCCGAGGGCTCCATGGCCGTGTAGTCCGAGACGTCGAAGAGGCCCTCCTCCGAGGCGCGCAGGGTCGTGAGCTCGATGACGCGCGACGATTTGTTGTACGCGAAGACGTGCCAGCGAAACTGCTCGTGCTCGTTGGTGGGCACGCGGACGACCGCGAACCAGCCGTCCTTGAGCTCGTTGATGAGCGAGAGCTCGGTCGTCGGTTCGAAGAAGGGCTGGTCGTTGATGTCGCGAAAGTCCGGCGAGTCCTGCGCGGGCGCGTTGGGCTGACCCGCGGCGCTCTTCATGGGCTCGTACTTCTGTCGGCTTCGCTTGAAGCGCACCTCGAGCTTTCGCACGAGGCGGTTGCGGGCGCCGTCGAGCACGAAGCGATCGCAGAGGAGCACCCCTTCCTTCGACTGACGGAACACGTAGAGGTGTCCCGCTCCGGAGACGAGTTGCACGGGCGCGGCCGCCGTCGATGCGTAGGTGCTGTAGCGTGACCGGAGGACGGGGCTCTCGTCGCTCGCGCGCGTGAGCTCGGCCTTCTCCTTCGCGAGGACGGAGGGGTCATCCTGTTCGTTCTTGTGGGCGGTGTCCCACCGGCCCTTGTCATCACGACGACGGCCTGGAAGGTCCAGGAGCTGCCAGTCTTCCCAGCCCTTGAGGGGAGTCTTGCCGTAGCTCTCCTCGAAGCCGTCCTGGCGGACGGTGTACCAGATGTCTCCGCCCGAATCGGTTCCGAAGAAGAGCACCTTGCCCTCGTGGGAGGCGCTCTGGATGTGTTGCAGCCGGTCCTTCTGGAAAAACATGCCGGGTAGAATAAGAGAGTCTCCGTCCGCCGGTCTAGCCAAAATGCGGAATTTGCGTTGACACCAGCGGGGGAGAGGTTGTCTGCTTTCCGTCATGCCAAGTTTCGGAAGCAGGGACGCGCAGGTCTGGATCGCGAACAAGTCACACGGGAGGGTGTTCCTCCTGGTCTCTCCCTCGCCTGATCAGGTCTGGTCGGGTGGCGGCGCCATCACCCTGGAGG
>JBPOHC010000386.1:0-5750 GCA_052035985.1 Myxococcota bacterium | reverse complement strand
CGGTAGTTGGGCACCGTGCGCATCGCCGTGAGCAGCGTCGAGGCGTCGCAGCCGTAGTAGCGGTCGAGGAGGTCCTTCATCGCGATCAGCGGCGCCTCGTAGGCGTGCGCGACGGCGCGGAACTCCTTCTCGACCTCCTCGAGCACGGCCACGGTCTTCTCGGTGAAGCCCTCGTGATAGAAGAGAAAGGGCTCCTTTCGATCGACGCGGTTCATGTTCGCGACCATCGTGGTGGGGTGGGCGAGCGCGCCGAAGTCCGTGAGCCCCCGCTGGATCACGTTGCGCGCCGCTTCGAGCCCCGGGAAGTAGTGATGCATCAGCGGCGCCCACTCTCGCGTGACCGAGTGGCGCGGGCCCGAGAAGAGCGTCCAGCCCTTGAAGCCTCGCACCCAGATCGAGTGATCGTCCTGGATGCGGCACGCGAAGAGCGCGTCGGTCTCGAGCACCGGCACCGACCGCACGCCGCGCTCCCGCAGCGTGTGCTCCACCTCGACGGACCCGCAGAGCTTGCTCGAGAAGAGCACCACCCGATGGCCTGCGTGGAGGTGCGGCGCGAGCCTCGCCGCGATCTCGCGGTACGCCGTGGTCACCGTGGCGACGAAGATCGTCCGCACGGCGCCCGCGAAGCGCGCCGCGTTGTCGGTGACGCCGCCGAGCGCGAAGGTGCCCTCGACCTTGCCCGTGGCCGTGAGCGACATGCGCTCGGTGAGCCACGCGAAGCGCTCGATGTGACGCACCAGCAGGTGCACCTCGTGGCCCCGCGACGCGAGGTAGCACGCCAGCGCGCGCGCGGAGTTGCCAGTGCCCACCACGCCGACGACGTGAGCAGATGACGAGTCCATGAGCGTCGAGGGGCAGCACCCGACGTGCCGCTTCGACTCGTGTCATCGCGCGCGCCGCGCGACGCGATTTCCGCTGCCCAGACGGCTCGACGGCCGCGTCGCGGCGATCCGTTGTGCGCTTGAGGAAGCGCTTTCGTGCACGAGCCTCGTGCGCCGCGGAGGGCGGGCGCCTCCGTCGGACGTCACGCGCTCACAGCGTTTGTCGAGCGAGCGGCGATGCGAGCGTGATGGTGACGGCGTCTGCGTCGAGCGGGCGCACGTCGCAGTCTTCCGTCGTGCCGTCTTCCCACACGAAGCACGTGAAGTCGGTGGGCGCGTCGAGCGCGATCATCGGGTGGTGCCACACGCCCGGTCGGTAGCTCACGCCCTGCGTTCCTGACGCCACAAACGCTCTCACTGTGGAGAGGTCGGGCGCGTCGCCGCCGAGCGCCACCACCACGACGTAGCGTTGCGCGTTCATGGGGACGAAGAGCTGCGTCGAGTGGGGATGGCGCTCCAGGAGCGCGAGCGCCCTCGGCCACGCCGTGTGCGGCGCGCAGCGAAAGCTCGCGACGTTGAGCCTCGCGTGAGGGCGATCGTTCGCGAGGTCGACGAGGTGGTCGCGGCGCGCGGCGGTTCCCTGGTTGGCGGCCTTCGAAGCGACGTCGTCGCGCTCGGCCGACACGACGTCGCCGAAGGGCGCGTACACGCGCGCGGTGAGGGCCTCGGCCGTGAGGATCACGTCAGCTCCCGCGGTACGTGCTGTAGCCGTAGGGGTTGAGCAGGAGCGGCACGTGGTAGTGCGCTGACACGTCGCGCACGCGGAACACGATCGACGCCTCGGGGTAGAAGCCCGCCACGTTGAGCTTGTCGAAGTAGGCGCCCGTGTCGAAGGTGAGCCGGTACACCCGGTCTTCGAGCGGAACGCCCGCGGGAATGAGCGAACGCAGGCGTCCGTCGTCGTCGGTCTTGCCGCTCCCGATGAAGACCCAGCGGCCCTCGTCGTCGCGCGCTTCGAGCGAGATGGCGACGCCCGCCGCGGGGCGTCCGCGCGAGGTGTCGAGCACGTGCGTGGTGATGGCGCTCATGATTGCAGCAGCTTCTCCAGTCGGATGCGGGTGATCTTTGCTTGCTCTCCGGCGGCGACCCTGAGCTCCGACGCGCGGTCGCTCGTCATGCGCGACTCGGCGAGCGCGAGCATCTCGGGCGCGGAGCGTCCCGTGGCGCAGACGATGTAGATGAAGCCGTAGCGGGCCTCGTACGCGGCGTTCACCGCGGCGAGCGCGGCGCGCACCTCGTCGGTCGTCTTCGCGACGCCCGCCTGCTCGCTCTTCGACCACGACGCGGCCGTGGCGCTCTGCGTGGGCGCGGCCTTCGACTCGCCGATGCGCGGGTGCGCGCGAAAGGCTTCGAGCCAGTCGTCTTCGGTCGCGTGCGACCACACCGCATCGGCCGCTTCGAAGACCCGCGCGGGCGTCGCGAAGGGCCTCCGCGCGAGCATCTCTCGCACCCACTTCGAAGACCCGCAGCACGCGCGCAGCGCAGCTTCCGCATCGGTCTCGGGGAGCGCGTCGAGGCGCTGTGTGCCGAGCGTGAGTCGGGCCTCGCGATCGAGGCTCTCTGAGTTGTCGGGGGCCATTCGTGATGCTCCTTGCGATCAGGCGCGGGTGACCCAGCGGCCCGACGGGGGTGTGAAGGCCGCGCCGTCGTACACGCGCTCGCCGCGGAGGTACGTCGCGCGCACGACGCCGCGGAGCGTGCGTCCCTCGTAGGGCGTGAGCTTGTTGCGGTGGTGAATGAACGGCGCCTCGACGCGGAAGGTCGCGTCGGGGTCGAGCATCACGAGGTCGGCGTCGCGTCCCGCTGCGATGGCGCCCTTGTGCGCGGAGAGGCCCGCGTGGCGCGCGGGGGATTCGCACATCCAGCGGGCGACGCGCGCGAGGTCGTGGCCGCGCTTCGAAGCCTCCGTCCACACGGCCGCGAAGCTGAACTGGAGGCCCGCGATGCCGCCCCACGCGGCCATGAAGTCTCCCTCCGTGGTGCGCTTGAGGTCGGGCGTGCACGGCGAGTGATCGCTCACCACCATGGTGATCAATCCGTCTTCGAGCGCGGCCCAGAGTCGCTCCTGATTCTCGCGCTCTCGGATGGGCGGCGCGCACTTGTACCAGGTGGCGCCGTCGGGCACGTCTTCGCTCGCGAAGTGGAGGTAGTGCGGCGCGGTCTCGGCCGTGAGCGGGAGTCCTTCATCGCGTGCGCGGGCGAGCGTTCCGAGCGCGCCCGACGACGAGAGGTGGACGATGTGAATGGGCGAGCGCGTCTCCTTGCAGAGCGCGTAGAGGAGCTCGATGGCCTGATCCTCGGCCTCGCGCGGACGCGAGCGCACGTAGTTGCGATAGATCCTCGGATCGGGCGGAGGCACCTCGGCGCCCATCTCCTTCGAGGCCGCGTCGATGGGACCGGGCAGCTCGGCGTGCACCATGAACACGGCCTCGGTGCCGTGGATCTGCCGCAGCGCCTCGCGCACCTCGTCGACGCCCACGCACGGAAACTCCTCGACGCCCGACGGCACGAGGAAGCACTTGAACCCCAGCGCCCCTTCGCCGAGCACCTTCGAGAGCCCCTTCGAATCGCCGAGCGTGTTCTCGGGAATGGCGCCTCCCCACAGGCCCACGTCGATCGAGACGCGGCCTTCGAGGCGCTCCTTCTTGGTGGCTACGCCGCGGTCTGTCGTCGCGGGCGGAACGCTGTTGAGCGGCATGTCGACGACGGTGGTCACGCCTCCCGCGGCGGCCGCGCGCGTGGCCGATTCGAAGCCCTCCCACTGCGTGCGACCGGGTTCGTTGATGTGGACGTGCGTGTCGACCACGCCGGGCATGATCGTCCACTCGCCTGCGTCGATGACGGGCGCGCCGTCGGGCACGTCGTCGTAGGTGCCTACGCGGGTGATGCGCCCGTCGCGCACGTGCACCGTGGCTTCTCGAACGCCTTCGGGCGTGACCACCCTGCGGCCGCGAAAGATTCGTTCGCTCATCGGGGAGTTCACTCCTTGGCGCCCTGGTCGACCCACGCGCCGAGGAGCGCGCGCTCGGCGTCGGTGATGTTGGTCATGTTGGCGAGGGGCATGTTTCGAAGCGTCACGGCGCGGAGCTTCACGCGGTCCTTCCAGCGCGCGGCGTCGGCGTACTCTTCGAGCACGACGCCGTTGGGCGCCACGCGAAACGCCGGGTCCGTGGGGAAGCGCGAGTGGCACCGCTGACAGCGCTGACGGAACACGGGCTCGACGTCGCGCCACGTGACCGCAGGGCCTCCGCGCGAGGCCGTACGTGTGCGTCCGAAGCCCTCGGGGTGCGCGAAGAAGAAGAGCGTCGCGACGCAGGTCGCGAAGAAGACCAGCGTCGTCGGAAAGAGCCACCGGCGATACGTGAACCTGATGTTCATCAGGTGGCGAATCGCGGCGCTGCCGAGCGTGAGGATCAGCAGCAAGACCCAGTTGAGCGCGTGCCCGAAGGTGGTCGGAAAGTGGTTGCTCAACATGATGAAGAGCAACGGAAAGGTGATGTAGTTGTTGTGAACCGAGCGCTGCTTGGCCTGATAGCCGATGGCCGGGTCCTGCTCGCGTCCGGCGAGGGTGGCGGCGACGAGCTCGCGCTGCGACGGCATGATGACGAACCACACGTTGCCCGTCATCAGCGTGCCGAGCATCACGCCCACGTGCATGTACGCCGCGCGCCCCGACAGCCAGTGGAACTGCACCCACGAGCCCGCGAGCACCGTGAGCACCGAGAGCGCGAAGGCGAGCTGCGGCTTCTTTCCGATGGCCGAGCGCCAGATGAGGTCGTAGGCGATCCAGGCGCCGACGATGGTGCCGATGCCGAGCGCGACGGCCTTGCCCGGCGAGATGCTCGACACGCCGGGGTCGGTCATGAGGGCCGCGCCGCCCATGTAATAGACGAGGATGAGCAGCGAGATTCCGCTGAGCCAGGTGATGCCGTTCTGCCACTTGAACCAGTGGAGCGTCGTGGGCATCTGCCCCGCGGCGAGGTGCTTCTTCTCGACCTGATAGAAGCCGCCCGAGTGCACCATCCAGATCTCGCCGATGAGTCCGGGCTTCGGGTTGTCGGGCACCTCGAGGTTGCGGTCGAGCCAGTTGAAGAGCATCGAGTTGCCGATCCACATGATCCCTGCGATCAGGTGTACCCACCGCGCCACGAGGTGCAGCAGCTCGCCGAGGTTCGACATGGCGCGGGACTATATCCAACCCGTTCGCGATTGCGACCGTCGTGCGCGATGGGGCCGCGATGGCGCGCGAACGATCGACCCAAGGGACCGGCGGCGGTAACGACGCCGGGAGCGATCACAGCGCGACGCCCCGGCGTCCTCACGGCCGCCGGTTTGTTGTGAGCCACGATCAACGCAAAGAACCGGCGGCGGTAACGACGCCGGGAGCGATCACAGCGCGACGCCCCGGCGTCATCACGGCCGCCGGTTCCTTCGGGGCTCCAGCCACACCGATCTGGGAACGGAAAACTAGACCGGGCGGACGCGGACGTTGAGCTCGTAGCGGGCGCGGTTGCCGTTGCCGCCGTCGCGCACGTAGACGATGTAGTAGCCGGGCTGGAGGAGCCGCGAGAGGGTCTCGCGCTGGAGTGTTCCGCGGGCGGCGGTGATGACCTCGCCGCGGATGTCGCGGAGTTCCAGGTCGAGGTCGGTGTGATCGCTCGGCGTGCCGGTGCCCTGGATGCGCAGCTCGAGGTTGAGCCATGCGCGCGCGGTGATCTGCACGCGGTAGACCCTGAGCGCGTCGAGGCCGTTCTCGGGGCGCCGCGGTCCGCCGCTCGGCGCGGGGTTGGTGAGCCCGTCGATCTTGTCGCTCACGCTCGCGGGCAGCGTGAGGTCGAGGGGCCAGCGGTCGTCGGTGAGCCGCGCGAG
>JBPOHC010000336.1:0-12779 GCA_052035985.1 Myxococcota bacterium | reverse complement strand
CGACGACCTCCATCCCGACGCGTGGGATGAACATCGCGCCCCAGGCCGCGCCCGCCCACGACTGCGCGACGCGCGCCCAGCACGACGAGTTCTTCGACGCCTGGCCGCTCCCGCGCTGGTCGGGGCGCTCCCAGTGAAAGCGCACCAGGATGCGGCCGTGGGAGTCGGTGCAGATCTCTTCGTTGGAGCCCGGTTCGGCCATCACCATGGCCGTCTGCGGTCCGGCGATCACCGGGCGCTCCACGCTCTTCTGCGGCCTCCAGGTGACGCGCGCAGGCACCGACGTGAAGCTGTTGTGGTAGCGCGCCTTCGTGGGCTTCTCGCCTCCGGCGACCTCGTCGCCCGCGCCCACATGACGGAGCAGCGCCTTGAAGCGCTCGCTGTCCCAGAGCGAATCGGTGATGTCGTCGAGGGCGAGCGCGTGGTGCTCGGTGCTCACCACGACGTGGTCTCCGTCGTGCGAGGCGTCTTCGTGGCCCGCGAGCGAGAGCTTCATGCCGGGAATGAGCCCGGTGATGTTCGAGCGCCCGTGCGTGGTCTCGGCGTCGGCGCGGAGTTGTTCGCCGCGAACGCGCGCCCACTGCTCTCCCGCGTGCTTTCCGTAGGCGCGGGTCATCTCGTCGTAGACGCCGAGGGTGAAGCGCGAGGGAAAGTCGTACACGACGTGCTTCCCTGCTTCGCCGGGGGAAGCCTTCGTCATGTCGAGCACGGCGTCGGGGTGCGTGAAGTCGAAGTCTCGCAAGAGCGCCCCCGACGGACGCATCTGCTTCGCCGCCGAGAACCACGACACGCTCTCGACCGCGTGCGTGGCGCCGCCTGCGTCGACCACGGGCGTCGGTCCGCCATCGATCGTGGGAACCTTCGGCCACGCGTGGTCCTTGCCCGCGAGGACGAAGCCCTCTTTCGGCCCCTCGTGCTTGAAGTAGAAGGGAATGCCCTCTTCTTCGAGGAGTCGCGACACGAACGCGAGGTCGCTCTCCTTGTACTGAACCGTGTACTCGCGCGGGGGGTGTGACTGCACCGACGCGGCGACTTCGAACTCGCCGTCGCCCTGGTACATCCCCGCGTCGCGGAGCACATCGCGCACGATCGTGTGCACCGGAACGTGCTGCCAGACGCGCGAGTTCTGCTTGAGCGAGAGCGTCCAGAGTTCGGGGACGACCGTGAGCCGCGCGAAGGCGTAGGAGCCCGTCGTGCCCATGCTCTCGAC
Source organism: Myxococcota bacterium (assembly GCA_052035985.1). GTDB lineage: Bacteria > Myxococcota_A > Polyangia > Polyangiales > CAISKJ01. The sequence continues at coordinate 11,569 of JBPOHC010000336.1, read as the reverse complement.
GCGACGGACGAGGCCGCGGAGGTTGCGTCCTCCGCCCGAGCCGCGCGACACCTCGACGCCGACGTTCTTCTCGTGCAACGAGCTCGCGTCGGGCGCTGGCAGCGGATGCGCGACGAGGAGCGAGGCCTCGTAGGGCTTCGACATCCCTTCGCTCGCGTGGAGGTGAACCACCCGCCATCCGTCCGCGTCGCCGCCCACGACTTCGAAGCGGAAGTCAGCCTCAGGAAGCGTCGCACCGCTAGAGTGTCCTGCCATTCGTCAACCCCCGAGGTGTACGAAACACGAACTATGCAACGGTATCACGAATCGCCTCGGCGGAATCAAGAGGAATCGTCCGTCGGCGGGCGCCGTTGAGGCCCGAAGCTCCCTCTACTTGCATGTCGGGGACGAGCGGGCTCCTGCGACGGCGTGCGCGGCGGTGCGTGCTTCCGCGACGACATCGACGCAGCGTAGCTCTTGCGATCGGCAGGGCGTCTGGGTAGCTTCCCCGGCGGGGCGCGTGAGCCGTTACGCTTCCCGCGAGAGATCCGATGGCTGTCGACCCATTCACGCCGGGGTTTCGCTTCGAGCGCTACGAAATCGTCGAGCAGCTCGGGGAGGGTGGCATGGGCGCCGTGTGGAAGGCCCGGCACCTCAAGCTCCAGAAGTCCGTGGTCATCAAGACGCTCAAGCTCGATCTCGCGAAGAGCGCGCAAGCTCGCGGGCGCTTTCTGCGCGAGGGCGAGGCCGCGTCGAAGATCCGCCACCCCAACGTGGTCGAGATCTTCGACGTCGGCGAGCTCGATGGCGTCCCCTACCTCGTCATGGAGCTCCTCGAAGGGAGTGACTTTCAGCAGCTCCTCGACCAGCGCGGGGCGCTGAACGTGATGGAGGTCGCCGACATCATGGTGCCCGTCTGCGCGGCGGTCTCTGCCGCACATGACGCGGGTGTGATTCACCGCGACCTGAAACCGCAGAACATCTTCCTCGCCCGCGGACGCGACCGTGGGATGCAGCCGAAGGTCCTCGACTTCGGTATTTCACGCGTTCTCGACGACGACCGCAACGTCCACACGGCGACATCGGCGCTCCTCGGCACCCCGCGGTACATGTCGCCTGAGCAGGCGCGGGGTGCGAAGCATGTCGATCTTCGCAGCGATCAGTACTCGCTGGGCGTGATGCTCTATCAGGCCGCGACGGGGCGGCTTCCGATCGATGAGAGCGTTCTGTATGAGATACTTCGCCGCGTCGTACACGGCGAGTACGAGCGCCCGCGCGTCTTTCGGCCCGATCTGCCAGAGCACTTCGAGGCAATCATTCTGCGGGCGATGTCACTGCGTCCTGATGCGCGCTTTCCATCGGTGCGCGCGCTCGGGGCTGCGCTGCTTCCGTACGTGAGTGACCGCACGAGAGTGCTCTTCGGCGATTCGTTTCACGGCGGAGATACGCTGCCTCTCGATGTCGTTGCAGCGCCACTCCAGGTGCTTCCTCGCGCATCTGAGGTCGCCGCTCCGACCGGTTTCGCGCCAGTTTCTTCGCCGCCGACGCGCGATGCGTACGAATCTGCCTCTCGGTCGCCGCCGGTGGGGTCGATGCTCAGCCCCGCGCATGCCCCGTCGATCTTCGTGCCCGACGTTCGGCACGGCCAGGTCGCCTCTGTCTCGACGACGATGGATGCTGCGCGCGAAGTCGACACGCTGCCGGTCTCCAAACCGCGCTCGCGTCGGTGGCTCGGCGCGATGTTGCTCGCTTGCCTGGGGCTCGCGACCTGTGTCGGTGTCGTGATGGTGGCGCTGACGTCGTCGCCCCCCGCGCATTCGTCTGAAACGGCGAACCCCGCGTTGGTGCCCCAATCGCAGCGGCCGACCACAGCCTCGCCGCCTGTGACGCCGACCGTGAACGTTCCGCACGCCGCCCCCGCGGCAGCGCCTCCGATCGTGGTCGCGCGGCCGACTGCTCTGCAGGGAGCAGTGGCGCCCACAGCAGACGTACCGAGTTCGCCTCGCCCTGCGTCGCCTGCCCGGGTCGTTGGAAACGACCGTCGCGGGGGGGCGACCGGGCGAACTCCACGACAACGGGAGACGCGCTCGGCTTCTCCGCAACTCGCGCCGATGGTGCTGGCGCCCGCACAGACGGGCGGACATCTGCCGACGACCAGCGGCGGTCTCGCAGTTGATTGAAGGAGACGCGGTTGTGAAGTGTCTTTGGTTCTTGATCGTGTTGTCGGTGCCCATCTACGCATCTGCGCAGCCGCAGCCCGACGAGTCCGCCCGACGAGATCTCATCGCGGAGGCTACACGGGCTCGCGACACGGGTGACAACGAGCGAGCTCTCCAGGCGGCCCAGCGTGCGGCCGCAATGCGTTCATCGCCGTCGCTTCGCTTGCTCATCGCTGAGATCGAAGTGTCGCTTGGTCGTGTGCTTCCCGCGCTCGCTGATGGGCGGCTGTGCGTGAGAGAACTCCAAGCCGACACCTCGTACCGCGACTGGCAGCGTTACATGGACTCCTGTGTGGCGCTGGTACGCGCGAACGAAGCCCGTGTCGGGCGCGTGGTGCTTCGCGTTCTCGATGTCCCCGGAGCGCAGGTTCGTGTGAACGGTGAGGGTGTCCCCGAGGAGGAGTTGGGCACCACGAGGGAGATGCTTGTCGGCCGCATCCTCATCGACGCGAGCGCAAGGGGTCGCAGACCGTATCACCGGGAGATCACGCTCATCGCGGGGCGTACGGAGACGGTCGATGTGCAACTTGTTCCGTTGGCCGAGCGCCCAAACGAGTCGCTTGCTAACGAACCGAGGGTCGCGCCGGGCGGGACGCCTCGAGTACGCGAAGGATCATCCTCGCGGGGCGCGGGCGCAGGACCCTGGGTGGTGGTGGGCCTTGGAGCAGCGAGCCTTGCGGCGGCGGGGGTGTTCTTCGCGTTGAGACAGGGTGCGCTGGCAGATCGAAACTCTGTGTGTGGAAACGAAAACGACGGCGATTGCCCGGTCACGACCAGTGCGGCAGTGGTCCGAGCGAACGCCTTTCAGGACGACGCCCACACGTTCAACACAATGACGAATGTCGCGATCGGCGTCGGCGGGGCGGCGCTCGCCGGAGGCCTCGTGTGGTGGCTTCTCGGCCGGAACTCCCAAAGCGAGGGGGGTACGGTCTCGGCGACTCTGGCTCCACGCGAAGACGGCGCTACGTTCGGGGTGCGCGGGACGATGTGAGCGTGTCAGGAGCAGATTCCATTTGAGCAGGACTGCCCAGCGCTACAGGCGTTTCCACATCTGTTGCAGTTCGCGCTGTCCGTAAGCGGGTTGACGCACGCTCCTGCGCCCGCGTCGTTCGACGGGCAAAAGATCTGCCCCGACGTTGCGCACGCGCACACGCCAAGAATCAGCGAGCCCGCGTCGCCATCGCGACCTCCCGACGTCGAGGGAGGCGGCTGACACCGGTTGGGCGCGTTACAGACCATACCGCAGCCGCCACAGTTGGCGTTGTCGCCCGCAGGGTCGACGCAACGGTTGTTGCACACGATCTGGCCTGTCGGACACCGCTGACAAATCGTGCTCGAAGCAACGCCGCTGTTCATCACACGGTTGTTCACGCAAACGTGATTGGTCCGACAACCATTGTCGCCTGCCCCCGCGTCCGCACGCTCGTCAGCGGGACAGCAGCGTTGACCCGCTCCACCACATTGGCCGGGTTGCCCTGGGTGTTCGAGCGTCGGTGCGCAGGAGAACAACTGCCAGGTGAACGCCGCGATCAGCAGGGAGCCATCAAAAACGCGCTTCAAGATAGCCTCCCCTCACCCCAGGTCCCAGCATCGGAACCACGCTGACGCGCGGAGGTGATTCAGAGTGCATCGGGACCACAAGCAGGGTGATTCCCGCGGCGGCCAACGCCAGCCCAGAGATGCCGAATGCGTAATAGAGCGTGCGTGCAGTGGCGTTGGAGTCGCAAAGATTGTTCGTAATCGCCGCATCCGGGTTGTTCGACGCGTCGCTTGATGCCCGCGCACAGACATCCGAGACAGAAAGCCGTCTTTGCGGGTTGATGTCGTTGTCGTATCGCGCCCAGGCGGCGCCCTGATCGCCGTTTCCGTTAAGCGAATCTGAAGCCTGGGAGTTTGCGCCCAGCCATTGGACGAACGCAACCCCACCGGAGAGCACGCCCAGACCAAGCAAACCAGCCCCCAACACGCGCACAATCGTTCGAGAAGACGATGATTCTGGAGGAGGCGTCGTGAGATCGGGGGGTAACACGGTGTTTGGAACGGAATTCGCCCGGGGCGGGGCTTCGAAGCGAACCTCAACGGTCTCATTGCTGCCTGCGACGAGATGTCTTGCAACGTGTAGCGGCGGCCTCTCCGGCGATGTGGCGTCGACCGTCGCGTCCCCAGGAAGGAGCGGAATCGAAGTGCCCCATTCGGTCTCAGGCAGATGTTGACCGTTCACCCGGATGGTCATGCCGTTTGGGAAGGGGCGGGTCACATTGATGCGAACTCGCGCCACTCTCGCGTTCAAGCGGCTGAGCACATCGGTGCAGTGAGACAGCACCTGATCTCGAGATGTGGCCGCAGGTTGAGCCGTCGCGGTACGAACGCAGTCCGCCGCGGTCAACACAGCATCGAGCAGGTGTCGTCCGGCGCCGGGCCCCTCCGACAGCGCCTCGTGCTGTTCCGCCACGAAGGCGAGCAAGGACGGAGTCACCTGGATTCTGCGCGCGTCCTCCGCCAATTGCAGCGCGAGCGCATGTTCGCCTCGGTTGCTCGCCGCAACGGCTTGATCGACCAGCCCTCTTCGGCGTGCGGTGTCGAGGGGGGTGATCTGCGCACTTGCGAACGTTGCCGCCAGCAGCGTTGCCGCAAAGAGCGCCACCCCGAAGGTAGTTCGCGAATGTGAGTGTGACGTGAGTCTCACGTTGGTGCGATGCAACCTCATGTCGCGGGGGCAGGTCAAGGCATCATCGAACGCGCCGCGGACGCTCTTGCGCCGCGCCACGACGGTTGGGTACGGTCCCGTCACCGCCGACCGGGGGACCTCACGATGGACGCCGAACAACTCACGCCCGGAACGCCCCTCGACCGCTACCAGCTCAACGCGAAGCTCGGTGAGGGCGCCATGGGCGTCGTCTGGAAGGCGACGCACACCGGCCTCAAGCGCCCCGTCGCGATCAAGATCCTCAAGCGGCAGTTCGCGGGCGACGCGACCGTTCGCGCACGCTTTCTCCGCGAGGGAGAAGCAGCAGCACGCATCCGTCATCCCAACGTCGTCGAGGTGCACGACGTGGGGGAGTTCGAGGGGACGCCCTACCTCGTGATGGAGTACCTCGACGGAGAGAGCCTCGCGGACAAGTTCGATCGGGAGGGCGCGCTCCCGCCCGCGGAGATCGCCGAGGTGATGCTACCCGTACTCGCGGCCGTGTCAGCAGCACATCGGGAGGGCGTGATCCACCGCGACCTGAAGCCCGAAAACATCTTTCTCGCGCGGGGCCACGACGGCGCGGTCCTCCCGAAGGTGCTCGACTTCGGCATCTCGCGCGTCGTCAACGATCGAAGCGGGCGTGTGCGCACGCAGGTCGACACCATCCTCGGGACGCCGCAGTACATGTCCCCCGAGCAAGCCCGCGCAGAGCGCGCGATCGACGACCGCAGCGATCAGTACGCCCTGGGTGCAGTGCTCTACGAAGCCGCGACGGGCGCCATGGCGTTCGAAGACGGTCCACTCTACCCGCTCCTCGACCGCATCGTGAACGGGCGGTTTCGGCCACCACGCGCGGTGCGACCTGAGGTCTCTGCGACGCTCGAAGCCGTGATCCTCCGAGCGATGTCCCTCGACCCGTCGCAGCGCTTCCGGTCACTGCGCTCGATGGGCTCGTCGTTGCTCCCGTTCGCCACCGAGCGGACGCGCGCCGTGTGGGAGCGCACCTTTGATGCGAACGAGGCTCGCTTCGGTGACGCCACCCTCATCGACGAGTCCGCCGGGCCGACGTCGTGGGGTGACGACGACCTCGCGCACCTCGGCGGAGGGATCCCCAGCGACACACTCCCCGATCCCGCGACGAGGGCCCCGCCCGGCCGTGTGGCGCCGCGTGCCGAAGCGCCGACCGTCGTGTTCGAACGCAAGCGCCCGCGACGATGGCTCAGGGCGCTCGCCGCGATCCTCGCGGTGCTCGCTGTCGCGAGCTGCGTGGTCGCCGCACTTACGATGAAATAGCGCGGGGCGACGCTGCGCGCGCTATCCGTTCAACAGCGCCGCGACCGCGTCGACGGAGAACCCGTGTCGCAGCGAAAAGCTCGCCACGCACGCAGCCCGATCGCCCTCGCGCACCGCGCGGTCGACGAAGGCGTGGAGGTGCGAGCGCGCCAGGACCGCGTCGTCTGGCTCGCCGCCGAGCAGGTGCAGCCCGACCGCCAGCGCGGCGCTGCCCTCGGGCGAGAACTGCCCCGCCGCGAGCTGCGCGCGGACCTCCGCTTCCATCACTGCGTCGCGCGCCCCCGAGTTCGCCAGCGCGAGCAGGCGTGCCGTACGCCCCTGCGCGACCAGGGCAGGCGAGCCGACGGCTTCGGCCTCCGCCAGCGCGGCGCTGACGAGTCGCCGAACCTCCGAGGGAGGCCGACTCATCGCGAGCGAGAGCCACGTCCGTTCGAGCACCACCGCTGCCTTGAGACGAGCGAAACGTAGATCGTCTGCGGCGCGCTCGGCGGCGTCGAGCGCGACCGCGGCTTCATCGAGTCTGCCGCGCATCCGCAGGAGCGTGCAGCGGTTCTGCGAGGTCACGGCGATCGTCCGACGGTTGCCGACCTTGCGAGAGAGCGTCATCGCGTCGTCGAAGCTCGCCTCCGCCTCTGCGAGGCGCCCCAGACGCATGAGCGCGAAGCCGCGGTTCATCCGGGCGATTGCCTCTCTGCGCCGATCGCCTCCGCGGGCGTACCCATCAGCTGCGGAGTCGAAGAGCGAGAGCGCCTCTTCGAGACGGTCCATCTCGATGATCACGTACGCCTCGCTGAAGCATGTTCGCGCGAGCCACCAGGGGTCTTCGGTCTGCGACGCGTGGAGATGGGCCTCCTTCGCGTGGAGCAGCGCTTCGTCAAATGCGCCAGCGTCGGCGTGGAGCAGCGCCAGTTCGTTGTGGGCGGCGCTCGCCCATCGATGCCCCTCGATCGCATCCTCGATCGCAGACGCCAGCGCGATGGCCTCCTCGCCGAAGGCCACGGTCAGATCCCGGTTGCCCGTGATGCGGTAGAAGTAGCACTGCCGCCACGCGGTTTCGACGGTGTGGCGCAGGCTCAGGTCGAGCGACAGTCGGCGCATCAGATCGAGGCCCTGCTCCTGAAGCTCCTGCTGTTCCTTGTTGGCGTAGAGCTGGAAGACGGCGTCTTGCGCGGCGAGGGAGCGCCAGCGAAGCGAAGGCTCAGAGGAAAGTCGCATCACGCGCCGCACCATCTCGAGCGCGAGCTCGCTGTCTCCTGCCCGAGCGGCGGCCTCGGCGGCGCGGGCGAAGGCGCTCGCCGCCTCCTCGCGTCGTTGCGCGGATTCCCAGTGGCGTCCGACCTCGCTGGGCGACGCGTCGGTGCGAGCTTCCAACCAGCGGGCCGCGGCTTCGTGCTGCGTCGGCAGCGACCATGCAGGCCAGAGCCTGTAGGCGACCTCGGTCATCAGCCCGCTGGAGAAGGCGAACTCCTGCGCGCCTTCGATGCTCGACCGCGGATGCCGCTGAAAGACCTTCTCCGCGAGCAGTCGACGCCACGCCCCGGCGTCTCCGGCCATGGACTGAACGGCCTCGACCCACCCGACGCGCCCAAGGACGGCAGCACGCTTCACGAACTCTCGCTTCGAGGGCTCGAGGCGGGCGAGGCGCGCACCGAACACCAGATCCACCACGCTGACACCTTCTCCGTCGGAGAGCTCTCCGCCGCGCTGCACATGGAGTCGCGCCAGCTCCTTGAGGAACAGCGGGTTACCCCCGGCGCGCTCCAACACGGAGGGCGGAGCATCTCCGATCGTGCCCACCAGGAGCCGTGAGGCGTCCGTCGGATCGAGCGGCCCGATCGTGAGCATGCTCGACCCGTGAGGCAGGTGAAGGCTGGTCGCCCAGCGATCCGGGCGTCCGAAGAACCAGAACGCCAACGGCTGCTCCGTCGCGTTCTCAACGAGCCAGTCGACCAGCCTCGACGAGAGGGCGTCGATCCACTGCGCGTCGTCGATCGCGATCACCACGGGGCCTCGCTGCGCGAGCTCACGCATGATGGGCTCGACCGTCGCGGTGACCTGATCGAAAAACACCTCGGGGGCCAGCGTGGCGTGGCGGGAGAGCGCGAGGAGGTCGACCTCAACCAGGCTCGTCGAGAGCAATTCCTGCCACGCCCCGAGGGGGATGTCTTTGCGGTAGCTCGTGCACCGGCACGCGAGCAGGGTTGCGACCGGGTCTTCGCTGCGCACGCGCAACAACGCCTCTTGCATCAGTCGGCTCTTGCCAACGCCGGCCTCCCCCTGCACGACCACGGCGGTCACGCCCGCGTGCGCTGTCGCCGAGACGCACTCGAGGAGCGCTGTCGTGAGAGCCTCCCGACCGAAGAAGCCGGTCGTGCTCGTCGAGCGAGCGCTGAACTCTGCACCCGCGGACGACAACCCGGAGGTGAGCGCCGCCGCCTGTTCCGAAGTGAGTGCAGCGCTCCCGTCGGGATGTTCCGTCAGACCGAGCTGGTCTCGAACGGCGCCAGCGGTGGCGATGTCCATCGTGACGCATGCGTTCGACGCGAGGCGCTCAGCGCGCGAGGCGAGGTCGCTGCCCTCGACACGTTCGGGGGTCAGCGTCCATCCCGTCGCGACGCCGATTCCTTCTGCGTGCGGGAGCGCCGCGCTCGCGAGCCTCACCGCGCGCTCAGGCTCATCGCCTCGGAGCGACGTGCCTCCGAATCGAGCGATCGCACGGTGGTCCGCGAAGGGCACGAGCTCGCCGCCATACTCCGCCGCAAGCGCCGAGACGCGCGGGGCATCGACGACGCCGCGCAGGAACACCAGCGACATCAGCGCGCGGTCCTCGGCCTGTACCCCCGCGATCCCGTTCACGGCCGCGGAGCCCTGTATCGTAGGGGCAAGTGCGTCGACGCCATGCCCCCTCACGCTCGCGAGCGCCTCACGGAAAGCGAGCGCGGTCTGGAAGCGCTCCGAGGGGTTCTTGTTGAGCGCGCGATGGATCACCTCGGCGAGCCTCGGAGGCACGTCGGGACTGTGCCTCGAAACAGGCGCGGGCGTCTGAAACGCCACGTTGTAGACGAGCCCCGCGAGCGTCGGGGCCTGAAAGGGGCAACGCCCTGCGACGCACTCGTAGAGCACCACGCCGAGGCTCCAGAGATCGCTGCGCGCGTCGAGTCCGAATTCGCCGCGTACCTGCTCCGGCGACATGTACTGGAACGTCCCGAGGATCGTGCCCGTGAGGGTCAACCGTTCCGCGTCTTGGAGGAGCGCGATGGAGAAATCGACGACACGGACGTCCATCGCGTCGCCGACGCCGACGAACAGGTTCTCGGGCTTGAGGTCTCGGTGGATGACCCCGCGCTCGTGCGCGGCCTGAAGGGCGGCGCAGGTCTGCGTCCCCAGCGAGAGGACCTCGGACCACGACAGTCGACGGCGATTCAACCTGTCGCGCAGCGAGTCGCCGTCGAGGTAGTCCATCTCGAGCCAGCGCGTGCCGTCAGGCTCCTCTCCGTCTCGGTGCACCTTGCGGATGTTGGGGTGATCGGGCGTCGCGCGGAGTTCGCGTTCGAAGTGGGCGATGGTGAAGGGCGAGCTGCTCGTCAGCACCTTCAGCGCGACGATCTCTCCGTCGCTGCGGCGCGCTTTGTAGACCTCGCCGCAGCCACCCGCGCCGAGGAGTTGAAGAATCTCGAAGGGACCGATGAACTCGCCAGCGCGCCTCGACATCGTGCGCGGATGCTACTCCAGGCGCTCTTCGCGCGGACAGAGCGTCGCGACCTCCGATAGAATCCACGCGAGATGATCCCCGGCTACACGAACTTCGAGCCGATCGGCGAAGGGGGCTGGGCCCAGGTGTTTCGCGCGGTCGACGACCACGGCGGCCCCGTCGCAGTGAAAGTGATGCGCGCCGAACTCAGCCGCGACGCGAGCGCGGTACGTCGATTCGAGCGTGAGGGGAGGCTCATGCGCGGGCTTGTTCACGTCTCGATCCCGAGGGTGATCAACGTCACGCGGACGCGCGAGGGGCGCCCCGCGCTGGTGATGGACTTCGTGAGAGGACGAGACCTCCGCGCCTCGATCGCCCGAGGGCCATTGCCGTACACCGCCGTCGTCGCGATCGGCATCGGCGTCGCGAGGGCGCTCGACCACGCGCACGAACGAGGGGTGATCCACCGCGACATCAATCCTTCGAACGTGATGCTCGTCGACGACATCCCCTCGCCCGACTCGGTGCGCGTCCTCGACTTTGGAATCGCCTTCAGCGTTTACGAAACGCGCATCACGCGCGGAACAAACGTCGGGACCGACGCGTACACGGCCCCGGAGCAGCGAGCCCGCGCTGCGATCCTGGCATCAGACCTGTACTCGCTCGGCGTGACGCTCTTCCACCTCGCGACGGGACGTCTGGCAGGAGCGTCGTCGATGTCTTCGGGCGACATGGCTCGCGAGGATCGCTCTCCGGGCGCGACCTCACCGAGGATGCCCGAGACACTCGAGCGCCTCCTGCGCTCGATGATGGCGCCGGATCCGCTCATGCGCCCCGCGAGTGCGCGCGAGGTCGAGCACAAACTGATCGCGCTCGACCAGGGCGCTTCGACGGCCACTGCGGCCGATACGCTCCACGGCCTCATCGAACAGCTCCGTGCGCGGGAACTCGAACTGCGAGCGCAGCGCGTCGAGCTCGAGCGGCTCCTCGCGGAGTCGACCCTCGGCGGGCTCTCGTCGGGCGAGGTCTCGGCGCTTCGATCGCTCGAGACCGCAGAGGCCGCGCGCGTTCAGACGACGCGTGACCTCGAGCGCCGCACGGCCGCGTTGAACGCCGCGCTCGCCGCGCTCACACCGCAGCGCACGGCCTGACGCGCCACAATCCCGTTGCGTTCACGCGCCGCTCTCGAAGATCATCGCGAGACGCTCCGCAGGGGGTCACCGAGCGCCCACCACGGTCCACCACTCGATCGAGGAACGACGATGTCTCAGGATCGCAAGCGTGTCCGCGCCGCGAGCGCTCGCGAAGTCATCGCCGTCACCGCGTTGCTGGGCTGCACCGAGGAGCCCCTCGGAAATGCCGTCCCGACCGATGCGCGGTCGACCTTCGAGGAGTGCCCCACGTGGGTCTGCCCCGCGGGATGGGTCGACCTGTCGACGGGCGGCTGCGGGCCCGCGCTGATCGCTTGCCAGCCCGACGGCGGAGCCTCGCCCGGCGCGTGCGAAGCTCCTGATGCGGGCTCCGCCGAGGCCGCGGCGCCCTCGTGGGGACTCGATCCGAAGGGAGGCGTCCGTGGTCCGTGGCCCGACCCCGACGATCCCGATAGCGGTGTGCCCGCGCTCGACTGGACGCCCCCGTCGCTCCCCGAGACGGACTTCGCGCCAACCCCCTCGCTCCTCTGCCCGCCGGGGTGGCGAC
>JBPOHC010000377.1:0-33701 GCA_052035985.1 Myxococcota bacterium | reverse complement strand
CCGGGCCGCGACCCCTTCACCCTCCGCGGTCGCATCGAGCGATGGAGCGCGCCGCACCTGCTGTTTTCCCCTGGAACGAAGGGCCGCCGCGGGCTTCGAATCCTCCGCGCGGACCGCGTGCTCGACGCCCGCGAGGAGTGACCGGGGCGCGTGTCTACGTTCATGTAATCCGCGCTATTGGGCGTGAGCGCACGCACAGAATCCCCGTATATCTCAGCGGTTTGCGGCGACGGTCGTAGGTTCCGCACAGTGCGAGTGAGGTGCCTGCATGACGCTCGCTCGTGGAACGCCCGACGCCCCGCTCCTGCTCTCCTTCGCGGTGGCGCTCTTCGCCGCCTGCGCCAACGACGACGCGCGCGCTCCCTCGGCGATCACCTCGGCGGCTCCTTCGAATGACACCGTTCGCCCGATCACGCCCGCGTCGTGCGTCGACCACGACGGCGACGGCTTCGGCGCCGGATGCGCGCGCGGCCCCGACTGCGACGACAGCGCGCCGCAAGTGACCCGCGAGTGCCTCGTGTGTCGACGGCCCGACGTGGGATGCGCGTGCGATCCCGCAGCGCCGCCTGTTCCCTGCAACCTCGCCACGGGCACCACCGAGAACGCGCCCGACGGCGTGTGTCACCTCGGTCAGCGCGTGTGTCGTCACGGCGCGTGGTCGGCCTGCGAAGCCTTCGGCGGAGACCGCGGCGCGCGCCTCTTCGGCGTGGTGTCTCCGTGCTTCGGTCAGTGCGACCCGACGTGTCAGCACATCGTCGACTGCGTGACCCCCGATGACGCGATGCCTGCGGGTAGCGTCGCCGTCGAGCCCTCCGATCTCGCGCAGGCCGTCTACTGCCCCGCAGGAACGCCCGTCGGCGGCGTACAGCCCGCGTGCGAGCGACGCCCCGGCGGCCCCTACCTCCGGTCAGTATCTCCGCTCCCGTGGGTTGACGCGTGCGCGCAGCCCGGCGCGGTCACGGTGCTCGCGTCGGCCGATGAGGGCGTGGCGACGGTGCCGATCCCCTTCGCGTTCTCGTACTGGGGCGTCGCGTATCGCACCGTCAGCATCACGCCCAACGGCGTCGCGGAGTTCACCGCGGCCTCGTCGCAGTGGGCCAACACCACGCTCCCGTCGCCGAGCACGCCCAACGCGGTGCTCGCCTTCTGGGACGACCTCGTGTTGCGCGGCGGCGTGTGCGTCGCAACCGTAGGCGCCGCGCCCGATCGACGCACGGTGCTTCAGTGGAACGACGCAGCCTTCTACCCCGCGGCCGATGCCTCGACGCACCTGACCTTCGAAGTGGTGCTGAGTGAGTCGTCGCAGACCGTCGACGTGCTCTACGACACGAGGCAGGGCGCACCCGATCTCAGCTCGGGCAGCAGCGCCACCATCGGCGTGCAGGAGGGCGGCGGGACGCGCTTCGACCTCGTGGGCTACAACACCCCCGGCGTCACCAACGCGGGGACGGGCTTCCGCTGGTCTCCCATCTCGAACGACGCGTACTGCGTGGCGGGCGTGTACCGCCGCACCTTCGAAGCGAGCTGCCCCGCGGGCTCCGTGGCGACCATTCCCACGTGGGGCCGCGTCAACGTGAGCACGCGCGTCCCCGGCGGCGCCGCGATTCGAATGGAGGCGCGCGCCGCAGACTCCGCGGCGGAGCTGGTATCGGCCCCTGCGATCCGACTGCCCGACGCGCCGCGCTCGACCGACGGCTCCGCGGTCACGTCGAGCTACGAGCTCGGCGACATTCTCACGGCGGCGTCGCAGCACCTCGGACACGCGCGCGTCGTGGAGCTCACGGCGTACCTCGACCCGGGGCCCGACGAGAACCTCGCGCCCACGCTCGGCGCCATCGAGGTGCAGTTCCGTTGCGGCCCCGTCGAGACGCCGTTCCGCTGCGACGCGGGGAGCCCCTGCGTGACGAGCGGCGTGTGCCGACGCGGTGCGATCTCTTGCGATCACCCGCTCACGCCCGTGTGCGTCGACGTCGGCCCGCTCCCCGTGGGGACCTCGTGCGGCGTGCGTCACGTCTGCGACACCGCGGGTGCGTGCGTGGCGTGCGACGAGGGCGCGACCTGCGACCTCGGCAACGCGTGTCAGTTCGGTCGGATCTCGTGCGCGTCGGGATCGCCCGTGTGCGAGCGCGTCCGCGACCGGCCCGCGGGCACCACCTGCGCGTTCGGCACGGGCGCCTATGTGCGTGAGTCCTCTTCGCTCGGATGGATCGACGCGTGCGCTGCGCAGGGCTCGACGCGACTCCTCCCCGCGGCGCGCGACGGGATCGCGGACGTCACGCTGCCCTTTCCCTTCACGTTCTACGGCACCGCGCGGACGCAGGTGGGCGTGAGCGTGAACGGCGTGATGGGCTTCGCCACGGCGTCGCCCGCGTGGGTCAACGCGGCGCTCCCTGCGTCGGAGCTCGGCGACGCGATCGCGCCGTTCTGGGACGACCTCCAGACGCGTCCCGCGGGCATCTGCGTGGCGACCTTCGGACGCGCGCCGGGGAGGCTCTTCGTGGCCCAGTGGTCGGGCGTCGACCTCGAAGACCGCGGCACCGTCGGCGACCTCGGCGCGTCGCTCAGCTTCGAAGTGGTGCTCGAAGAGGCCACGCAGGCCATCGACGTGCTCTACGGCGACATGGTCGGCAACGCGCGCGCCTCGGGCGAGAGCGCGACGGTGGGCATCCAGCGCGCCGACGGAACGGCCTTCGATCAGGTCTCCTTCGACACGATCGGGAGCGTGCGTGCGAACAGCGCGATCCGCTGGAGGCCGCCCGTCGAGAGCACCTGCGACGGCGCGGGCGCGTGCGTTCCGTGTGCGTCGAGCGAGACCTGCGACGGACGCGACAACAACTGCAACGCCCTCGTCGACGAGGGCTTCGCGGACATCTCCTGCGGCGTCGGCGCGTGCCGTCGGACCGTCGCCGGTTGCGTGCGCGGCGCCGTGCCGACCTGCACGCCGGGAGCCCCCACGAGCGAGGTGTGCAACGGCCTCGACGACGACTGCGACGGCGACGTCGACGAGGCCTGCGCGGGGACCATCACATGCCCCGCCGACGCGTCGATGTTCGCGGGTGATGCGCGGTCGTTCACGGTCACCACGGGCGGCGTGCTGCGAGGGCTCACGTGGGCCATCACCTCGGCGCCCGCGGGCGGAGACACGTCGGCGCGTTGGACTCCGTCACCCGCGGCCTCGACGACGGAGACCTTCGCGCCGCTCATCGTGGGCGACTACCGCGTTCAGGTCGCGGGCATCGACGGTCTCGGCGTGATCCGGTCGTGCGCGTTCACCGTGCGGGCCGCGGCGCGCGGAATCCGCGTCGAGCTCACGTGGAACGGCACCGGAGACCTCGACCTGCACATGCACAACAACGTGAGCGGCGCGTGGTTCGACGGCGTCAACGACTGCCACTACGCCAACATGACGCCCGCGTGGGGCGCCGCGCAGGACGTCGACAGCGTGAGCGCCAACGGGCCCGAGAACATCCGTCTCAACGCGCCCGTGACGGGGGAGACGTACACCGTCGGCGTGCACAACTACGCGCGCGGCGCGGGGCGCGTCGCCACGGTGAAGGTCTACTGCGGCGCGTCGAGCACCACGCCCGCCGCGGTGCTGGTGAGCGCTCCCCTCGCGGGAACAGCCGCGGGAAACTGCACCGCGAACACCTTCTGGAAGGTCGCCGACGTCTCGCTCCGCCCCGACGGGACCTGCCTCGTGACGCCCCTCGCGACCTACGTCCCCGCGTCGAGCGCCTGCGTCTCGCGGTGAGCCGCGAAGAGCGTCCGTCACCCGGTTGTGGTTCCGAGAGCGCGCGGTCTACAGTCGCCGCACGATGGGCGTGAACCTCACTCTGCCGCGCTGGGTCCTCCTCGGAAGCCTCGTCTCCGCGTGCGCCGCAGGCGACGGCGCGTCGGGGCCTCCGCCCGCAGACGCCACGCTCCCCGATGATGCAGCAGACGTGACGGCCGTGTACGACACCACGCCGCTCGACTCCGTGGTGAACCCCGTCTGCGGCGACGGCCTCTGCACGCGCGGACGCGAGACCTGCGAGACCTGCCCCCTCGACTGCAACCGCTGCCCGACCTGCGACATGGCCCCGAGCTGCACGGGCGCGCTTGCGGTTCCGCTGACGAGCGCGCGGCTCCCGTCGTGCGACAACATCAGCGGCTCGACGCAGCGGACCAACTACGCGTGCGGAACGGACCTCGGCGTCGCCCCGTCGGCCACCACCTGCGCCGATCCGCAGCTCCGCATCCGCGTGAAGGAGATCTCCATTCAGCGCGGCTGGTTCGACATCCCGCGCAACCTCTACTGCGTCATCAGCGCAGAGGACGGGCGGCACTCGGAGCTCCTGCTCATCTCGCCGCGCGAGGTCGCGGGCAACCAGCGCACGACCACGATCAACCTCCGCCCGAGCGAGGGTGTGCTCTGGGGACAGGGCGACCTCTACCGCAGCATCTCGAACATCACGATCACCTACGGCTGCTACCTCGCGTCGGATGGCGCGGCGGCGCAGCGGGTGCTCAACGACATCGCGGGGCGCGCGGGGATGGTCTCGCAGCACGCCGACGGCTACGGCTGGGTCTTCGGCACGGTGGCCGTGATCGGGACGATCCTCGGGAGCTCGCTCGGCACGATCCGCGACTCGCAGATCCTCGACGTGCAGCAGACCATCGCGGCGGGCGCGCTGCTCCCGCTCACCAACGCGAAGACCTGGGAGATTCACATCCGCCAGGGCAATCTCAGCCTCTCGGGCGCGTCGGACCTGCGGCTCACGCTCGAGAGCTGGGGATGCGCGGGCGTTCGAAGCGTCGTGCCCTGAGGGCGCGGGCGATCACTTCGTGACGAGGGTGATGGGCGTGCCGTCGACGACGTGCTTCATCGACACGGAGTTGATGCAGTAGCGCAGCCCCGTGGGCGCAGGGCCGTCGGGAAAGACGTGTCCGAGGTGTCCGTCGCAGCGCGCGCAGCGCACCTCGACGCGCGCCATGCCGTAGCTGTGATCGTGGTGCTCGGCGATGGCGTCGTCGGTGACGGGCCTCGTGAACGAGGGCCACCCGGTGCCCGATTCGAACTTCTCTCCCGAGCGAAAGAGCGGGGCGCCGCAGCCCGCGCAGACGTACGTCCCGGCCTCCTTCGTGGCGACGAAGCACCCGGTCCACGGGCGCTCGGTGCCGTGGTGGCGGAGCACCTCGTACTCCTCGCGGGTCAGCCGTCGCTTCCACTCTTCGTCGCTCAGAACAAGCTTGTCGACCATCGCATCACCTCTCCGTGTCGCGTCTTCGTCAGCGTCAGCATCCTCTGATGCCTCTCGAAGGAATCTCGACGCTCCCCGATCGCCCGTGAGAGCCTCCGCGCGTCATGCGCAAGACCACCATCATCCTCGCGTTGTGCGTCGGGGCCGCGTCGGCCTGCTCGGATACGACGACCGGCGGCGGCGGTAACAGCCTCACCATCGACACCTTTCCCGCGGCGTACTACCGGGCGCTCTGCGACTCGCTCTTCCGCTGTCCGACGGTGGGCGACAATGGCGCGGCGGTCGCGCTCCTCGAAAACGCTGCGACCTGCGCTGCGAGGGTGCCGGCCCTCGGCGTCGCGGCGATCACCGACATGGCCTCGCTCGTCCGCGGGGGCACCATTCGCTTCGACGGCGCCGCCGCCGCGGAGTGCCTCACGCGCGTCAGCCAGAGCTGCGCGCGCAACGACTCGTCCCTCGCGAGCCTCTGCCGTCGCGCGTTCACGGGCACCGTCGCCGTCGGCGGCGCGTGCTGGCGCGGCGAGGAGTGCGCGAGCGGCTGGTGCGACCACGGATCGAGCACCCGCATGTGCCCCGGCGCGTGTCGGGCGCCTCTCGGAACGGGCGCGGCGTGCACCACGGACCGTCAGTGCATGGGCTGGGACACGGGCGTCGCCGACTGCGTGGGCGGCATGTGCTCACCCGTCAGCATGGGCGCCGCGGCGGGCGAGGGGCAGCGCTGCGGGGTGATCCCTGGAACCCCCGCGACGCGGGTCGAGTGCTCGACGGGGCTCGCGTGCGTGAACGACATGTGCCGCAGGGTCATCGCCGCGGGGGCTCCGTGCACCACCTCCGACGCGTGCGCCGCAGGGACCGTGTGCGCGCCGACCGCGGGCACGACCACCCGCACCTGTGCGTCTCCCTCGTCGCTCGTTCGAAGCACCGCGGGCGGGATGTGCAGCGCCGACGGTCGCACCGCGCCGCTCTGCAACCCCCTCGCGCACCTCGAGTGCAACGCGATGAACACCTGCGCGACGCTCGGCGACGGCGCGATGGGCTCGCGCTGCATCCCGGGCAACGACCTCCTCGCGGCGACGTGCAACGAGGGACTGCGCTGCGACGAGACCTCGCGCACCTGCGTGCCGAGGGCTGCGACGGGCGCGGCCTGCACGCGCAACTCCGACTGCGTCTCGAACGAGTGCGAGGGTGACCGCTGCCTCGCACACGTCTGCGAGTAATCAGAACTGACGGAGAAGCTCCGCGCGTTGCGTCGCGTCGAGGTGACACTCGCGCAGCCCTGTTCCCACGGGGACGCAGCGCGCGTGCGTCGTCGCCCAGTCGCACACCGTGTCGGGGTCATCGCCCCGCGCGCACACGACCGACGTGAACGGAATCCGCGGGTCGGAGCGACGGATCGAGTCGATCGCGTCAGTGCCGAAGGCCGAGAGCAGCGACGCGTCCCACCCGGTGCTCCGTCGGCCGGGGAGCAAGGTCGGCTGACACGGCGCATAGCGCCAGATCGCGGCGCTCGACGCGTAGCGCAGCGTCGGGCGTCCGCGGCGCATCCTCCCCGCGGAGACGCGGCAGTCGAGCGAGTGCATGTCGCCGAAGCGGTGCTGGTCGGCGGCCGTCTCGATGACGAAGGACTTGTACCAGAGCAAGGTCGAGATCACGGGCAGGCCGATCGCGACGAGCATCACCGCGCGCGAGAGCGTGGCCCGCCCCGCGGCGAGCACGAGGATCACCGCGCCGACCGCGGGCGCGAGGAGCACGGGCGCCATGATGAAGCGCTGCGCCTCGCTCGGATCGTCGTTCACGTTGACCTTGAAGAGACCGAAGAGCCCCACGACGGTCAGCGTGCTCATGAACGCGGCGAGTCCTGCGATGGCGCGAGAGCGCAGGCGAAGCGAGAACCACAGCGCCATCACCGCCACGGAGAGACAGGGGAACGCGTCGAAGAAGGCCTCGCGCCTCCCCGCAGCTTCGGCGAAGGTGTACGCGCGCTGACCGTAGATCCCGAGGAGCCGCGCGGGGACGATCGCGACGCGGTGCACGGGACCTCCGCCGCCGCGCGCGGCGAGGGGGCTGTAGAACATCACGCAGATCACCGCGATGGTGACCGCGAGGCCGAGGAGCAGCGCGAAGCCGCGGGCGCGCGTCGACGCGAGGCTCTGCGGATACACGATCCACGCGGCGCCGAGCGCGAGCCCGAGGAGGCCCACCGAGGCTTCGTCGAGCATGATGAGCGACGCGATGCACGCGACGAGCTGCGCGGCCGTGACCTCATCGGACTGCGCGGTCTTCGACGACGTCGCGAGGCGCGCCGCGAGGAGGCTCACGAGCGCGACCATGAAGTACGCGCCAGGCGCGTTCGCGGGCCGATAGCTCAGCGTCAGAAAGCACAGATACGAGTTGCCGCAGAGCGAGAGCGAGCCCGTGGTCGTGAACTGGTGATGCGCGTCGTCGCGGAGGAACGAGAGCGGCCCCGCGAGCAGCACGCACAGGCTCAGCGCCCCGAGCCAACCGGCGCCCGCGCGAGCGCCTGCGGCACGCAGCGTGGCGTAGAGGGTGATGGGCGCGAGCGAGAGGAAGAGGTCGTGCGCGAGCGAGAGCGCGAGCCCCGACGAGATCACGTTCCCCGAGAGGATCTGGATCATCGAGGCGATCGCGTCGCCGAGGTAGTGGTAGCGGAGCGGCACCACGGGCGCGAGCACCCAGTCGAAGGGCATCGTCTGCGTGCGCAGCGCCGACACGAGCGGCGCGTGGAACTCGCGGTCCCAGATCACGTAGCCGTAGGAGAGCGTCGACGTGAGCGCCACCGCGGCGAAGGCCAGCGTCGCGTACTGAATCGCCGCGTCGCGATCGAACGAGCGCCACGCGCTGACCGCAGACTCGCGCGTCGGGCGCGCGCGGACGAGCGAGGCCACACCGAGCGCGAGCCACGCGGCGCGGGCGATCCAGACGGCGATGTAGAGGGGCGCGACGCGGGCGAGGGTGAGCGTGGCGTAGGCGTCGACGGTGAGCACCAGGGCGACGTCGAGCACCCGCGCCGCGCCGCGATCGGGCCAGCGCTTCGCGAGCATCGGGAGCGCGACGGCGAGGGGCGCGAGGTAGAGGCAGACCGCGGCGAGGGCGGCGACGACGACGATCATGGCGGTGGTGAAGGGGCGCTTCCGTCGCGCACGCGCGCGGATCAGCGATCAGTCTTCGCGGTTGTCGATCTGCGCGCGCTGGAGGGCGCCCGAGTAGTCGATGTAGACGGTCTTGAGCTCGGTGAAGAACTCGTAGGGAGACCAGCCTCCCTCGCGGTGTCCGTTGCCCGTGGCCTTGACGCCGCCGAAGGGGAAGTGCGCCTCCGCGCCGATCGTGGGCGCGTTGACGTAGGTGATGCCCGCCTCGACGCTCTCGACCGCGCGCATCGCGAGGTTGACGTCGCGCGTGTAGATCGACGAGCTGAGGCCGTAGGGGACCTCGTTCGCGACGGCGACGGCCTGGTCGAAGTCCTTCACGCGGATCACCGCGAGCACGGGGCCGAAGACCTCCTCCATCGCGAGGGTGCTGCCGGGCTTCACGCGGTCGATCACGGTGGGCGGATAGAACGACCCGCTGGCGAGGGGGCCTTCGAGCGGAGCGCCGCCGCAGAGCACCTGTCCGCCCTCGGTCTTCGCCTTCTCGACGTAGCCGTGGATGCGCGCGAGCTGGCGATTCGAAACGATGGGGCCCACATCGACGGCCGCGTCGAGGGGATCGCCCACGCGCAGCGCCTTCGCGCGCTCGACGAGCCTCGCGACGACGCGGTCTGCGATCTCGTCGACGACGATGAGTCGGCTGGTGGCCGTGCAGCGCTGGCCCGCGGTGCCGAAGGCGCCCCAGAGGATGCCGTCAACGGCGAGCTCGACGTCGGCGTCGGAGAGCACGATGACGGGGTTCTTGCCGCCCATCTCGAGGGAGACGTGCTTGAGGTTGCGGCCCGCGGTCTCGTAGATGCGACGCCCCACGGCGGTGCTGCCCGTGAAGGTGAGCACGGGCACCTGCGGGTGCGCGACGATGGCCGCGCCGACCTCGTCACCGAGGCCGTGCACGACGTTGAGCACGCCTGCGGGGAGCCCCGCGTCCCAGAGGCACTCGGCGAAGCGGTGACCGCTCTCGGGGGCTTCTTCGGAGGGCTTCCACACGACGGAGTTGCCGCACACGAGGGCGGGGAGGATCTTCCAGCTCGGGACGGCGACGGGGAAGTTCCACGCGGTGATGACGCCGACGACGCCGATGGAGCGGCGCAGCGTGAAGCCCATCTTGCGAGGGAGCTCCGACGGCGCGGTGCGACCGAAGAGTCGGCGTCCCTCGGAGCCCGCGTACCACGCCGTGTCGATGGCCTCTTGAATGTCTCCGCGGGCCTCTTCGAGCCGCTTGCCCATCTCGCGCGCCATCACGTGCGCGATCGCCTCCTTGCGCTCGACGAGGAGCTGACCCGCGCGGAAGAGCACCTCGCCGCGCACGGGGGCGGGCGTCGCGCTCCACGTCTTGTAGGCCGCGCGGGCCACCTCGACGGCGCGCTCCACGTCGGCGGTGCCCGATCGCGGCGCCGTGGCGACGACGGTTCCGTCGGTGGGATTGCCCACGTCGAGCACCCTGCCGTCGAGCGCCGGGAGCGCGTCGGGGCCGATGCGGTTCTTCAGTGCGTGGACCGTGGTGTCGCTCATCGTCGTGGACCTCCAGACCTTCGTTGAAAGCCCGCGTTTCTACCGCGGAACGAGGGACGGACCAACGCCGAAGAGCAGCCCCTCAGCCCTTCATCGCCAGGGCGAGGTCGGCGATCACCGCGATGAAGAAGATCGCCCAGAGCGCCATCGCGATGCGCCAGCGCGAACGCATCGTCGCCTCTCGCGCCGCCTGTGCGCGCGCGATCTCCTCCTGGTGCGTCCGCTCGTTGTGCTCTCGCTGCTCGCGGTAGACGCGCTCCTGCTCGGAGCGCTCCCACTGCTCGCGCTGGAGGCGCTCGATCTCGTTGCGGTGAAACTCCTGGAGCTGCCTGAGCTCCCCCTCGACGCGCTCGCGGACGGACTTCTCCATCGCGGCCTCGTCGCGCGCCTCGCGGACCTCGCGCTCCATGCGGTCTCGCTCGTTGCGCTCCTGCGCCTCTCGCTCTCGCTTCTCTCGCTCGACGCGGTCTCGCTCGGCCTGCTCGGCGCGGGCCTTCGCCTCGCCCGCCTGACGCTCGCGCTCCTGCCGCTCCCACACGTCGTAGGCCTGCCGCTCGGCGTTGGCGCGCTCGGCGTTGGCCTTGTTCTCCTGCACCATGGGGCGCATGTACGAGAGCCCCTCGATGAGAATCCACCAGGGCTCGATGCGCCCCGCCGCGGCCGACGCCTCGCCCTGATACGCGAGCAGCGCGCGCACCGCGGGAAAGCGCTGCATCACCACGTCGGGCACGCTGAAGGCTTCACGGTCGCTACAGCGGGTGCACTGCGCGGCGACCCTGCCCGCGCCGCTGAAGCGCACGATGACGGGGCTGCGACAGCGCTGACAGAGCGGAGCCCCCGGCGCGGCCTTCAAGCGCAGCGGGGTCTGTGACGGCAGCGCCTCGCTCGGAAACTCGATGGCAGACTCGCGCACGCCCACGGCGCCGAAGGGGTTGTACGCACCGAGCGCCGCGTTGAGGCCCTGGTAATCAGGGAACGAGAGATCCACCGTGGCGTGGGCCATGTGAAAGGCCTCGTCCCACCATCCGAGGTCGACCTGCGTGACGTGACCGCAGTGGTTGCACGGGATCTGCGCCCCGATCGACTCGGGTCGCAGCGGGATCACCGAACCGCAGCGGGCGCAGGGGAGCGTGATCTCGACGCGCGCCCACGGCCTCCCCGGGAGCGCCGTCGGAACCACGGGCGAGAGCGGACCGAAGGCGGCGTTGCAGATCCCGCAGCGCGGCCTCTCGGTGGGCGCGGCCGTCCCGCACTCTGCACAGACGCGTAGCTCGTTCTGCGAGACAGGGCCCGGAGCCACCATGCGCGGACGCTATCAACGCGACGCATCCGCGCGCAACAACGCGCTGTCACCGCGCGACGTGCGTCAGCGGACGCGCTCGACGACGATGAGCGCGAAGAGGCCGAAGGTCTTGTCTCCGAGGTGCACCCGGCGATCGAGCTCGACGAGGCCCTTCGCGATGAACGCGGGGATGCGGGTGTTGAGCTTGAGCCCGCCGCTCGCGAGGTAGAGCCACTTGTGAAAGGGCTCCCGCTTCACGATCTTGAGCGCGGGGAACTCCCTCGCGAAGCGCGGATCGGAGTCGCGGAACACGCTCGTGGGGAGGCGCGTGTTGGCGCCCGCCATGCGTCCCTCACCGACGACGCGCCAGTCGTTGGGGTCGTCGATGTGCGGCTCGTGGTGGAGCACCGAGTGAAAGTACTGGCCCACCGTGGTGTACCAGGGCTCGACCATCACGATTCGCCCGCCGGGCCGCAGCACCGTCTCGGCCCCGCGGAGAAAGCCCGCGGCGTCGGGGAGGTGATGAAACACGTCGAAGGCCACGATGGCGTCGAGCGACGAGGGTTCGAAGCTCTCGGCGATGCGGCACGCGTCGATCACGCGGTCGACGCGCGGCGTCTCGACGCACTCGCTGGTGATCGTGTGCGGCGCGAACTCGCGGAAGAACCCGCCGCCCGAGCCGAGCTCGAGGAGCCTCGGGTACGCGTCGCGCGGCACCTCGGCGGCGAGGCGACCGTACACGTCGCAGTAGATCTCGTAGAGGAGGTGGTTGGCGCGGATGCGTCCCGCGTCGGTGTCGATCTCTCGGAGGTCGTCGGCCATGTCGGTGCTGCGGTGGTTGCTATGGGTTTGCGTGTCGCGGCGATCAGCTTCGGCCCTTGCGGGGCTTCTTGCGGTCGTCGTCGTTGCTCGCGGGCGCGGTTGAAGTGCGGCGGGGCTCGGGCGCGGGGCGCGGCGTGATCGCGGGACCCGTGAGCGCGCGGAGTTCCTCGCTGATCTGGTGCGTGATCTCGTCTTCGAGCTCCTCGATGCCGCCGCAGAGTCGCTCGACGTTGCGCTGGTAGACGAAGAGCCTCACGACGCGCTGCTCGACGCCCGCGGGGACCTCTCCGACACCGTCGATGAGCACCGACGCGCGGGGGTCTACGCCGTCGGCCACGACCTCGATGCCCGGCTGATCGTCGACGACGACGAGGGCGCCTTCGAGGGACCGCACGAGGCCCGGCTCGACCTGTTCGAGCGCGCGCTCCACGGAGCGATGAAACTGCTCCTTCGGGATCGACCAGGGCGGCAGCGGGAGCTCGCGGTCGAAGCCGCGGCAGTCGAGAAAGGCCATGATGGCCCCGCGATAGTCGCGCCGCTTCTCGCGCACGAGCCCGAGGTAGTAGTGCACGTCGGGGTTGTGCGGGTCTTCTTTGAGCGCGTCGTTGAGGTGCGCCTCGGCGGCGTCGGCGTCGCCCACTTCGAAGCGCGCGCGACCCACGAGGTACGCCTGCCCGGGCTGCTCGTACGGTCCCTCGGGGAGCGCGTCGAGCACGCGCTTCGCGTCTTCGTCGTCGCCCTTCGCGAGCAGCGCGTCGAACTTCAGGAGCATCGCGTCGACGATCTCTTCGCGCGTGTCGACGAACTCGAGCACCTCGTCGCAGAGCTCGATGGCGCCTTCGAAATCCGCGATGGGGTGGATGAGCAGCTCCGCGGCGTTGAGCATCGGGTCGGGGTAGCCGTCGTCGATGGCCATCGCGGTGCGAAAGTGCTCCATCGCGGCGTCGTACTCGCCCTCCTGCGCGCAGACCTGACCGAGGAGGTTGTGCGCCTCGGGCGAGTTGCCATCGAGCTCGAGGGCGCGGCGCGCGCAGGCTCGGGCGCCTCGCGAGTCACCCTGGGAGAGAAGCTCCCAGCCCCGGTCGAGGTGCGCGGACAACGGATCCATTCCCACGGTCTACAGCCTTGTCTTTCGGAGTGATGCGCCGCGGCGCGGGTGCGTCGGCAGCGGAGGCGGAGGATTGCGACCTTTGCGCTCCCCGGTCAAGGCATCGCGCACTGCGCCTCCTCCCGCGATGGAGCGTGTGATAGTCGTTGGCGGTGCGCACCGAGTCCCTCGCGCTGGTGGTCGCCCTCGCCTTCGAGGGCTGCGCGTCGCTCTCTCCCACGCGAGGCTCGCGCGGCAGGCCCAACGCGGGGTGGATCTCCCACGCCGAGCGCCTCCCCGACCGCGGTCGCGGCTATCAGGTGCTCCGCACCGACGCGCAGGGCGGCATCCACTGGGGCACGGCCCGCGTCGTGTCGCTCGTGCAGCAGGTGGCGCGCGCGACGACCCCATCACGCAGCCTGATCCCCCTCGTGGTCGGAGACATCTCCGCGCTCCGCGGCGGACAGGTCCCGCGCCACGCGTCGCACCGCGCGGGCCGCGACGTCGACCTGCTCTTCTTCGCGCGCGATGGCGTGACCGACGCGTCGCTCCTCACGCCGGAGTTCGTGCGCTACGACCGCGACGGCAACTCGGTGCAGTGGCCCACGCCGCTGCGCTTCGACACACCCCGCAACTGGGACCTCATCGAAGCCGTCGTGCGCGCCGAGGGCGTCGGCGTCACGCGCGTCTTCGTCGCCGCGTGGATCGAGCAGCTCCTCGTCACCAACGCCCGCGCGCGCTCGCGGCCCGCGTGGGTGATCGACCGCGCCGAGGCGATCATGCACCAGCCCGGCGACGCGCTCCCGCACGACGACCACTTTCACGTCCGCGTGGCGTGCGCGCCCGACGAGCGCAGCGCGGGCTGCGTCGACGCGTCTCCGATGTGGCCGTGGCTCTCGAAGGACTGGGAGAAGGGCGACAGCGTCTCCGCCGACGACGCGACGATCCTCGCAGCGATGCGCTGACCGTCGCGCGCCGTCGCGGAGCGCTCAGGGCATGCAGCCCGTGCCGTTGACGCACGACGTGAAGCCGTTGCGGGGCTCGCACACGTAGCGGTACGTGCGCCCCGCGGCGCAGAGCACGAGCGTGCTGCCGTCGCAGGTTCCGCCCGGGGCCGCGGCGAGGGGATCGCACTCGTGATCGATGCCGCAGAACGAGTGGGAGTTCACCGTCTGGCAGGTGGAGCCGGTCACCAGCCGCCCGCAGTCGACGGCGTGCCAGCGTCCGCCGCGGCACACGCGAAGCTGCGTCCCGTCGCACGAGGTCGCGTCGCCGGTGCACTCGACGCCCGCGCCGCGGCAGGTGTTCGCGGTGGCGTCGCAGACCCCGCCCGTGAGGTCGCAGTTGCGAACGCGGGTGTAGACCCCGAGCACGCACTGCTCGAGCACGTTGCCGTTGCATCGGGGAGGCGATCCCGCGGGGCACGCCGCGCCCATGGCGGTGACGCACGCGGCCTCGCCGCCCGTGGCGACGCAGCGGAGCCCGAGCGCCGTGCAGTTGTCGCGCGTCTCGACGCCGCTCACGCACGAGCGATAGACGCCGCTGCCGGTGCCGTCGCAGCTCGCGGCGGGCGTGGCGCAGGTGCCGCCCGCGACGCGCGAGACCTCGTACTTGAGGCACGAGCTCAGCCACGACGAGCACGTCCCCGCGGTGGTGACGTCGGCCACGCAGCGGAGCGCGCCGCACGCGCGCGCCGAGAGGGGACCGCCCTCCCAGTTCACGGGGTTGAAGTACTCGTTGAGGGCGGCTTGCGGCGGCCTGAAGGTGCAGAGGCCGAGCCGCGTCGCGAAGGCCGCGAGGTCGCTGTGGCTCCACGCGCAGAGGCCGGGGATCATCGTCTGCACGTCGGCGGCGTCGGCGCGGTCTGCGGCGGGCGTGTCGGTGGTCACGTCGCCGCCGCGATCGGTGACGGGCGTCGTGTCAGACACCGTGGCGTCCGCGTCGGCGACCGTCGCGTCGTTGCCCGTGTCCGTGACGACGATCGTGTCGATCGCGGGCACGTCGACGGGAGGCACGTCGTTGTTCGAAGTCTGCCCCGAGGGGCGCGCGGTCTCTCCGCACGCCGCAAGCAGCACCACGAAAGGACCGAAGGCGAAAGGAGAAAGCTTCATCGCCACGCATGCTGTCAGCGAAGCGCGCCCCGAAGCAAGGGGGGATCAACCCCCGCGGTGCCGCGCGGCGCCGATCTCGAGACGCGCCAGGACCCCCTCGTGACGAACGCGACGTTGATTCGCCGTCGCGGTGTTCACAGGGCGTGCAGGCGACGCTCAGGCGACGACGGACGACACCGCGGCGCGGAGCTCGGAGAGTTCGAAGGGCTTGGCGAGGATCTCGGCGGCGCCGAGCGCGAGCGCGGACTCGCGGAACGACTTGTCGAAGCGGCCCGACATGAGGATCACGGGGGTGGCGATGTTGCGCGCGCGCAGCTCGCGGATCGCCTCGAAGCCGTCGCGTCGCGGCATGTCGACGTCGGAGAGGATCACGGCGAAGGGCGCCTGCGGCCAGCAGGCGAGCGCGGCGCTCTCGTACTGGTCCAACAGGTCGACGCCGTCGACCGCGAGAGAGACGTCGTACCCGGCGATCGTGAGCAACTGCGCGACCATGCGTCGCACGAGCGGCTCATCGTCGACGACGAGCACGGCGCGACGCCGCGCTGCGTCGGCGCTCAAGGCGGGGCGCGCGCCCGGCGTGACGTCAGAGGGCGTGGTCTCGGTGTTCATTCGCGGCCGTGGTCCATTTTGATCATGCGTTGCGCGAGACCAGCCCGACACGGGCGGCGCAGACGTCGACGCGATGGAGCGCGGTGCAGCACATGTGCCGCCGCGCGATGCGTGCATCCCGGCGGGAACAAGCTGCGCGAGCGCGTGACCCTTCGCCTCACTGGGGAGGAACTCCGCAGCCGATGGCGCATTCATGCGCGGCCTCGAGGCGCGCGTCAGGCCTCGCCGACACGGCGGCTCAGGAGCGAGGCGCTTCGGGGTCTGCGTCGCTGCCCACGGGACGCCCTTCGAAATCGAAGAAGCCCGCCGCGCGCACCGAGGCTTCGGGGCCGAGCACCACCCGCCCCCTCGCGGGCGCCACCCTCGAATCGAACACCACGTACTCGGGCACCAGATCGGGCAGCGCGCACGAGAGCAGCGTCGCGAGGGCCGTGGTCCCCGCGATCACGAGGACGGCGCGCGTCGGGTCGTCGGGGTTGGGCGCCGTGAAAACCGCGCCGGTGTCAGCCCCTTCGAAGCGTCGCTCACCGATCGTCACCGCGTGCTCGTCGACGCGCAGCGGGAGCCGCGCGGCCATGCGCGCCAGCACGCGGTTGCTGCGGCCGATGAGCACGAGCGTGCGAGCCGCGCCCATCGCGTCGGTGTACGCGTCGTCCCGCACCACGGGATAGCGCGCGCGAACGCCCGAACGCTGCGACCACCTCAACGCCACGCGCTCGTTGGCGCGCACCTCCTCGGGGTCGCCGGTGCCCACGACGAAGATCAGCGGGGTGTCGTAGACCTCGCGGATCGGGCCGCCCGCGCGCGGCGTCGGACGCGGCCCCGCGCGCCAGTGTCCCGACACCCGAACCAGTGTGGCGGGCGCGCCGAGGGGGAGCTCGACGCGGTCTCCGTCGAGCGTGAGGCGCAGCGCGCGGGCCCCCGGCGCGTAGGCTTCACGCGGCGGCGTGAGGGTGAGGGCCGAGACGCCCGAGGTGGTCGCGCGGCCCGTGGCGTCGCGCTGCGTGTCAAGGGTGACCTCGCCCCAACGACCCGTGCGCTGCGGGGCGACGGTGCCGTCGGAGAGCGCGTCGACGGTGAGCCACCACGCGGAGTTCCACCGGAGCTCGGGGGTGCGAAAGCGGATGCTGCGCGGGTTCGCCTCGCGGCGGTACCGCAGGAAGTGAGGCACGATGCGCCCGTTGGCGTACGTGGTGCTCCACACGTTGTGATCGAGCCGCGGGAACTCGCTCTCGAGCGTGTACCCGAGCGCGGTGTACCGCTCCGTGAGCACGGTGGAGTTGGTGATGGGCCGGTCGAGCGTCCCCTGCACGACGTAGAGCGGGAGGTGCAGCCCGTTCTCCGCGTAGCTGACGTTCGAGCGCAGCTCCATGAGAAAGACCTCCCACGGGCGCCTCACGCAGCGCGTGTCGTTGCGCACGAAATAGCTGTGATAGCCGCAGAGCGCGGCCGTCGCGGCGAAGACGTCGGGGTGATGGAGCGGCACCCACGCGGCGCCGATTCCGCCCATCGAGAGGCCCGTCATGTACGTGCGGTCGGGGTCGACGCGGTAGGCCCCGCGCACCTCGTCGAGCACGCGCATCACGTCGTGCTCGCCCTGCTGCCGATACGCGGCGTCGCCGAAGCCGAAGGGCGCCACGAGGATCGCGCCCACCTCGGGCATCGGCGGGAGGTGCCGGTCGGCGTGCGAGCGCGGCTCGTCCTCGTCGTAGAGCCCCGTGAGAATGGGCAGCATCCGATGCGCCGTGCCGTGGAGCCCGTGGAGGCCCATCACGAGCGGCATCGCGCGCTCCCTGCGGTACGCCGCGGGGATGAAGACGGAGTACTCCTGAAGGTTCCCGTCGAGCGGCGATCGGTACGCGCGCCGGAGCGGACCCGTGCGACGCGCGTAGGGGTCGCGGTTCGCGGCCACGTCGTCGAGGAGCGCGCTCAAGAGCGAGGCTTCGGTCGCGAGGTGCGCCGCGTCGGGGTCGCCGTCGGCCACGAGCTCCGAGAGCCTCTCCGCGACGCGCTCGACGGACCAGATCGACCCCGCGGGGAGCTCCGCGGTGGCCCTCGGCGCGGGCGGAGGCGTGAGCGACGCGTCGCGCATGAACGCGCCGTCGAGCGGCGTGAGCACCTCGCGAGACCGCAGCAGCGCCGCTCTCACCGTCGGCGCGACGCGGACAGGGAATGTCTGCGTGGTGCTCCCCACGGTGAGCGCGATCTCGCCTTGCGCGTCTCGCGCGAAGAGCTCGTGGAGCGCGCCGCCTTCCGTGAGCGTGACCGTCGCGCGGGCCTCGCGCGAAGGAGATCCCTGCGCGCGCACCGCGACGCTCACATCAACGCCAGTGTCTGCCTCGACGTGCGCCACGCCGCCGGGGAACGACACCTCGACGTCCGCGCGCGTCCCTTCGGCCACGACGCGACGGGCGACGGCGATCGCCGCGGCGCGCCCCGAGAGCGCCCTGCACGCGTTGTCATCGACGTCGGGGAGCTCGACGCGCACGTTGGAATCAGGGGCGAACGACTCGCTCACGAGGCGCGCGAAGAGGTCCATGTCGCCGCGCGACGCGAGCTTGATCACCAGCACATGACGGCCGCGCGGGAGGTCGAGCCTGATCGCGTCGAGGTCTTCGTGCGAGGGCCGCGGCGACGCGCGACGGAAGACCTCGCGCCCGTCGAGGCGCACGGAGACCGCGTCGTCGGAGCCGAGCAAGAGGTAGCGCGCGCCGTCGGTCTGCGCGTCGAGCACGAGCGCCGCGTAGCCCACGCGTCCGCCGCGTCCCCCGAGAACAGCGCCGACGTCAAGCCACGCTCGATTCGAAGCGACGGCGCGCCACGAGGGATCCGCGCCCGTCGCCGAGGGGCGCAGGTTCGTGTCGCCCACCCCGAGCCCCCTCGCGGGCTGCGAGAGGAGCCCGTCGAGCACGGCGTTCCACGAGGGGCGAGGGGCGAGGGGACCGGTGCGGTAGGGGCCCGCGACGAGCCACGTCGAGAGCTCTCCGTCGGGCCCCGGCGCGACGAGGCAGCGAGCGGAGGCCGAGGTCGTCGAGGCGAGCGAAGCGGCCAGAAAAGCCGCGCAAACGAGGGGATTGGACTTCACGGCGGGTCGATCGGCGGCGGACTCTACACCGCTTTACCCTCCGGTCGACCTGACGCATGATCGCCGCGCGTCGAGCGACGGGTTCACGGGCCCGACGCAGGCGGCTCGTTCGACCTCGTTCCTTCAAACACTCCCTTCAGGAGGGGAGAATTCATGCGAATCCTCCGATTCACCGCGCTCGCGAGCGCACTCGCGCTCTTCGCGGCGGGCTGTGGCCGCACCGAGCTCGAGACCGAGCTTACGCCCGACAGCGCGCTCCCCGACGTGCCCGTCGACCGCGCCGATGTGCCCGTCGACGTCGATGTGCCCGACGTGCCCTTCGACGCCGACGTCCCTGACGTTCCCATCGATCCCGACGTGGTCGACGTGCCCGACGTGCCCTTCGACGTCGACGTGCCCGATGTGCCCTTCGACGTCGATGTGCCCGACGTGCCCGTTGACGTCGACGTGCCCGATGTTCCGCCCGACATGCCTCCGACCTGTCTCCCGCCGCTCCTGACCTGCGGCGATCGCTGCGTCGACACGCAGAGCGACCCCAACAACTGCGGCATGTGCGGCAACGTCTGCCGCGCCGGTCGCTGCGCCGCGGGCCGCTGCGTGACCGTGTGCCCGCCGGGCACGACGGAGTGCGCGGGCGCCTGCGTCGACCTCTCGTCCGATCGCCTCAACTGCGGCTCGTGCAACAACGCCTGCGCCGCCACGCAGACCTGCTCGTCGGGCTCGTGCATGTCGATCTGTCCTCCGGGGCAGTCGCTCTGCGGAAGGGCCTGCGCCGACCTCCGCTCTGATCGCAACAACTGCGGCGGATGTGGCGTCGTGTGCCCCGCGAGCCGCGTGTGCTCGGGCGGCGTCTGCGCGCTCGTGTGCGACACCTCGCAGCTCAACTGCGCGGGCACCTGCGTCAACGCGCAGACCGACCCGGCCAACTGCGGCGCGTGCGGAAACCGCTGCGCCGACGGCCAGGTGTGCTCCGCGGGCGTGTGCCGCACGACCTGCCCCGCGCCCAACGTCACCTGCGGCGCGTCGTGCGTGAACCTCCAGAACGACCCGTCGAACTGCGGGAGCTGCGGCACCACCTGCCCCGCGGGCGCGGCCTGCGCGCTCGGCATCTGCACGCTCACGTGCCCGTTCCCCTCGGCGCGCTGCGGCGGCACCTGCGTCATCACGCTCAACGACCCGCTCAACTGCGGCTCGTGCGGCAACCGCTGCGCGACGGGCCAGCTCTGCTCCTTCGGGAGCTGCCAGGCGCGCTGCAACGCGCCCCTCGTCGAGTGCAACGGCGGCTGCACCGACTTCCGCATCGACCCGACCAACTGCGGCGCCTGCGGCAACCGCTGCGGTGCGGGGGAGCTCTGCCTCCTCGGCCGCTGCGGCTCTCCGCCCGGCTGCATGCCCCCGCGGAGCATCTGCCCCGGCGGCTGCTCGGACCTCCGCTCCGACCCCGCGAACTGCGGCGCGTGCGGGCGTCGCTGCGCCGCGGGTGACATGTGCTCCGGCGGAACCTGCGTGGGCTCCACCTGCGCGGCGCCGCAGATCCAGTGCTCGGGCACGTGCATCAACCCCACGACCGACCCCGCGAACTGCGGCGCGTGCGGCAACGTCTGCGCGATGGGCGCGGCCTGCGTCGCCGGTCGCTGCCAGAGCCGCTGCGTGCGCCCGCAGGTCGAGTGCGGCGGCGGATGCACCGACACGCAGACGGACCCCAACAACTGCGGCGCGTGCGGCAACGTCTGCCCCGGCGCGGCCGTGTGCGTCGGCGGCGTGTGCGGCACGCCCTGCCCGCCGCCTCGCACCACCTGCGGCGCGCGCTGCGTCGACGCGCAGACCGACCCCGCGAACTGCGGACGCTGCGGCAACGCGTGCCCCACGGGCTCGACCTGCACCGCGGGCGTGTGCCGCATGACCACCACCTGCACCGCGCCCCGCGTCGCGTGCGGAACCGCCTGCGTCGACACGCAGACCGACCCGACCAACTGCGGCGCCTGCGGAACCGCCTGCCCCTCGGGGACGCCCTGCATGGGCGGCCGCTGCGCGTGCCCCGGCTCCACGATCCTGTGCAGCGGGTTCTGCGTCGACACGAGCTCGAGCCCGCTCGACTGCGGCGCCTGCGGCAACGCCTGCGCTGCGACGCAAGCCTGCGTCGGCGGACGCTGCGCCTGCCCCGCGCCGCTCTCGTCGTGCGGCGGACGCTGCACCAACACCAACAACGACCTCACCCACTGCGGCGCCTGCGGCAACCGCTGCGCCGCCACCTTCGACTGCCGCGGCGGCGCCTGCGTGTGCCCCGCGCCGCTCTCGTCGTGCGGCGGTCGCTGCCTCAACACCAACAACGACGCGAACAACTGCGGCACCTGCGGCAACCGCTGCGGCGCCGGTCAGGTCTGCGTCGGCGGCGCGTGCGGATGCCCCGCGACGAGCACCCTCTGCGGCGGTCGCTGCACGAACACCAACTTCGACCTCGCCAACTGCGGACGCTGCGGAAACGCCTGCGGACGCGGCCAGTTCTGCGTCTTCGGCACCTGCCGCGGCCGCTGAGCGAATCCCCCGAAACACACCCGCGATGAGCGCTCCGTCTGACGCGTCGACACCTCGCTCGAGGACGTCGCGCGGTCGGGCGCGCACGCTCACGCGCGTCATGTTCGCGGCGGCCGTCGTCGCGGGCGTGGGGGCGTTCGCGCAGGTCCCGACGCCCACGCTGCGCCCCTCGACGCTCGAGGCGCGTATCTGGGATTTCTCCACGAGCCCCGTCGGCCCGACGAAGGCCGCCGTGCTGATGCCTTCGAGGCGAGATCCGTCGACGCGTTGGCCGCTTCTCGTCGCGTTTCACGGCTGGGGCGAGTCGAACCGCGGCGTCGACGCGGGCGCCTGGGGGTGGGCCCGCGACTACGAGCTCGGGTCCTCCGACGCGGAGCTGCGACACACCCCGTTGCGACGCGAGGCATTCCTCGGCTTCGTCGAGCCCGCGCGCTACGAGCGCCTGCGGCGCGACCTCTCGCGACGCCCCTATCGCGGGGTCATCGTCGTCACGCCCTACACCCCCGACACCCTCGACGGCGACGCGGGAACGCTCGCGCAATCCTACGCCGACTGGATCGCGACGACGCTCGTCCCTCGCGCTCGGAGGGAGCTCCCGGTGCTTCAAGAACGGGGCGCGACGGGCGTCGACGGGGTCTCGCTCGGCGGGCTCACGGCGCTCGAAGCGGGCTTCTCGCACCCCGAAGTGTTTGGCGTGGTGGGCGCGCTCCAACCCGCCGTGAACCGTCGCGTCGAGCGCGTGCTCGCGCGTCATCGTTCGGGCGCTCCTCCGCAGCGCGTCAGGCTCGTGGGGTCGCGGTCTGACTCGCTCACGCGGCACGTGATGGCGCTCCACGACGCGATGACCGGGCGGCGCATCCCGCACGACCTCCGCCTCGTCGAGGGGCCTCACGACTACATCTTCAACCGCGGCCCCGGCGGCGTGGAGATGCTCCTCTTTCACGACCGCGCGCTGCGCGGCCTGCCCGCCGAGTGACGCGCTCGCTCAGACCTTGAGCCGCCGCGCGAGATCACGCGCGGCGAGGTGCTCGGGGTTCAACGAGAGCGCGCGCTGCACGGCGCCCTTCGCGCCCGCGACGCTCCCCAGGAGGAGCAGCACCCTCGCGCGGGCGACGGCGACATCGGCGCTTTCGGGGGCGAGGCGCTCGGCGACGCGCGCGTGATCGCTCGCGAGGTTGAGCTCCACGTGGCCCTCACACGCCGCGGCGATGAGCCTGAGGTGCGCGTCGACGTCGTTGGGATGACGCGCGCAGACGCCCCTCCACGCAGCCACGGCGAGCTTCCATTGCTTCGCCCCCTCGTGGCGTCGCGCGGTGGCCTCGTCGGGATCTGCGTTCGCGCCCCGCGTGGTCGCGGTCACCGTCGAGTGGTCACGACGGGGCGACGAGGGCCCGCGCTCCTCTCGCGCGACGCGCAGCAGCGAGGTGGCGGACCCGGGCTCGCCCACGGGGACGTCTCTACGAGGCGGAGGCACGGGGTTGACCCCGTCGGTGACCACCACGCGAGGTCGCGACCCCTCCGACGCGGGCGGCGCCTCCGCGGCGTGCCTCGGGCCCTCTTCGCGGACGTGGAGCGATCGATCGTTGGCGGGCGCGGCGGGCCTCGACGAGCGAGGCGGCGGCGTGTGGGCCGAGATCCGCGCGGTCACGCCGCTCGATTTCAGGTCGTCCGAGGAGCCGTCGTCGCGCTCGATCGCGGCGTCGTACGCGATGCGCCGCGCGGGCTCTGTGAGCGTGAGGAACGCGCCCTTGAGCGTCCGCGCGATGAACTCGACCTGGAACATCCTCCGCGTGCTCACGCGGCCCGCGAAGTTCTTCGGATCGAAGCGTCGCCCGAGGTCGGCGTGAGCCTTCGCGATGGCCGCCGCGGTCGCGTCGTTCGACACGCCGAGGAGCGCATAGAACGTCGACGACGCGCGCGCGTACATCTCCTCGATCATCGCGTCGGCTTCGAGCGGCGGCGCGTCGACCCACGAGAGCTCGTCGACGCGCGCCGAGACGCGCGGCTCGCTCGCGTCCACAGGACGCGCCGACGGCCTCACGGCGTCCTCGGTCCGATGTCGACGATTCCCAGGGGCCGAGCTACCCACTGCGCACCTCTCTGCTGCTCCGCGAACGGCTCTCAGCGCTTCGCATTGTCTCTCAAAACGAGACGCGCGTCGCGCGAATCGGAGCCGCCTCCGAGGGTCTCGCCGCCGAGGCCCCGTCGCAAGCCCCGCGACCGCACAAAGCGCGGGCAATCAGCGCGGATAGACGCAGCGAAAGCCCACCCACGGCAGGCGGTCGTCGGGCAGCCTGAAGCGCCGGACGGTGGTGGTGCGTCGGTCGATCGGGTCGCCGTCGTGGCCGCCTCGCACCACGCGCCACGGAGACCGCGACGCGCCCTGCCACGCGTCGAGCACGTAGAGCCCCGCCTCGGTGCGCTCGTGCTCGGGCGCGTCCACGTCGCCCGTCGCGTCGAGGCTCGCGTCGGCGTCTCCGACGTCCATCCCCGCGTCGCGGATTCTCGGGAGCGCGAGGTAGAATTCGCCGCCGTCGAGCACCCACTCCGCGACGCCG
The DNA here is from genome assembly GCA_052035985.1 of Myxococcota bacterium. GTDB lineage: Bacteria > Myxococcota_A > Polyangia > Polyangiales > CAISKJ01. Next base: position 9,693 of record JBPOHC010000377.1, on the reverse strand, counting down.
CCCGCGAGGCCGTGGAGCCCCTCGGGGGTGACGTCCCTCGGCGTCGATCCGTCGGGCGCCGCGTCGCCCCACACGTAGAGCCTGTGGTCGGGGAGGAGGCCCGCCGCGGCGCGCTCCCACTCGACCTCGTTCGGGAGTCGCCCGTTGCGCCACGCGCAGTACGCCGTCGCGTCGCGCCACGAGACGCAGCGGGCGGGCTCCCGCGACGTGCGGTTGAGCGGGCACGCGGGCTCGGCGCAGCGGCGCTCCGACACGCAGTGCAGGTACGACCGCGCGCTCACCTCGCGGCGGTCGATGGCGAACGCGTGGACCCTCACCGCGTGCGGCGGACGCTCTTCGAAGCGCCCCTCTCCGCGGTCGAGTCCGAGGCCCGCGAGGCCCTCGCCGAGGCACTGCGCGCCGCGCGGAACGACCTCGCAGCCCGCGTCGAGCGTGGGCACCACGGAGGCGTCTGCGACGGACTCGAGGTCGGGCTCCTCGGTGATCGGCGCGGGGTCCGGCGGGCGAGGGTTGGCGCGGTTCGCGGCGCACGCGGCGAGCGCCATCGCGACGAGGCTGAGGGCGCGCGCGCTCACTTGCGAGGAATCCTGAAGAGCTGCTTCTGCGGCGGCTTGATCGCGGGCATCGAGTCGGTCGCGTGGTCGGCCTCGGTCTGCACGTCGTCCCAGCTCGCCGCGTCGGGCGCCGTCGCGAAGAGGTCGCCGGGCGGCAGCGGAGGGTGGCTCACGGGCGCCACCGCGGGAGGCCCCGAGAGCGGCGTGGGGAGGGGCCTCCGCGACGCGGCCGGTGTCGCGTGGGTCGCGGGCACGGGCGGCGAAGACGCGCGTTCGAAGAGCGGGCCGAGCGCGGCGGCGACCTCCTGCATCGACTCCTCGACCGAGACCCGCGCGAGGAGGTTCTCGCTCGGCGCGGCGGGCGCGTCGGAGAGCGCGAACTCGAGCAGGGTGCCGAGCTCCTCTTCGATCGCCGTGGCCCAGAGAGACTTCATGTAGCTCGCGAGGCGCGTGCGCCGATAGCCCGGGGCGTAGGCCCGCAGAAAGGTCACCAGCTCGTCGCGAAAGGCGCCCGCCGTGGGGTAGCGGTCGCGGCGGAGCTTCGCCATGGCCCGCGCGATGATCTGTTCGAGCGCGTCGGGGACGTGCGGCGCGAGCTCCCGCAGCGGGCGCGGGCTCGCGCGCCGAACCGCGTAGATGAGCTCGACCTCGTTGGGCGCGTGAAACGCAGGGACGCCCGCGAGGATCTCGTAGAGCACGCTCCCCGCGCTGAACACGTCGCTCTGGCCCGTGAGCCGGTCTTCGCCCTGCGCCTGCTCGGGCGACATGTAGCGCACCTTGCCCTTGATCACCCCGAGCTGCGTGCGCTCGCGGTCGACGTCGGCCTTCGCGATGCCGAAGTCGATGATCTTCACGCTGCCGTCGTAGCCGATGAGAATGTTCGACGGCGAGAAGTCGCGGTGCACCAGGTGGAGCGCCGCGCCCTCGGGGGTCACCGCGGCGTGCGCGTGGTCGAGGCCGTCGATCGCGCGGGCCATGAGGTACACGGCGTCGGCCACGTCGAGCGCGCGGTTGCCCTCGATGCCGCGCGTGAGCGTCGTGCGGAGGTCCTTTCCGTCGACGTACTCCATCACGATGAAGTACCCCTCGGGGGCGCGGAGCAGCTCGTGGATGCGCGCGATGTTGGGGTGCTGGAGCATCGACGAGAGGCGGTACTCGGCGACGAGCATCTTCACGAAGGTCGGGTCCTCCGCGTACATCTCGATCACGCGCTTCATCGCGAAGAGCTGCTCTCCGCCGTCGGCGTCGACGAGCTTGCCGCGGTACACGTCGGCCATGCCGCCGCTGCCGATGCGGTCGAGGAGGTGATACCTGCCCACGCGTCGAGAGCGCTTCACCGTACGACGACCTCCAGCCTCGGGCGCAGCGCTCGCCCCGCGGCCCCGACGCCCGCGAAGACCGCCTCGCCGCCGTCGAGCTCGAGCGAGATCCCTTCGGCGCTCGCGGTCCTCGCGGCCCAGGCCCTCACGATCGCGGTGACATCGACGCGAAGGGGCCCTCGCACCCCCGCGGCCATCGTGACCGAAGAGGGCTCATCACCCGTCGCAGGAGCCTCTCCAGCGGCCACGCGCTCCGTCGACCACGGCGTCGCGACGCCGCGCGCGAAGAGCCTCACGGACCGCTCACCCGGGCGCCACGCGGGGTGCGGCGAGAGCGACAGCACCGCGCGCTCGACGCCCGCGATTCCAGCGAGCTGCGAGAGGTCGAAGCGAACGAAGACGGGCCGCGTCGAGAGCCGCATCGCGTCGCCCCGCGCATCCGCCGAGGGAAGGCCCTGAGACGCCGCCACGACGGCCTCTGCGACCACACGCCGACCGTCGACCACGGCGCTCTCGTCGTACCAGCGCGCGTCGCCGCAGGCGCGCAACGCAGGGCACGCCGACGCCACGCCGCAACCCGCCGCGATGGCTCCCAGAAGGAGCGCGAGCGTGAGCCGTGGTCGGAGCATCAGGGCCGATCGTTTTCCTTGTCGCGTGACGGCGTCAAGTACGACGCGAGGCGAGGGGGCTGCAACGCGCTTTGTTTCGCGCCGCGAAAGTGGTACCGAAGCGCTGTTTCCAGCGGCGTCCCACGCGTCGCGGGAGAAAGTGTCGAGGACGCTCACGATGAGAACCGCAACGCCCCTCCTGGTCTTCGCGCTCGCGGCCGCGTTCGCCGGGTGCAAGAGCACCCCCGCGCAGCCCGAACCCCCGCCGTCACCGTCGCCGACCCCGCCGCCCTCGCCCCCAACGCCGCCCGTGGCGGCCGCCGACGCCGCGCCCGCAGCCCCCGCGGGGCCCACCCAGGAGCTTCGCGCCGACGAGTATCGCCTCACCGTGACCGCCTCCGCGCCGGGCGGCGCAGCGCCGGGGATCTTCCGCGTCGAGCTCCACGGCAACGGCGAGTTCCACGTCAACGAGAACTACCCCATCGCCGTCGAGGCCACGGTCGAGAACGGCTCCATGCCCAAGACCTCGCTCCGCCGCGCCGACGCCGCCGAGGTGACCCAGGCCGTCGCGCGCTTCGAACAGCCCCTCACGGCCTCGGGGCCCGGCGTCCGCGTCCACGGCAACGTGCGCTTCGGCGTCTGCCGCGCCGAGCAGTGCGCGTTCTTCAACCGCGAGTTCGCAGTCGCCACGCCTTGACCGCCCGCGCGCCAGGCTCGCGGTCCGCGCGACCTTCGCCGACCACTCCATGCAAAGCCTTGCAACCGCATCGTGCGCCGATGCATCTACGAAGCGGATCTTGATGCGCTCTCGCAACCGCCTCGCCATCACACTCGCGGCGACCTGCGTTGTGCTCACAGGCACGGCCTCCGCCCAGATCGCGCCGACGACGCCGCAGGGGACCAACCCCGAGCAGCCTCCGGCGCAGACCTCGGCGCCACGGCTCACGCAGTTCGTCCAGGCCGACTATCCCGCCGATGCGCTCGCGCAGGGCGTCGAGGGGTCGGTGCTCCTCCAACTGTCGGTCGACGTCGAGGGACACGTCACCGACGCGCAGGTGCTCACGGGCGTCGGCCACGGGCTCGACGAGGCCGCGCTCGCCGCCGCGAGACGCTTCGTGTTCGAGCCCGCGCGTCGCGACGGACAGGTCGTGCCCGCCGTGCTGCGCTACCGCTACCGCTTCAGCGCGGCGGCGGCGCGGGCGGCGCAACGACCTCCCGTGCGATCGACGCTGCGGGGCGTGCTCCGAGGCAACGCCGACGCGCCCATCGTCGGCGCGACCGTGAGCGCGGTGCTCCCCAACGGACAGCGCCGCGAAGCCACGTCCGACGCGCAGGGCGCGTTCCGCTTCGACCTCGACTTCGAAGGGTCCGTGCGGGTCGTGGCGCGCGCCGCGGGCTATCGCGACTACGAGGTGAGCGAGTCGCTCCGTGACCGCGACGACCTCTCGGCCACGTACCGCATGACGGCGATCCCCGCGGCGACGGCGCCGACGCAGCGGACGCCCGACGGCGATGACGAGGGGGGCGAGGCGACGGTGCGCACGCGGCGACCGGCGCGAGAGGTCACGCGGCAGACGCTCGAGTTCCGAGAGATCCTCCGCATGCCGGGGACGGGCGGCGACGCGCTGAGGGCGGTGCAGAACTTCCCCGGCGTCGCGAGGGCCATCAACGGCCTTCTCATCGTCCGCGGGAGCACGCCGCAGGACACGCAGATCTTCGCCGACGGGACGCTCATCCCCATCGTCTATCACTTCGGCGGGCTCTCTTCGGTGGTGAGCACCGAGCTCCTCGACCACATCGATTTCTACCCGGGGAACTACTCCGCCCGATACGGCCGCGCGCAGGGCGGCATCGTCGACGTGGGCCTCCGCGGGCCGAGGCGTGAGGGCTGGCGCGCCGTCGCCAACATCAACCTCATCGACGCGAGCGTTTTCGTCGAGGGCGCGATCACGCGCAACCTCTCCTTCGCAGCGAGCTTCCGACGCAGCTACGTCGACGCCATCCTGGGCGCGGTGCTGAGCGGCGTGAGCGCGGTGACCATCACCTCGCTCCCGGTCTACTGGGACTATCAAGCGCTCCTCGAGTGGCGGCCGACGCCGCGCGATCGCGTGCGGCTCGCGGCGCTCGGCAGCGACGACTCCTTCGCGATCATTCTCAACCGCCCCAACGAGATGGCGCCGCGCTTCTCGGGCACGTTCTCGTCGGGCATCGGGTTCCACACGGGACAGCTCCTCTGGGACCACACGTTCTCGACGTCGACGACGAGCCGCGCGGTGATCTCGCTCGGCCGCAACGCCATCAACTTCGGCGGCGGCGAAGCCTTCGGACTCGACCTCTCGTTCTGGCAGGGAACCGGTCGCTACGAGCTCACCACGCAGCTCGCGCGACGCGTCCGCGCCAACGTCGGGCTCGACATCCTCTGGGGTCCCGCGACCATCGCGTTCAACGGAATCCGTCCGCCGACGGAGGGCCAGCAGGTCGACCCCGGCAACGTCGCGCGCGTCTCGACCAACGCCACCGACACGCTCTATCGCCCCGGCGCGTACGCCGAGTTCGAACTCACGCCCGCCCGCGGGCTGAGGCTCGTCCCCGCGGTGCGCGTCGACTACACCCGTGACGCGGGGCGCTCGTGGAGCATCAACCCGCGGCTCTCGTTCCGCTGGGAGTTCCTCACGGGATGGAACCTCAAGGGCGGCGTCGGGCTCTTCAACCAGCCGCCGCAACCCAACCAGAGCTCCGGGGCGCCCAACAGCTTTCTCCCGTCGACGACGGTGGGCAACCCGAACCTCCTCACGCAGCGCGCGGTGCACTACAGCCTCGGCTTCGAACACGACTTCTCGCGCTACGTCAGCCTCTCGATGGAGGGCTTCTACAAGACCCTCGACGACCAGGTCGTCTCGCAGCCGGGCATCACCTCCGCGCCCTACCTCAACATCGGCGGCGGCCGCATCTACGGCGGCGAGATCCTCCTGCGCCACAGGCCCTCGGAGCGCTTCTTCGGCTGGCTCGCGTACACCATCTCGCGCAGCGAGCGCCGCGACGGACCGGGCGCCGACTACCGCATCTTTCAGTTCGACCAGACGCACATCCTCACGGCCATCGCGAGCGTGCGGCTCGGACGCGGATGGGAGGCCGGGCTGCGCTTCAGGCTCGTGTCGGGCAACCCCCTCACGCCCGTCGCGGGCGCGCTCTTCAACGGCGACACGGGCACCTACACACAGATCCCCGGCGCGGCCTACTCGTCGCGCAACGCGCCCTTTCACCAGCTCGACGTGCGCATCGACAAGACGTGGACCTTCCGTCGCGGGAGCATCAACCTCTATCTGGAGGTGCTGAACGCCTACAACAACTCGAACCCCGAGGGCGTTCAGTACAACTACAACTACACGCAGTCGCAGACCGTGACGGGCATCCCCATCTTCCCCAACCTCGGAATCAGGGCGGAGTACTGAGATGCGACGCGTAGACCTCCTCGCGATCCTCTCCGCGGCGGCCCTCTCCGCGAGCTGCGGCGACGACCTCGACCCCGCGTGGAAGATCAAGACCTTCCGCGTCCTCGGCGCGCGCATCGAGAACGTCACCCGCGCCACGAGCGACCCCCGCGCCGCCGAGGGAGCGCCCGGCGAGACCGTGCGCCTCTCGATCTCCGCGGCGGACCCCATGACCACGCAGCGCGACGTGCAGGTGGCCTGGGTCATCTGCGCGCAGACCACGCGAACGGGCAACACCTTCGGCTGCGCGCCCGAGGGCGCGACGGTGCTCCGCGGCGGCCTCGATCAGTCGTACACGATCCCGAATCTTCGCTACGGAACCGACCCCTTCGGCCGCGCCCGCGTGCAGGGCCTCGCGCTCGTCTGCGCAGGCGGAACCGTGGGCTTCGACGCGACCACGCGACAGCCCACGTGCACGGGCGACAACGCCGAGAGCACGCTCATGACCCGCTCGATCCTCGTGCGCACCACCGAGGTCGACGCGATCAACCACAACCCCGCGCTCACCGAGGCGGTGCTCTACCTCAACGGCAACACGCAGATGCCCGTCACGCTCGGCGCAGACATGCCCGCGCGCGTGCCGCGTTGCACCACCGACCCCTGCACCGATCACGTGATCGAGCTGCGCGTCGGCGCCGGGAGCCGCGAGACCTACCGCACCCTCAACACGCAAGGCGCCGCCGTCTCGCGCGAGGAGCGCCTCCAGTTCGGCTACTTCACCACGGGCGGCGAGATGGACCTGGCGTTCTACGTCGACACCGCCGAGCGCCCCGAAGGCCCCGTGCGCAACAAGTGGAAGGCGCCCCGCACCGCGGGCAACGTCACCTTCGTGTTCTCGGCGCAGGACACGCGCGGCGGCTTCGAGTGGATCACCCGCACGGTGACCGTCGAGTAGCGCCGACGCGAGCGATCAGAAGAGGCCCGCCTGGTCGCGGGCCACGGTGAGCATGTCCTCGTAGGCGCGGCGCTCCTGCTCGATGTCGGGCGCGAGCTCCTCGAGCTTGGCGCCGAGGATCTCGCGCTGCGCGGCGGTGGGGTTCGCGCCCGCCGACGAGACCGCGGGCTCGAGGAGCCTGAACGATCCCATGAGCCGCTGGAGGGCGACGCGCTCGCGCTCACGGACGCGGTAGATCTCCAGCGGGGTGTTCTGGATCTCGGAGACGTACGCGTTGGGCGCGACGAGCATCTCGGCCATCGCGCCGCGGTGGCAGTCCTTGAAGGGCGCCGGGAGGTTGCCCTGCCGCACCGTCGCCGCGAGTCGGCGCACGCCCTCCGCGGTCGAGGTGCCGAGGCACCGCTGCATCGTCGTCTCGACCTCGCGGATGTGCGCCTGCTCGGCGCGCGCGGCCCACATTCTCAGAGGGCTTCGCGCGCGTCGCCAGGCCACGAAGGTGCCCGCCGCCGCGAGAGCCAGAATCACGTAGAAGTAGAGCGTGAAGCGGTCGGGGCCCTTGCGCGCAGCGGGCGCCGCCTCGGTGGTCTTCTCTCCGTCGGACTTCTCGTCGGTGATCTTCTCGCTGCTCATGGCTGTTTTCGTCGCGAGTCGTACAGCAATGGCGCCGCGAGCGCCACGGCCGCGTCGCGGGGAGCGAAGTCCGCGAAATCGTGCGCCTCGACCCGTGTCGCGCTTTACGGAGAGAAAAACGTGGTGGTAGGTTCGCGACCGCTTCAACGCGCCCGGGTGGTCGGTGCCGCGGGTGGAGCGGTGGCAGAAATGGCAGCGCCTGTTCCGTCGGTACTCGACGCGGTGGTTTTCACCGCGGTGACCGGCGACGTGTGGCGCCGCCGACCAGAAGAGGACTCGGAATGACGTTCACCGAAGCCGCAGAGGCTGTGCTCCGCAAGGTGGGGCGCGCCCTGCACTACAAGAAGATCACGCAGCTCGCGATCGATCAGAACCTGCTCTCTCACATCGGCAAGACGCCCGAGGTGACCATGAGCACGCGCCTCGCGACGCTCACCAAGAAGGACTCCGCGGATCAGAACATCGTGCGGGTTCGCCCCGGCGTGTTCGGCCTGCGCGAGTGGGGCCCCAACGTGTCCGTCGACGCCGATGCGGGCGCCGAGGGCGAAGAGGAGGCCGCCGAGGCCAAGGCGCCCGAGGCCCCGAAGCCCGCGGCCGTCGAGCCCGCGAAGCCCGCGCAGAAGGCCCAGAGCGGAGCTCCGCAGGGCAAGGGGCGCGACCACGACCGACGGGGAGATCGTCCCGCCGAGGGGCGCCAGGGCGGCGAGCGTCAGGGCGGTGAGCGCCGCGGTGAGGCGAAGGCCGGCGAGCGTCGCGGTGAGGCGAAGCCCGGTGAGCGCCGCGGTGAGCCGCGCCAGGGCGGTGAGCGCCGCGGTGAGTCGCGGCAGGGTGGCGAGCCCCGTCAGGGCGGCGAGGCCCGTCAGGGCGGCGAGCGTCACGGCGAGCGCCGCGGTGATCGCGGACCCGATCGTCGCCAGGACGCTGGGGCGAAGGCCGCGCCCCCTGCGGCCGTCGTGGAGCGGAGCGCGGAGCCCGTGATCGAAGCGGCGCCCGTCGGCGCCGAGCCGATCGTCGAGCGCATCGAGACTCCCGAGGTCGTCGTCGCGACGCCCGTGATCGAAGCCGCGCACGAAGCCCCGACGGAGGCCGCGGAGGCCGTCGCGGTGGCTGCGGACGTGGTCGCCGCGGAGCCCGTCGCCGAAGAGGTCCTCGAAGCCGCTGCGAAGGTCTACGAAGAGCCCGCCGCGGAGACGCCCGTCGTGGCGGTGTCCGTGCCCGAAGAGATGTCTCCCGCGGCCGCCAGGGCCGCGGAGGCCGTCGAGAACTTCATCGCGTCGGAGCGCCCCACGCCCGTTCCCCCGAAGCCTGCGGCGGAGGAAGAGGAAGAGACCCCGCGCGACGCCGACGAGATCGAGCGCGAGGAGCGCCTCGCGGCCTCGGCCGACATGTTCCCCGAAGAGGACGACGACGAGGAGCCCCTGCTCGGCGGAGGCGCCGATCGCGCGGCGGACCCCAACCGCCGTCGCCGCCGTCGTCGCCGCCGCGGCCGTGGCGATGGCCGTGACGGAGCGCCCGGGACCGAAGGCGCGACGACCGAGACCACAGGCTCCGCCGAGGGGACCGAGCCCGCCGAGGCCCGCCCCGCGCGCACCGAAGAGGTCCGCGAGACGCCGCGCGAAGGGCGCGACAACCGCGACCGCGGACCCGACCGCGGACCCGACCGCGACCGCGGACCCGACCGCGACCGCAGCTTCGACCGCGACAACCGTGAGCCCCGCCGCGACCGCGAAGAGGCCCCCCGCGACGACGAGACCGGACGCGACGCGGCCGACCTGCTCGTGTCGCTCCTCACGCGCCGCGAAGACCGCCAGCCCGTGTCGATGCGCGCGCTCGTCGACGACGCGCTGCGGGCCGGACGGCTCCAGGGCGATCCGCAGTTCCACGTGCCCGCGCTCACGGCCGCGGCGCGCATGGACTCCGTGCGTCGCTCGTCGCGCGGTGAGCGCCCCAGGCTCCGCGTGACCGGCGGCCGCGTCGGCCTCATGGACTGGACGCTCCCGACGGACCTCGTCCGCGCCGAAGCCGACGCGCTCGCGGCCCTCGAACGCCTCCGCGACGCGGCGAGGCGCTACGTCGTGCGACGCCTCAACGAGCTCCCGCAGGCGTCGTTCACCGAGGCCGCCGTGATGCTCCTCGAGCGCATGGGCATCTCGTCGCTCAAGGCCGCGCGCCGCCCGGGTCTCCCGCAGGGCGAGG
>JBPOHC010000814.1:0-22201 GCA_052035985.1 Myxococcota bacterium | reverse complement strand
GGCACGGATCACTGCTGCGCCCTCGTCGGCACGAGCGTCTACTGCTGGGGCGGAAACAACGTCGGGCAGATCAGCGCCGCGTGCGCAGGCAGCGCGTGTCCGACGGCCGTGAGCGTGAGCGTCGGAGGCTCCGCGGTGAGCGTCTCCGCGGGCTACTACCACTCGTGCGCCGTCGTTGGATCGACCGTGCGCTGCTGGGGCGCCAACAACCGCGGACAGCTCGGCAACGGCGCCACGACCGACGCGTCGACGCCCGTCACAGCGAGCGTCGCGAACGCCACGCAGGTCTCCGCGGGGCAGCGCCACACCTGCGCCATCACCGCGAGCGGCGAGCTCTACTGCTGGGGCGATGACACCTGGGGACAGCTCGGCGCGCCTCCCCCTGGTGACCGCGCGACGCAGTGGCTCCAGCGAACGCCGCAGGCCGTGAGAGGCTTCGGCACGGGCGCCGGACTCGTGCGCGCGGTGGCCGTCGCCGCGGGCGAAACACACACCTGCGTCATCGATCACGAGGCCCGCCTCTGGTGCTTCGGACGCATGGACGACGGCCAGCTCGGCCCCGCCGACGCGGCCTCTCCGCCGAGGCTCTCGCTCGCGTCGGGCGTGACGCACGTCGCCGCGGGAGACCGCCACACCTGCGTCGTGCAGGCGGGCGCGGTCCGCTGCGCGGGCCACGGTCAGCTCGGCGCGCTCGGACAAGATCCGCCTTCGCGCGCGTGGTTCGATTACGCCGAGCAGCAGGAGTTCGAACGCGCGGATTTCAGCTACGCGATCCCGTCGCTCACGGCGACCTCGGTGGCCGCGGGCTGGGCCTTCTCGTGCGCGGTCACGACGCACGCCCTCGCGACGGTGCAGTGCTGGGGGTTCAACGAGAGCGGCGCGCTCGGTTCGGGCGCCCTCGACATGGTGCGGACGACGCCCGCCGACGTGCTGTACATGACAGGCGCGAGCCTCGGCAACGCGACCTCGGTGAGCGCGGGCTTTCGACGCGCGTGCGCGCTCACCACCGCGGGCCCGTACTGCTGGGGAGAGAGCAGCGCGCAGCGCCCCCTCGGCGTGGTCGCGACCGAAGGCGTGAACGCCGCGATGATCGTTCGCACCGCCGATGGAACGACGCCGTTTCGTCCGGTGACCTCCGTGGCGACCTCGCGCAGCGCCGTGTGTGCGACGACCGACGGCGGCGTCTCGTGCTGGGGTGAAGGGAGCGCCGAAGCGCCCCTCGGAACGGTGGGATCGGGCTCCGTCGCGTGGCCCTCGCCCGTGTCGGTCCCTGCCGTCGCGGGAGGCTATTTCGCAGCGGTGACGGGGTGGGGTCACGCCTGCGCGGCCTCGTCGTCGAGCGTGCTCTGCTGGGGCCGCAACGACAGGAGGCAGGTGAGCAATTCGGGCTTCGCCGTGACGGTTCCGACGGCGATCGATCTCCCCGCGGGCGTGACCGTGCGCGCGCTCGCGGCGGGCGCGTCTCACGCGTGCGCGGCGCTCTCGGGCGGACGCGTCTTCTGCTGGGGCGACAACGGCTTCGGACAGGTGAGCGGCGTCGCGACGAGCGCCGCGAGCGGGCCCGTCGCGGTTCTCTCGGGACACGGTGAGATCACGCAGCTCGCGCTCGGCGCGCAGCAGTCGTGCGCCCGCACCGACGCCGGCGCCCTGTGGTGCTGGGGTCGCGCGGTCGACGGAGCGCTCGGGTACGTTCCCGGTGACTGCCGCGCGGCCGACGAGGGCTACACGCGTCCGATGTATCGCAGCGCGCCGACGCCCGTCGTGTGGTGACTACCAGACGGCGACCCACGAGACGCCGTTGGTCGTCGGCGCGAGGCGCCACGCGATGCCGCCGCGCTGCGCGTTTCGAAGCGCGCGCGCGGGCTGCGTGAAGAGGTTGAGCTCTCCGATCACGAGGTTCGTCGCCGCGTTGACGATCGCCATGGTGACGTGATCGAAGCCGATCCAGAGGGTCGCGCCCGCGGCGATGGCGACGGCGGTGCAGGCCGCGTGGTTGTACCAGGCGCGCCCCTCAGACTCGGCCCTCACGGCGCGAGAGAGCGCCTCGTCGAGCCTCCCGGTGCGGCGCGCGAAGGTCGACGCGCGCCACACCTCGGGGATCGGTGAGAGCACGAGCTGACCCCCGACGCCGAGCCACGCCGAGGCCGCGCCCACGATCTGATCGACGCGGTCGTCGGCGTCGGTGGCCCCGAGCGCGAGCCCCGTCTGCACGAGCGCGGCGGCGGTGTACACGCCGGTGAATCCGACCCACCAGAGCTCCGCGTGCGCCGCGTCGCGTTCGAGGAGCTCGGCGCGCGGATCGGCGCTGGCGACGTTGGAGGCGAGCGTCGCCGAGAGCGCGAGGGCCGTGAGCGCACCCCGCGTCACGACGGACGCGGGCGCTTCGACATGACCTCGCCGCGCATCCGGGCGAGCTCTTCGCGCACGAGGGCGAGCTCGACCTCGATCTCCCAGATGCGCGCCTTGAGCATGAAGTAGCCGCCGACGGCCACCATCGTCGCGCAGGCCGACGCCCACACGCCCGCGAGCGGGCCGAAGGCGAAGAACGCCAGGCCCACGCACACGAGCCCCACGAAGCCCTTCACGTAGGTCGGAAACGTGCGGCGGTAGTCTCCGAGCGCACCGTCGAGCGTGCGCTCGAAGGTCTCGTACTGGGCGAGCTTCGCGCGTGCGGCGTCACTCAATTGTGTAGGCTCTGCGGCCTCGGGCGCGGTCGGTTCCATGAGACCTCAGAGCCGCCTGTGCGCGAGCGAAGGGAGCGTCGCGCGGATCGTCGCCGTGCGCTCGGGGCGGACCTCGGCCATCGCCAGTCCCTCTCCGTCGCCGCAGTCTGCGAGCACCGTCCCCCACGGGTCGATGACGAGCGCGTGGCCGTAGGTGGTGCGGCCTCCGCCGTGCGATCCCCACTGCGCGGCGGCGATGACGTGGCACTGCGACTCGATCGCGCGAGCGCGGAGCAGCACGTGCCAGTGGTCGCGCCCGGTGGTGACCGTGAAGGCCGCGGGCACCGTGAGCACCGTCGCGCCCAGGTCCACCAGCCTGCGGTAGAGCTCGGGAAAGCGAACGTCGTAGCAGATGGTCATTCCGACGCGTCCCGCGGGCGTGTCGACGGCCACGGGGTCGGCCCCGGGCGCCACGGAGCGCGACTCGGTGAGCACCGTCCCGTCACTGAGCGCGACGTCGAAGAGGTGCACCTTGCGATAGCGCGCGGTGAACGCGCCCGAGGCGTCGACGCACACCGACGCGTTGAAGACTCGCTCCGCCTCCGCGCGCTCGGGGACGCCGCCCCACACGACCGTCGCGCCCGTTGATCGCGAGAGGTCTCGCGCGAAGCGTCCGATGGGGCCGTCGGGTTCGCTCCCCGGATCGAAGCGCTCCGCGATCGCGCGCTTGGCCTCCTCGGGACCCATGAAGGCCACGTTCTCGGGGAGCACCACGAGGCGCGCGCCGCGAGCGACCGCGCGCTCGACGAGGGCCCGAGCGCGTTCGAGGTTGGCGCCCACGTCGTCGCGCGAGGTCATCTGCGCCGCGGCGACCAGTACGGGTTCGTGCTTCGTCATCGGTGATCTGTGAGGGTGAGAAGAGAGACGTTCAAGATCGTTCGGGTACGAACAGGTTCACGCCGCGCCGCATCGCAGACCGCACCGCGGGGAGCTCGCGCCCCGTGAGCATCGCCACGGCCACGGCCACCCACGGACGCGCGAGGCTCCTCACGCGCTGCGTGCCGTTGCGCATCACCACGTCGACGTCGCAGCCGCGCACCACCACCGAGACCACGCCCTGCGCGACGAGGCGCTCGATGGAGGGCGTCCACGGGCGCGTCGCGCGACGCCACTCGAGCTCGGCGCCGTCGCGGAGCACCACGGTGATGGGCTCGCGTTCGAGGGGCGCCACATCGGCGGGATCAGCGGGCGCGAGGCCGTCGTCGCGGACCTTGCGGCGCGTTCGAACGAAGGGCGCGACGACCGACGGCGTGAGGCCGTCGAGGGCGAGCGCGCGCAGCTTGTCGAGCGTGTCCGTCGGCACGAGGCGAAGGTACACCACTTCGAGCGCCCGTCGCGGGGCGCCGCGCGAGGGGGGCGCGCGCGGTTCCAATGGCGCAGCGAACGCGGTAGGTTCCGCGCGAGGAGAGCACCCAGGATGGAGAGCCAACCGAGGCGTACGCGGTACGTCTTCGTGGGGGGAGTGACCGTCGCGGGCCTGTTCGCGTCGTGCGCCCCCGACTTCGACACCACGCGCAGCGCGGCCCCGATCGGCACCGTGGGCAACGAGGTCTTCAACGTGATGTGCGAGCGCCTGCACACGGGCGAGACCCCGCGCGACGTCACGTTCGAACGCGGCCGTGCCCCGTGTACGCAGGGCCTCTCGGCCACCGCCCCCGCGCCGCAGGGCGTCGGCGCGAAGACCGTGGCCCTCGCCCGGATGCGCTCGGACGTCGTCGCGAGCCTCGACGCCGCGATGCCGCGTGACACGTACACGCCCCTCGACCGGCTGCTCGTGAACCTCCTCCCGCTCTACGGCGCCGACGGCTCGGGCCGCGTCGACGCGATGCGACGGCCGCAGGTCATCACCGCCGACGGCGGCGTGACCGTGGCCGAAGACCTCCTGCCGCAGACCACGCGCGCCGTCTCGTCGCTCGTGAACCGCATGGCTGGCGATCAAGACGCGCTCCTCGCGCTCGAGCGCATGTCGCTGCGACAGGGTTACCGGCCCGCGCGCGTGTCGTTCGGGCTCCTGCGTCCGGTGCTCGCGTACGACCAGGTCGACAACCTCCTCGACACGACCTTCAGGATGTTCCGCGACGCGACGCTGGTGGCGCCCGCGGGCTCGGCGAACGCGCAGTTCAACGCGACGCTCGCGATGCTCCGCGGCGAGTTCGCCGACGCGCGCCCCGCCACGATGCAAGAGGCCACCGCGGGCACCACCCTCGACGCGGTGATCTCGCTCATGCTCCGCAGCGACGACGCGCTCGCGACGGGGCAGCCCTTCGAAGTCGTGCGGCGCAACGCGTGTGGCTTCGCGCAGCTCGACGGCCCCATCGCCGCGCCCTTCGTCGACACCGACAGCAACGGCGTGGTCGACACCGTGCGCTGCGTGCCCGTCGACGCGCAGCGGCAGCCCATTCGCAACGCGCCGACGCCCTTCCCCATGCGCGGCGCCGCGGAGACCCCGCGCGACGCCTCGGGGCGCGCCACCGTCACCGCGGGCGGACCGCTTCGGTACCGCTACGTCAACCTCGACACGTCGATGCTCGCGGCGGTGTCGCGTCAGCTCCCTCCCCTCCTCGCGGGGCCCGACACGCGCGCGCTTCAGCTCCTCCACGGCGCGCAGGGGCTCTTCGGCGACCGCGCGATGGCGTCGCGGATGTACTCCAGCGGAGCCCTGCAATACAGGCAGTTCACCGCGCAGGGGTCTCCGCTCGTCGACCTCGTGCACGGGCTCGGGGTGTTCCTCACGCACAAGGACGCGCCGGCGATCCTCGCGATGACCCGTCAGCTCATGTCGGGTCAGAACGAGGCGAAGCTCGCGCGGGTGATGGGCGCGCTCCTCCAGGTGAAGGCCATCTCCGACCGCTACCCCGCGGTCACGATGGATCAGCGCTCGGTGATCTGGGACGACGTGATGTCCGTCGTGCGGCGCATCGCCGAGGAGCCCGGCCTCCTCGAAGACGTGCTCGACGCCGTGGCCACGGGCAACACGCCGCTGCCGTCGTCGGGCCTCTGGGAGTCGTCTTGCGCGGGCACGACGCCGTCGCAGAACCTCCAGAACTCGTTCCGCGGATACATGACCCACCGCGACCGCATCGAGCCCGACTGGGCCGGGAGCGGGAGCGTCGGGGGCTTTCCCGCGTGGAACCAGCACGTCGTACGCACGCTCAGCCGCGACGTCGACCGCGCCGCGCCCGACACGCAGTCGTGGCAGTCGCCAGGCACCGCCGCCGACAACCGCAGCTCGCAGGGGAGGCTCTTTCACCTCGTCGACGACCTCACCGGCGCGCGCATGTGCAACAAGAACCACGCGGCCGTGCGCGTGCGCTTCAACGTGCCGCTCCTCGGCGAGCAATCCATCGGCGTGCCCGGCGCGACGGACATCCCCGCGTGCGGGCTCGTCGAGGTCCCCGACTCCGCGGTGTTCTACCTGCGCACCGTCGTGGGCGGGCGCAGAGGCATCCTCCCGCTGTCGATCCCGGGCCTCGCGGGCACGATCACCGACATCGTGCGGCGCTTCGGCATCAGCCTCGACTCGACGCTCGACGGCCTCGTGCAGAGCCAGTCGCAGATCCAGGGATTCGGCTCCGAGCCCTCGCCCTACGCCGTCGCGCGCCTCGTGTTCAACCCCTCGCCCAACGGCTTTCTCCGCGACCTCATGGACCCCGTGATGGTGCGCAACTCCGACGGGATCGACCCCGCGGCGCACCCCGAGTACGTCGTTCGCAACTACCACCGCGGCACCCTCTTCGCCTGGGAGTCGTACTGCTTCTATGACTCCGTGCGGCCCCTCGCGGCGGCCTTCGTGAAGCACGACCGCATCCACCTCGATTCGAACCCCGCGCATGACATCGTCGACCCGCGGCTCGCCCCCGGCGCAGACCCCGCCACGATGGCCCCGCGCGTGATCGACTCGTCGAAGGGCGCGCGGCTCTTCGTCGACCTCTTCGACGCGTTTCACCACCACTGGGAGAGCGCGCGCTCGGGTGACTTTCAGAGCGCCACGCGCTGCGAGACCTGCTCGACGGGGCGCAACTTCGGCTACACCGACGGCGCGAGCCGCTACGAGCAGATGCTCGGCGAGATCATGGCGGGCGACCTCATCCCCGCGCTCAGCGACCTCACGCTCGCGCTCCGCACGATCGACCCCGGCGCGGGCAGCGTGTGCCCAGACCTCGCGCGCCCCGGGATGCGCCGCGCGTGCACGGGCATCGACGTGACCGCGGCCCTCGTGCGGGCGCTCGTGACGCCCAACGCGAAGGCCCTCGACGGCACGCCCGCGTTCAGCGCCGCGCCCTCGTACCGCAACGGCACCACGCGCTCGCTCTGGAGCGACGGCACCACGCCCGCGGACACGACGGTCTACAACCTCTTCGCCGACGCCTTCAACGCGATGGACCCGCTCATCGACCGCGCCCCGCCGCAGCGCGAGAGCTGGAACGCCGCCCGCTCGGCCACCGTCGATCAGCTCCTCACGGTCGACGGCACGGGCACCGGCGCGCAGTTTCACAACCGCGCGATGGCGCCCATCACACGCATGATGGTCGACTGGGCCGCCGAGCGCCTCGCCGCGCATCGCACCGCGGGCGACCTCGACGCCTGGGCGCGCGGCCGCGAGAACGGTCTCGGCACGAGGCTCGAGAACGTGGTGAAGGGCCCCGCCTTCGCGAGCGGCATCGACCTCGGACTCGCGCTCTACAACGACCGCGACGCGCGCGTCACGATGGGCAACTTCATGACCTGGCTCCTCGGGAGCAACACCGTGGGCGACCCCGCGCGCACGGGGTCGAACCTCGCGACGACGCTCAGCGCGCTGGCCGAGCTCCTCCAGGTGGCGCGCGCCGATCAGGACATCGATCCCTTCCTCCACACGCTCGCGCCCGCGATGCAGCCGCAGACGGGGACGGTGCCGCTCTCGCTGCGCTTCCTCGATCGCTCGCGCGGCTACGACGCCGATCGCGTGCTCACGCGCGTGCTCGCGAACATGACCCGCAGGCCCACGGGCGCCGACGCGCTCGCCCCCGAGCCGCTCTCGGTGATCGCCGACGCCATCGCCGACACGCACCGTCAGACGCCGGGTGACCACGGGCCGATGGCGGCGCTCGACTTCCGCGCGGTGCTCCTCAACGTCGCGGAGTTCTTCAGCGACGACCGCCGCGGCATGGAGCAGTTCTACGCGATCGTGCAGCACCGGAGGCTCCCGCAGTGATCCGCTCGACCCTCTCGCTCACGGCGTTTTTCACCGCGGCGGCGCTCACCTCGACGGCCTCCGCGGGCGGCTTCTACCTCGTCGACCGCGGCGTGCGCCCGCTCGGTCGCGGCGGCGCTTTCGTGGCCGGCGCCGATGACGGACACGCCATCTGGTACAACCCCGCGGGGCTCACGGAAGCGGGCAACGGGCTCCTCCTCGACGCGTCGCTCGTGCTCTTCTCGAACACGTACACGCGCAGCGCGAGGCCCGACGGCGCGATGGCCCCGGTGACCTTCGCGCCCTCCGAGGGATCAGGCGCGCCGCTGCCCATTCCGACGCTGGTCTTCACGCACGATTTCGGCGTGCGGAACTTTCGCTTCGCCGCGGGCGCCTTCGCCCCCTACGCCGCGCTGCCGACCTACAGCGACGCGGCGAACGCATCGCAGCGGTACACGCTCACGACGCTCGACGGATCGCTCCTCGCGATGGTCGGCGTGTGGGCCGCGTACAGGCCGCACCCGATGGTGTCGTTCGGCGCGGGCTTCCAGATGCTCGTCGGGTCGTTCGTGTCGCAGCTCGCGTTCTCGGCCTGTCCCGCGACGGTGACCTGCGCGCCCGAAGACCCGCAGTGGGACTCCGCCGCGCAGCTCTCTGTCGGCCCCATCGCGGCCCCGACGGGCAACGTCGGCGTGCGCGTGAACCCGCACCGCATGGTCTCCATCGGCGCGTCGTTTCAGCTCCCGATCTCCGTGGATTCAGGCGCGACGCTGAAGGTGAGGCTCCCGTCGGCGCCCTTCTACGACGGCGCGCGCGTCGAGGGAGACCAGGCCCAGGTGGGCTTCTCGCTCGCGCCCATCGCGAGGCTCGGCGTCGAGGTGCGCCCCACCGAGGCCACGCGCGTCGAGGTCGCCGCCGTGTGGGAGGGGTGGAGCGTCCACGACGCGATCAACCTTGTTCCGCAGGGGATTCGCATCACGAACGCGCGCGCCGTAGGGACCTACGAGGTCGGCAACGTCTCGCTCACGCGCAACTTCCAGGACGTCTGGAGCGTGCGCGTCGGCGCCGAGCACCGCTTCGACGTGGGCTCCTACGGCGTCACTGCGCGCGCGGGCTTCTCGTACGACACGGGGGCGACGCCGCTCCAGTACACCAACGTGCTGACCTTCGACGCCGACAAGGCCACGGTCTCGCTCGGCGCGTCGCTCACACGCGGGAGGCTCCGCCTCGACGCGGTGTACGCGCACACGTTCTGGGGTCCCGTCGAAGTGACGCCCTGTGCGTACGATCCGCGCTCGCCCGCGAGCTGTCAGGGGCTCTATCCCACGGCGCCCTTCCGCGCGGGCGCCAACGCGCCGAGGTACACGGTCAACGGCGGCACCTACGAGCCCTCGCTCAATGTCTTCGGCCTCGGAATGCGCTACGCCTTCTGACCCGACGCGCGCTACACACGCGCCCCTCTACTCACTCATTCCACTAGAAATACCGATCAACATGGCACTCACTGGCAAGCAGGTCCGCCACCTCCGCGGGCTCGGACACCACCTCGAACCCATCGTCCACCTCGGCAAAGACGGCGTGACCGAGGGGCTCCACGGCGCGATCGATCAGGCGCTCACCGACCACGAGCTCGTGAAGGTGAAGCTCAACCCCGAGGCCACCGAAGACCGCCACGAGGCCGCCGAGGCGCTCGCGAAGGCCCTCAAGGCCGACGTGGCCCAGGTGCTCGGACGCACCTTTCTGCTCTACCGACAGCACCCGCAGAAGCCGACGATCAAGTTCCCGAAGTAGCGCGCGTTCGCGACGACCGACGCTCAGTCCGCAGCGTTCGCGCGCGGCAGATGGCGTCGAAACCACTGCTCCGCGAGCCGCGCCACTTCGTCGAGCGCGCCAGGCTCGGCGAAGAGGTGCGTCGCCCCTTCGACGACCACGAGGTCGCGCTCGCAAGACAACACAGAGAGGTCCGCGCGGTTGATCGCGAGCACCGTCGCGTCGGCGCTGCCCACCACGAGGAGGGTCGGCGCGCGCACGACGGAGAGGTGCTCGCGCGCGAGGTCCGTTCGACCGCCACGCGCGACCACCGCGCGAACGACCGAGGGCATCATCGCGGCTGCTGCGAGGGCCGCCGCAGCGCCCGTGCTTCCGCCGAGGTAGCCCACGGGGAGCGGCGCGAGCGTGGGGTCTGTTGAGAGCCACGCGGTGGCCGCCGCGAGGCGCCTCGCGAGGAGCGGGAGGTTGAGCGTGAGCGCGAAGGTCTCTGCGTCTGCCGCGGCCTCGGGCGCCGTGATCAGATCGAGGAGGAGGGTCGCGAGTCCGGCGCCGAGGAGCGTGCGCGCCACGCGGCGGTTGCGTCGACTGTGACGGTTCGACCCGCTCCCGTGGGCGAAGAGCACGATGCCCTTCGGATCAACGGGGAGCGCGAGATCGCCTACGAGGGTCACCTCGCCGACGGGGATACGGAGCCCTCGCTCGAAGCGCGTGGCGCCCTGCGCGATGCCGGGCTCATGCGTGTGAGGGACCATGGAGGCACCTCCTGTCGGGTTCCGTTGGATTGGATGCAAGACGCGGCGCGCCCGTTTCTGCGCGAGGGAACGCGAAATCACCGGGTGCAACACGCGCGTCGACCGCGTCCGCGCGTTCGCGTCGACGCGCACGGGATGAGCGACGCCGACATTGTGTCCGCGACGATGGCGCCCCCGTCGCGAGGCACGCGCGATGCTGCGATTGCGGTCAGTGAAGAGGAGAGACGCCATGAGGCCATCGAACGTCACGCTGTCGGATCTGGTCGACCGCGCCATGCGCGATGGATTCACGCACCGCGACGAGGCCGCGCGCGCCGTCGAGTCGGTGCTCGCGGCCTTCGCCGGATGCTTCGCGCCGGGCGACGCCGCGACGCTCGCAGGGTGCCTGTCGCACCGCCTCGCGCGCGTCGTCACGGAGTCGCCGCACGGCCCCGACGACGACGTCGAAGTGTTCTTCGCGCGGGCCCAGGCGCGCGAAGACGTGACCGCGCCGCTCGCGCGGGAGCACGTGTGGGTCATCCTGCGCGCGCTGGCGGCGTCGATCGACCCGGTGATTCAGGCGCGTCTGTCGCGCGCGCTCTCTGCCGGGCTGGCGGAGATGTTCGCGCCGCGAGGGAGCGTCGCGCCGCGCGCAAGCGAACCACACCGAGACGCTCCGTCACAGCACACGCTCGCGAGCGGACGCCCCGGGAGTCTGCACCCGTTGAGCGAGGCGAACGACACACGGCGCTGAGCGGATCGCGCGCCCCTACGCGTGCGTGCGAGCGCGCGCCGCGGCGGCCGTCTTCCGCTGGAGCAGCGCGAGCACCCGCCCGGTCTGAAACGAGTAGCGCGCCACGCGCGCGATCGCGCGCCGCACGAGCGCCAGATCCGTGAACACGTCGTCGAAGCCTTCGAGCGCGCGAGCGAGCTCTGCGGCCGCGTCGCTCGCGCCCTCGAACTCACGCAGGATCAGCGCCGCGTCGCCGTCCTTCGTCACGAGCGCTTCGAAGAGCTCCGTGCTCGCCGCGGGGTGACCGATCATCGCGGCGAGCATCACCGCCGTGGCCCGGTACTCCCCCTCGCCCTCGCGCGCGCCGATGAGGGGATCTCCGGGGAGCGCCGTCGCGCGGATGTGCTGGTAGACGTTCACAAGCCGACGCGCGGCGCGCGGCGACGACACGAGCGCCGAGAGCGATTTGAGCGTCTCGACCTCGTAGTGATTGAGCTCGATGGGCGCGATGTCGGACGCGTGCGTCTCGGCGGTACGCTCATGCCCCGGTCGCTCCGGCACCGCAGACGCGACGGGCGGCGTCGCCTCGATCGGCCTCGATTCGCTCCCCTTCGGAGTCGTCAGCGGCGCCTCTGTCACGTCGGGCCGCTCGCGCGGCGACGCCTCTGCCGCGGGCGCCTGCTTCGTACGAATCATGTCGCCGACGAGCCGCGCGAAGCCGTCGCCCTCCATCGGGCGGAGGGTGAAGGGGAACTGAAAGATCTTCTCCAGGTAGTGCTGCGGCGTCGCGACGTTGCGACGGGGCTCGGCGCCGGAGCGCTCGCCCCCGTGGTCGGCGAACTGACGGGAGTAGTGGTCGTCGAGCGAGAGGAGGAGCCATCGCGAGTCGACGCCCACCACGACCACGAAGAGCGGCAGCGCGAGGAGCATGTGCACGGCCTGGAGCACCTCGACCACGCGGTTGGTCGGGCACCGATCGAGGTCGTCGACGTAGAGGATGATCCGATCGACGTGGGGCTCCTGCTCGTTCGCGAGGAGCGCGCCGAGCGCTTCGAAATCTCTGTGCAGCGTGGCGACGAGGCCGAGCTGCCGTCGATACGCGTCGCTCGTGGCGCGCTCGAGCACGAAGCGCTGAACGCTCGCGCCGTTCTTCGCCTCGGTGATGCGGGCATCGACCGCGGCGACCTCGCGCTCGAGCTCGGTGAGCTGCGTCGTGAGGGCGGCCTCCTTGCCCGTCACGCGGTCGCGGAGTTCGCGCTCGAGCGCGGTGGCTCTCATGAGGCGCGCTTCGATGGGCGCGAAGACCTTCTCGGCCTCGCGACCGAGCGCGAGCGCCGACGTGATGAAGCCGACGAGCCCGCCGATGCCGATCCCGGCCTCGCTGTTCCGCAACGCATAGACGATCGCGGCGACGGCGAGGACCGAGAGCAGAAACAGCAGCGCCGACCACCAGGGACGCGCCTGAAAGAGCTTGTCGATTCGCTTCGTGAGCTTGCTCGTCGAGGCGAGGCCCTCGAGGACCTTGTCGACCTCGGCCTCGGGGATGCCCACGGCCTTGATCGCGTTCTTCCACGCGCTGATCTCGTCGGCGCTCGCCCCCGACTCGCCGAGGTCTCGCAGCGCCTCGAGCACGCCGACGGTCTTCGTACCGCGCCGCTCGCGCTCCGCCTTGATCTCGTCTTCGAGCTTCTGCTTCCGCGCTTCGAGGGCGTCCTTCTCGGCGTTGCCGCGCGCGATGATCTCCTGCGACGAGGGAAGCTTCGCCACGACGTTCTCGCCCAGCCGTCGCGCGCTCGCGGCATCCTTCGCGAGCTCCTCGTGGATGCGGTTGAAGATCTGCATCGCGAGGCTCGCCCAGAGGTCCGCGTCGGCGTAGTGCCACGCGTTGAACTCGATGTGGATCACCCGCTGGCAGTAGTGCGCGTCGCCCCCTGCCTCGGCGCGCTCGACGCTCCACGCGCGACACCGCTCGATGGCGTCACGGAGCTTGCGCATGAAGAAGCTCTTGCCGCTCCCCCAGTCGCCGAAGAGGCCCACCGAGAGGGGCGGCGCGACCTGCTTCGCGGCGAGGATCCTCGCGAGCCCCAGGGCCTCTCGCTCGATGTCGAGGAGGTCCTCTCCGCGAGACGGGTCGTCGTTGTGATACCCCGCGAAGGGCTCGGCCTCGGGCGGAGACGCCTCGATCAGCCGACTCCAGCCTGCGACGTCGTCGCCCGCCGCGCGCATCCACGCGAGGAACTTGTCTCGCAGCACGCCGATCGCGACCGCGCGGGTAAGCGTGGCTCTGACGGCGCCCACATCGGCGCGCGGGCCGAAGAGCACCGCCGCGATCAGATGCCTCACGTGGACCACGCCATCGGAGCGGAGCTGCGCGTAATACGCCGCGCCTTCGACGAGCGCCGTCGCGTCGGCGGTGAGCCCCTCGAAGCTCACGACGACCTTCTGTCGTGGCTGTTCCCCTCGGATGAGTTCCTTGGTCGGAGCGCCGAGCGCGGCGAGGAGCTGCGACGAGGTGAAGTGCGATCCTTTGTGCTCCGCGCCGTGGAGAAGCAGGCCGCTCACCAGCGCGTCGGCGTCGACGTCCTTGCCGTCGGGGCGCCTCAGCCTCGCCATCGCGCCAGCCCAGGACACCGCGTCTGTCGCGCTGCGGCTCATCGCGCGAGGAGGGAGCGTCTTCGCGCGGATCGAGCGCCACGCGTCGGCCTCCGTCGAACTCCTGATCGCGGCCTGCTCGATGAAGAGCGTCGCCCAGCGCTCGCGTCGAAAGTGCCACCGTTGGAGGTCTTCGTCGTGACCGGGCGGCGCGAACACATACGCAGCGAAGACGTGGAAGCCATCGACCGCCGACGCTCCCACCGCGTCCGCGAGGTCCGTCGCCGCGCGCAGCACCGCTTCGGCCGAAGCGGTGAGCGCGCCGACCTCCGCGGTGACGGCGCCCTTTGCCTCTCGGACGCGCGAGAGCGCGATCGAACCCGTGGGCGCGATGTTCTCGACACCGAGCGCGAGCTGCGGCGCGGTCGCCCTCACCCACGTCGAGCACGCGTCGTCGGAGACGAAGAGCGCGAGCATGATCGACGTGAACGACACGTTGACCTTGTCGCCCTCTCGATGCCCCAGAAACGCGGCCTTCGAGAGCAACCGATCGAGCGCCGCGCTGCGGGCTTCGACATGGCGCGCGGACTCTTCGGGGGGAGCCTCCGCCCCTCGTTGCTGCGGTGCCTGCATCGGCGCATCGTCGCGCTCGCGCGCCGTCGGTTCAAGCCTCAACGGCGCGGTGACATCACCCGCCCGAGGGCGCGGCGGGAGGCAGCCGTACGCAGCGCGTGAAGGTCGCGACGCCCTCGATGCACCCCGCGCTCGCGCAGCCGTCGCAGACGCCCTCGCGCGCGAGGATCTCGTCCGACGCGCGCTGACACTCGCACGCGTACGCGAGGTCGGGGCACCCGCGGCAGGTGCAGGTGACGGCGAGGCGCGGGCCGTTGCAGTGCGGGCACGCGGGGGTCGGCGCGGTGTTGGGCGTGAGCATCGCGCGACGGTACTACGCGTTTCGAAACGGATCGCGGTAGAGTCGCCGCCGCCATGAGGGCCATCGGGAACATCGCCGCGCTCCTCGCGATCGTCACGCCCGCCGTCGCCCACGCCGAGCGCTACATGCCCGGCCGCTTTCAGCTCACGCAGTACTGGGTCGCCGAAGAGTCGACCGACGACGCCGACGAGCGCGTGGTGCAGGTGCTCGACCCCGGCGGAACCACCGTGGCCTGGGCCTGCCAGCGCTTCGTCTCGTCGCTCACGATGGAAGGCACCGGACGCACCTGGGACGGCAGGCTCCTCAACTGGGCCTCGCGCAACCACGGCCGCGCGTGCTTCATCGAGGTCGACACGGGCCAGTACCCCTGGGGGACCGGCGTGCAGGGATACGCGCTCGTCCCCTACCGCGCGCTCGCCGTCGACAGCCGGTACATCCCCATCGGTCACGTCGTCGAGCTGCCGGAGCTCCGCGGAATGCGCCTCCCCGACGGCACGCGCCACGATGGGTGCTTCGTCGCCGTCGACGGCGGAGGCGCCATTCGCGGTCACCACATCGACCTCTTCGTCCCCTCGCGCACGGCCTGGGAGCGGCTCTCGTATGAGCGCGAGCTCCCGCGGCGGGTGTCCGTGGTCGTCGACGCCGAGCGCTGTTCGTCGGCGCAGCGCTTCGCGAGCGTGCCCCTCCCTGGCCAGATGCCCGCGGACCCGCGCGTGAGCCCGCGGTGGTGAATCCGACGCGACGTTGACAGTGTCCGCGCTCGGTGCGAATCCATTGCCCGTGCGCTCCGCCTGGTGGCTCCTCTGCATCGCGCTCTCGGGCCTCGTCGCCCGCGCGGCAGAGGCGCAGCCGCGACGCCCCGCGACGCCCGTACGCGCGCCGGTGACCACCGCACGCAGACCCGCTGCGCCCGTACGACGCGCCGCCGCGAGGCCACGCACGCCGCCCGTCCTCGCCGTTCCGAAGCCCGCGGAGCGCAACCGAGCGCGACGCCTCGGGCTCGGCACGCACGACGCCGCCGAGGCGCTGCTCCACGACCGACCGCGCGTGAACTGGATCGTCGCGGCCCGCGGACGCCCCACGCGCAAGTACCTCTGGCCCGTGATCAACGGCATCGCCACGCAGGGCTTCAACGCGCAGGAGGGGCGCCACCAGGCCCTCGACATCGGCGCCCCCTGCGGAACCCCCATTCGCGCGGGCGCAGGCGGCATCGTCGGGTACTCCGCGGCCTTCGGCAACTCGGGCAACACCGTCGCGATCGTCCATCCGGGCGGATGGGTCACGGCCTACGGACACACGCGTCGCACGCTCGTCGCCGCGGGCGCGCTCGTGCGTCGCGGACAGGTGATCGCCGAGGTCGGTGACACGGGCGACGCGCACGGCTGCCACGTTCACTTCATCGTCGCGCGCAACGGCACGCGCCTCGACCCCGAGCAGCACGTCACGGGGCGCCCCGGCTCCGCACCTCTTCGTCGAACGGGGGCCGTGGCCTCGCGTCGCTGACGCTTCGGGTCGTATCGCGATGCAGCTCGTTCGATCGCTGGCGCTCCTCGCGCTCGCAGCACTCGGGTGCCGCGAGACGCACCCGACTCCCGCGCGGATTCCGCGCGACGTGAGCGCGCCTGCGCCCATCGACGCGACGGTGCTGTCGATGGACGCGTCACTCTCGCTCGACGCCGCGACCTCGGGCGAATCAGACCTGCGCGCGTGGCCCTTCGTCGAGCACGCGAGGCGCTACTGCCTCCCCGACAGGCTCGCGCGCACGGCCTACCTCGAGAAGTGGGCGCCCCTCTTTCACGGTCGACTCGCGCCCGGAGAGCCCGTCCCAGAGCGGCACCGAGAGCTCCCTCGCGCGAGCGGCGAAGACCCGCCCTCGCTCGACGATCAGCAGCGCATTCTCACGTGGCAGTCGCAGCCGCGCGTGAGCCATGTGATGGACTGCGCGCTCCCCGTCCCCGACGAGTCACGGGCCGATCGCGTCCTCCGCACGACGAGCTACTCGATCTATCTCCCGGCGGATTACCTCGATCACCCGAGGCGCGCGCGGCCCATCCTCATGCTCGTCTCGGGCGGCAACGGCAACCGCACGCGGTGGTTCCTCACGCCGTCGAGCACCACGGGGATGATCCCTGGAACGGGCGGTCTCGAGGTTCGATCGCGCGTCGACGCGTGGGCCGCGGCGCACCCCGGCGAGGCGCCTCCCATCGTGGTGGGGCTCGACGGATCGAGCGAGCAGTTCCCCAACGGGATGTGGGCCTTCATCGGCCGCGAGCTGCCCGAGCACCTGCTCGCGACGTACCTCCCGGGACACGCGCGCGCCTCCATCGCGATCGGCATCGAGAGCATCTCGTCGGGCGCCGTCGAGGTCGTGCACGCGCTCCGCGCCGACCCCGCGGCGTTCAACACAGTGGGCTTTCTCAGCCCCTACGTGCACCCCAACGGGGTCAACCTCAGCTCCGCCTTCGGCAGCGCCACGGCGCGCAGACAGCTCTTTCTCGAGTTCGCGCGGCGACACCGCGAGGGCGTCTTCGCGATGCGCTTCTCGATCGGACTCCTCGACGACCACTACCCCCGCACCTGGGCCTGGTACCAGCTCCTCTGCGACGCGGGGCTCTTCGCGCGCGCCGAGCACCCCACGCTCGACCGCTGCTCACCCACCGCGCGACACCAGAACGCCGACACGTGCTGGAGCGTGTGGCCGGGCTTCTACGGCGTCCCGCACGAGTGCCACAACTACCGCGCGCTGCTCCCCACCTTCGGACCGCAGTTCGAATGGGAGCTCGAGACGCTCACGGCCATCCAGCGACGCCTCGCCGACGGCCGCACGGGCGTCGCCGACGCGGGCGTCACCGTCGACGCGCGCTGACTACCCGACTTCGGCCGCGACGCTCACGAGCACCACGGCGCCGCGGTGTGTCACCAGCGCGACGTGCCTGCCCGCGCGGTCGAGGACCACCACGCGCTCCACGCGATGCGCGGCCTCCTCGTCGTCGTGATCCGAGCGCGGGAGCACCGCCGCGAGGTCCGTCAGCATGCACGCCGCCACGGGCTCTCCCTTCGCGCCGACGCGCGCGGACGCGAGCACCGCGCCGTCGGTCGCGTCGTCGTGCGCGGTGAAGAGCACCCTCGCGTCGCCGTCGTCGGCCTCGACCACCGCGAGCGCCGTGGCCCCCGCGAGGATGGGCCACGCGACCCACGACGCGCCCCCGTCGATCGAGACGTAGCCCTGCGCGCCGAGCGACGACTGCCCCACGACGCACACGTCCGACGCGCGCGCCACGCAGCCCGCGGTGACCTCCTCGGGGAGGCGCAGCGACGACCACGTGTGGCCCCCGTCAGCGCTCGCGCGGAGCGCGTCGACGCGTCGCCCCGAGAGGGCCGCGAGCACCGTTCCCGCGGGGTCGACCGCGACGAGGCGAACGTGGTCGCTCGGCAGCGTCTCTTCGAAGCGCTGGCCCTCGTCGCAGCGGTGCAGCGACCCGAGCGCCGGGAGCGCCCACACGCGGCGGCCGTCGCGGAGCAGCTCCACCGCGCCCGTCGAGCGTCCGTCGGAGAGCGTCGCGACGCGGCGCCACGGGTCGCGCGCCCGGGCCTTGCGCCACACGGCCCCCGAGTGGGCGCCGATCCAGAGCGCGCCGCTGGCGTCTTCGATCACCGACGAGAAGAGCTCGTCGACGTCGACGCCGTGCATCGTTTCGAAGACCGCGCCCGCGTCGTCGAGCGACGCGATGGGGAGCGACATGAGCGACTCGCCCGCGGCGTAGACCCGGTCGCGCCCGACGCTCACGCCCGTCGACGCGAGCACCGAGACGAGCGCCTCGCCCACGAGCAGCAACCTCGCCGAAACACCTTGCCGCACGGGCAATCCGAACGCGGGGAGCTCCGGCAGTTCGTGCCCCTCGTCGCCCACCGTGCGGTCTCCGTCGGCGTCGTCGTCGAGCGGCGGGAGCGCCTCGAGCTCATCGGTCGCGTCGCCCTCGGGCCCCTCGGCGCCTTGATCCTCTGCGACGGGCGCTTCGACCTCGTCGAGGTCCGCGTCGTCGGCGTCCTCGCGCGCGTCGTCGCCCGTCCATTTCAGCCCGTCGTCGCCGTCGATCTCCTCGGCTTCGTCGCCGGGATCAACAGGTCCGTCGGTGTCGTCGCGCGCGCCGTCGGAGTCTTCGGGCGCGTCGATCTCGTCGATGGCGAGGTCGTCGGAGGCGACGTCGTCGAGCGAGGTCTCGTCGTCGGAGATCTCGTCGAGGTCGTTGTCGATGTCACCCGGCTCCGAGGTCTCGTCGCCGTCGATGGGCGGGAGCTCGGGGAGTTCTTCTTCGTCGGGCGTACGTCGTCGCGGCGGTACCATCGGGACCGCGGAGACTACCACCGAGCGCGGCGAGCACGCGCGTCCGTCGCGACGCTCGGAGCGCACGCGAACGCGCGGCTCCGAACGTCACGCGGCAGCGCGCGATCAGGCGTACTTGGCGGCGAACTTCGAGACGACGGGGAGGCGCGGGGTCTCGCCCTTGTGGGCCTTGAGCGCCGTGAGGACCATGAACACGAGGTAGCCCAGGGAGAGCAGGCTCGTGAGCAGGCTGAAGATCGTGCCGAGCACGCTGACGATCGACGCGAGGATCGACCCCACGATGCCGAGCACCACGCTCAGCACCATGAAGGCCACGCCCGCGAAGAGCGCCTGGAACGACATGAAGCGCAGCCAGCGGTTCTGCGGGGTCTTGTCTTCGGCGAAGACCCACACGAGGCTCGCGGGCGTGATGAACGCGAGGAGGCCCGCGAGGTTGTGATCGAGCCCCGCGGTCTTGGTCTTCAGGCCGGGCTGGTACTGAATATCTTCACCGCCCGTCTGTCCGCTGAGGCTCGCGAGCGCGTTCTGCGCGCCGCCGAAGCCGCCCTGCTGCGGCTGCTGACCGAAGCCGCCCTGCTGCGGCTGCTGCGGTTGAAAGCCACCCTGCTGCGGTTGAAAGCCGCCCTGCTGAGGCTGGCCGAAGCCGCCCTGCTGAGGCTGACCGAAGCCACCCTGCTGCGGCTGACCGAAGCCACCCTGCTGAGGCTGCTGGCCGAACGCGGGCTGCTGCGGCTGCTGGCCGAACGCGGGCTGCTGCGGCTGCTGGCCGAACGCGGGCTGCTGAGGCGGCTGACCGAAGCTGCCCTGTTGAGGCTGACCGAAGCCGCCCTGCTGCGGAGGGGGAGCGCCGAAGCCGCCCTGCTGCGGAGGGGGAGCGCCGAATGCCCCCTGCTGAGGCTGACCGTAACCGCCCTGCTGGGGCTGACCGAAGCCGCCCTGCTGAGGCTGACCGTAACCCTGGTTGGGGTCGGGTTGAGCAGGTTGACCGGGCTGTCCAGGCCATCCGCCGCCGCCGCCGCCGCCGCCGGGGGGCCATCCACCGCCCGGGGGATATCCTCCACCACCCTGCATGATGATCGATCCTTTCGTGATTGCGAGCGGAGCCGCAGTACGTGCGGCGTCGCTGGTGAGTTCGAGCGTGTACGCGCGGCACGATCGCAGGGGTGCGCCATGTCGTCAACAACCTGTTGTCGCTCGCGACGAGTCGGAAGATAGTGCGCCGCGCGAGGCGCGATGACGGTGCGTGCAGAGATGTCGGTGACGGTGAACGGTGAGGCGCGGCGCGTGCCCGAGGGCATCACGGTGCGCGAGCTCCTCGACCTCATCGGCGTGCGCGGTCAGGCCGCGGTGGAGCGCAACATGGAGCTCGTCCCGCGCGCGCGACACACGGCGGTGACGCTCTCCGACGGCGACGCGATCGAGGTCGTGCAGCTCGTCGGCGGAGGGTGACCGCGCGCCTCGCACCACGATCCGCAACACCTCTCTCGAACTCCGAGAACAGTAGAGATCCCCATGAACGACACCCTCGTGATCGGCGGCCGGAGCTTCAGCTCGCGGCTCTTCATCGGCACCGGCAAGTACGCGAGCGTCGCGCAGTGCCGCGACGCCATCAGGGCCTCCGGCGCGCGCGTCGTGACCGTCGCCGTGCGGCGCGTCGACATGTCACAGACGGGCACCGGCTCGCTCCTCGGGATGCTCCGCGAGGAGGGCGTAGAGCTCCTGCCCAACACGGCGGCCTGCTACACGGCCGACGACGCGATCCGCACGGCGAGGCTCGCGCGCGAGGCCGCGGGCACCGACATGGTGAAGCTCGAGGTGATCGGCGATCAGAAGACGCTCTTCCCCGACACCGAGGCCCTCGTGGCGGCCGCGAAGGTGCTCGTGAAGGAGGGCTTCTTCGTGCTGCCGTACACCAACGACGACCCCATCGTGGCGCGCAAGCTCGTCGACGTGGGATGCCCCGCGGTGATGCCCCTCGGCGCCCCCATCGGCTCGGGCCTGGGCATTCGAAACCCCTACAACCTCCGCATTCTCATGGAGACCGTGAAGGTCCCCGTGATCGTCGACGCGGGCGTCGGCACGGCGAGCGACGCTGCCATCGCGATGGAGCTCGGCGCCGACGGAGTCCTGATGAACACCGCCATCGCGCTCGCGAAGGACCCCGTGCGCATGGCCCTCGCGATGAAGCTCGGCGTCGAGGCCGGTCGCCTCGCGTTCACCGCCGGACGCATGCCCGCGAAGATGTACGCCAACGCGAGCTCTCCCCTCGAAGGCACCATCGCCGCCGCCGCGTCTCCCTCGACGCTCGCGATCGAGTGAGATGCGCGCGGTCGTCGCACTCTGGGCGCTCGCGGCGATCGCTCCGCTCCAGTGCCCGTCGCGCGCGCCTCCGACGCTCGCCCGCGAGGAGACCCCCGGCGAAGCGCTCTGGCAGCTCGCCGAGCGCTTCGGTCAGCAGGGCGACGCGAACGCCCGACGCGCGACGCTGACCTTTCTTATCGAGCGCTATCCCACGTCACGCTTCGCCGAGCGCGCGCGCGTGGCGCTCGCCGCGCAGCCTCCGTCGCAGTGAGCCCGATCCCCTCGCTCTGGCTCTGCGCCGACCTCGGTCACACCGAGGCGACGTCGCTCATCCGCCGCGTCTCCGACGTCGTCGCGCGCACCCCCGCATGCGTCTGGCTCCGCAGCCCCGATGGAACCTCCGCCCGCGCCCTCCTCGCCGTCGCACGCGCGCTCCGCGACGTGACCGCAGACGCCGAGAGCGCCCTCTTCGTCGGAGACCGCCTCGACGTCGCGACGCTCTCGCTCGCAGACGGCGTCCACCTCACGGGACGCTCTCTCCCTGCCGCGGAGGTGCGCGCGCGCTTCTCGATCAGGCTCTCTGCGGCGGCGCACGACGAGGCGTCGATCCGCGCGGCGGCGCCCTTCTCCGATGTGCTTCTCTTGAGCCCTTTCGGCGATGTCGAACGCAAGGGCCCGGCGCTCGGTCGCGAGGGCTTTTCGAAGCTCCGATCCGTCGCCCCTGAGGTCCCCTTCGTCGCGCTCGGTGGAATCCTCTCGGCTGACGACGCCCTCGCGGCGATCGGCGCGGGCGCCGACGGCGTGGCGCTTCGAAGGAGCCTCCTCGAAGTCGACGATCCTGCGGGCGCGTGCGCTGAGATCGCGCGGGTGTTGCCGCGGAGGTGGTTGACCTCGCGCGC
>JBPOHC010001015.1:0-1679 GCA_052035985.1 Myxococcota bacterium | reverse complement strand
TCCGTCTCGTGGTCAGCGTGCAGGGCGTCTTGAACGCTCTCGCGATCGACGGGACGTATCGAGGTCGCCGATTGAAGTACCTCGGGACGCGGCCGGAGCAGGTCGTGCGGAACGGGATCTACGTGTATGCGGTGAGGTTCGCCGCTCGCCTTCTCCCGCCGCTCGCAGCGACGCCCGACGATAGCCACGATCTCGACGAGGTGCGCGGCGACGTGAACCTCGAAGACACACTCAACGACGACGCGCCCGGAAACCCCGTCGTCCAGTTCATCGCAGACACCACACCATGAGGCACCGCATGACCATTCGCGTTCGCGCGGTCGGTGACGCCCTGTTCCCCGTTGACGGCCACCCCGGCCGCTTCGTGGGACGCGCGTCCGATCGCTCCATCATCCCCGAAGGCGCCGAGGTGGAAGACACCTCATACGTGCGGCGCGGCATCGCGCGCGGCGCCCTCCAACTCGTCGAAGAGGTGACGTCGTGACGATCGCAGTTCCCGGCGTGCCCGCGTCTCGCAAGACGCCCGGCGTCGCCTTCAACGTCATCCTCGGCGGCGTGGGCACGAGCGCGGGCGACGCGCCCGTCTCGATCATGCTCCTCGGAAACAAGACCGCGGCGGTGAGCGTCTCGTCGCCCACGTACGCGCAGGCCGCGGGTACGGCGACGGTCGAGACCGTGTACACGATCGCGTCGAGCGACGACGCCGCGACGCTGTTCGGTCTCGGTTCCGAACTGCACATCATGGCCCTCGCAGCGTTCGCACAGCAGCCCAACGCGGCGCTCTTCGGGTGCGCTGTGACCGACCCCGCAGGCACCGCGGCGAGCGCCGTTCTGACGTTCGCCACGAGCGCCAACGCGGCCGGTACGGTGCGCCTCTCGCTCTGCGGGAACATCATCGACGTGCCCGTGGTCAACGGCGACTCCGCAACGACCATCGCGGCGGCG
This sequence comes from Myxococcota bacterium, assembly GCA_052035985.1. GTDB lineage: Bacteria > Myxococcota_A > Polyangia > Polyangiales > CAISKJ01. Next base: position 734 of record JBPOHC010001015.1, on the reverse strand, counting down.
GTCTGCACCTACGTCAACGCGGTCACGTCGCTGCCATACTACGCGCAGAACAGCGTCGGCGCGGTGACGTTCACGGCGAAGAACACCGGGCCTCGCGGCAACGTGCTCGTGGTCGACGCGTACTTCATCGCGTCGGGCGCGGTGGTGCCGACGCGCATCACCACGTCGCCGACGGCCTCGGGATTCGCGACGACGGGTGTCTGGTCGGGCACCGGCACGCTCGGAAGCGAGATCACGCTTTCGCTCGGCGCGACGCAGGACAGTTTCGCCAACGCGCTCCTCGCGATCGATGCGCGGCAGTACGACCGCGTGGCGTGCTCGTGCATCGACTCCACGAACGCGGTCCGCGTGAAGAACGCTCTCGTCGCGCAGGCCGCGCCGACGATTCAGATCCTCGAACAGGGCGTCGTTCCGTCGGTCGACACGTACGAGAACGGAATCATCTTCGCGGCGACGATGAACTCCTCACGGATGCAGACCGCGTGGCACTACGCGAGCGCGCTCCCTCCGTGCGCGGTGGCCGCGCAGACCGCGGCTGGACGTGTCGCGGGTGACGGCGCCATCGGCGGCGACCTCGTGGGCGAAGCGGACGACCCCGCCGCGAACCTCAACGGCGTTCAACTCGCGACGATCACCGTGCAGCGATCCGTCTCCGATCAGCCCACGGCAACGGAGATCGAGAACGCGCTGAACAACGGGCTCACGCCCCTCGCTCCGAGTTCGACGCGCCCCGG
>JBPOHC010000700.1:0-33086 GCA_052035985.1 Myxococcota bacterium | reverse complement strand
ACCCACGGCATGGCGGGCTTCGTCGAGCGGAGCACCGAGAGCGGATCGCTGCGCCTCCACGACCTCGCGGACCTGTCGCGGTACTGCTACGTCGTCGCGGGGATCGTGGGAGAACTCCTCACGGATTTGTTTCTGATCGCAGCGCCGTCGCTCGCGAAGGTCGAAGATGCGCTGCGGTCGAGGGCCGTGACCTTCGGCGAGGGGCTCCAGCTCGTGAACATCACGAAGGACGCCGACGACGACGCGCGCGACGGCCGGGTGTACCTGCCCGCGGGCGTTCCGAGGCGTGAGGTGCTCGACCTCGCGCGGCGCGACCTCGACGAGGCCGAGCGCTACGTGCGCGCGCTGCAATCGGGGGCGGCTCCGCGTGGCTTCGTGGAGTTCACCGCGCTGCCGGTGATCCTCGCGCGCGCGGCGCTCGACGCGGTGGAGTCACAGGGCCCCGGCGCGAAGGTCCCGCGGAGCTATGTGATGACGTCGGTGATGGCCCTCGACGCGCGCCTCGACGCGGGGACGGATGCGTTCACCGGAGGCGCGATCGCTACGCCTTGAGCGCGTCGATCACGCGCTGCGCCGCGCGGCCCGGGGCGCGATCGGCGCGGTGATACACGTGGGGGTGGTACGTGTGCGTGCTCCCCGCCTTCCAGCGGACGCGGGCGAGCGTGCCGCGGCGGAGCTCGCGGGTGATGAGGTGCTCGGGCATCCAGCCGAAGCCGAAGCCTTCGAGCAGCGCGGTCTTCTTCGCGTGAAAATCGTTGAGGCTCACCACCGTCGAGACCGCGAGCGTCGAGGTGCTGAGACGCAACCGTGGATCGCTCCCTCGCACGACGAGGAGCACCTGCGCGTTGAGGTCTTCGTCGGTGACCGCGGCTCCCTTCGCCACGAGGGGGTGATCCTTGTGGGCCACCAGCAGCGCGCGCAGCGGCGGCATCGCGACGCCCTTGAGCGTAACCGTCTGCGGCGGGAGCACCGAGATCATCAGGTCGGCCTCTCCGCGCACGAAGGCGTCTTCAACGCCGCCGAGGAACTCCGCGGTGACCGTGAGCCTCGTCGGGACGCGCTCCTTCGCGAGCGAGCCCACCACGCGCAGCACCGCGTCGGCGGGGACGATCCCGTCGAACACCACGCCGAGCCGCGGCTCCCACCCCGTGCGGATCACCTCGCAGAGCGCCTCGAGCTCACGCTCCGCGTCGAGCATCTTGCGACACTGCGCGAGCACGGCCTCGCCCGTCGCCGTGATCTTCGTGCGATACCCCGTGCGGTCGAGAATGGTCAGGCCCGTCTGTTCCTCGAGCGTGCGCACGGCGTAGAGCACCGCGGTGTGCTGCTTGCGGAGCGCGGTCGCGGCCTTCGCGAAGGTCCCGTGGCGCGCGAGGGCGTCGAGCGCGCGAGCCTGATCGAGCGTCACCACCATCGACACGGGAGACTACTTCACCTTGACGTGTTCGAAGACGTCGAGGTCAGCACCACGCACGTTGAACGCGCGACCGAAGCCCTGCACGAGCGACGCGCTCCCCTCGACCGTCGTGAGCTCGACGAAGTGAAAATCACTGAGCCCCAGCAGCGTCTCGGCGATCGGATACTTCGCCCTGTACGCGCTCTCAACGTTGAGCGTGCGCGCCTCGTCGCGGGAGATGAAGCGCGCCGTCGCCCTCGCCAGCACGCGCGTGAGGGCGTGGTTGCTGCGGGGGTCTCCCTCGCGCGGACTCTCGTTGAGCATCCACGAGCAGCGGGCGTCGCGACGCAGCGCCCCAGTGTGCGGCGCGAGCTCGCTCACGAGCAGAAAGAGCCGCGTCGGACCGCGCAGCGCCACGAACGGAACCAGCGAGACCGACGGCCCCGCGTCGTCGACCGTGCCCAGGCTCGCCACCGCCGCGCCATCGATGAGCGCACGCAACGCCTCGGAGGAGTTCGTCATCGACGAGAGCTTGTAGGCGATGGCCCGTTGCGTTTCAATCCGCGGCCATGCGAACCCTGGCTCTCGTGACGATGGGCGTGCTCGGCGCGCTCGGATGCTCCGACAACACCTCGACCCCGGCTCCGACCACGGACGCTGCCGCCGACGTCGCCCGCGACGCGACGAGCGATTCCACCGTCGATGGTGGCGTCGATGGGATCCCCGCCGCCGTGGCCGCGCACCCGCTGAGCGAGGCCGCGACGCGCTCGATGGGCCTCGATGGTCCTGTCGACGTCGTCTATGACCGCATGGGGTGGCCGCACGTCTACGCGTCGAGCCTGCGCGACGCCGCCGCGGTGCAGGGCTACATCATGGCGCGCGACCGCATGCCGCAGATGGAGATGCTCCGTCGCCTCGCGTCGGGCACGCTCGCCGAGCGCTTCGGCGTGCTCGTGTCAGACACGTCGCTCGTCGACCGCGACCTCGCGGCGCGCGTGCTCGGGCTGCGCCGCGCGGCCACCGCGATGTGGGCCGCCACGATGCCGGGGCGTGACAAGACGCTCCTCGAGAACTTCGCGCGCGGCGTGAACAAGTACCTCCAGGAGGTGCGCGACGGCTCGGTGACGCTGCCCTCGGAGACGGCCCTCGTGGTCGATCAAGACACGCCCGAGTGGACCCCCGTCGACTCGCTCGTGATCGGTCGCTACCAGTCGTACTCGCTCTCGTACGACGCCAACGACGACGTCGACAGCACGCTCCTGACCGAGCGCGCCACGCGCGTGTTCGAGACCGCCGACGCGATGATGCAGCCCGCCCGCGCCGCGCGCCGCGGCTTTCTCGCGGACATCACCCGCTGGACGCCGCAGTCGCCCGTGGCGGTGGTGCCGAACTTCCTCCCGCGTCCCACCGGGGCGATGAGCACGTTCAGGCCCGACGTCGATCGGCCGGCGATTCCGCGTCGCGTGGTCGACGCGACGGCGAACTTCCGCAGGCTCTCGAATCAGCTCGCCGAGGTGTGGGGAGACGAGACCCGCGGGAGCAACAACTGGGTGGTGCATCCCTCGGCCTCGACGACGGGACACGCGCTCCTCGCCAACGATCCGCACCTGTCGCTCACGTCGCCCGCGATCTGGTGGGGCAGCCACCTCACGGTCACGCGCGGCCCCGACGCCGTCGACGTCGCAGGGACCACCTTCCCGGGCATCCCCGGCGTGATCATCGGGTTCACGCCGCGCCTCGCGTGGGGCGTCACCACGGCGGGCTACGACGTCACCGACGTGTACGCCGAGACCGTCACTCCGGGCGCGAGCGGACAGCCCGACACCGTGCGCTTCAACGGCATGCAGGTGCCCATCGTGACGATGCCCGAGGCCGTGAACACGGGCAGCGGCGTGTACATGGCGCCGCTCGAGTTCGTGCCCCACCACGGACCGATCATCCCTGACATCCGCAACGGTCGGATCATGCCGCGCTCGGGCACGCGCGCCCTCTCGATCAAGTGGACGGGACACCAGCCCACGACGGAGCTCACGGCCTTTCTCAGCCTCGCGTACGCGCGCACCGCGGCCGAAGGAAAGACCGCCGTCAACGCGTTCGGCGTCGGCGCGCAGAACTTCGTCATCGCCGACATCGACGGGAACGTCGAGTACACGAGCCGATCGAACATCCCCATCCGCGCGGCGGGCGCGATGACCTGGTCGCCCACCAACCCCGCGGGCACGCACCCCTGCTCCGTTCTCCCCGGCACGGGCGAGGCCGAGTGGACGGGCAACGTCGCGAACAACAACATCCCGCAGGCGACGCTCTCGGCCACGCTGCCCTTCCTCGCGACTGCCAACAACGACCAGGCCGGCGTGACCTTCGACGGGAACCCCTTCGACTCCCCCGTGTACCTCGGGTGCTACTACCCGTCGGGCTGGCGCGCCGAGCGCATCACCACGCGCCTCCGCGCCCTCGGCACGCGCGTCACCGTCGACGACATGAAGTCCATTCAGGCCGACGCGCAGGTCGAAGCGGGCGCGCGGTACCGGCCCTTCCTCGCGCAGGCCATGGCGCGGCTCGAAATGGAGTGGACCACCGCGGGCTCGCAGCGCGACCTCGCGACGCTCGCCACGACGCTGCGTCCGCGGCAGGACCGCATCCGTGAGGCCGCGCGGCGCATCGCCGAGTGGACCCTCGACAGCCCCTCGGGCGTGGAGACCGGCGTCACCGACGCGCAGCGCAGAGACTCCATCGCGACGACGCTCTTTCACGCGTGGGTGGGGCAGGTGCTCAACGGCCTCTTCACCGATGAGCTCACCGCCCTCAACGAGGGACAGTCGAGCGGCGTCGGCATCGACCGGCTGCGCGTGGGCCTCTACCTCCTCGAACGCCCGATGGACGCGCGCACCCGCGACGCTGCCACGGGGCAGAGCGCGCTCTGGGACGACATGACCACCGCGGACGTGAGCGAGACGCGCGATCTCATCCTCCTGCGCTCGCTCGACGCTGCGCTCACGGGGCTCGCGACGGCGTACACGTCGCCCGACATGGCGATGTGGCTCTGGGGGCAGTTCCACACGGTGCAGTTCGACAGCATCATCCCGGGGCCGGGCGCGGGGCTCTCGATTCCGCCCGACCGCGACACGATGTTCCCGCGGGGCTTTCCGAGGCACGGCGGCATCGACGTGGTCGACGCGGCGAACTTCGGCCTCGGCGGCTTCTCGTGGGGCTTCGGCTCGGGCGCGTCACAGCGCTTCGTCGTCGAGCTCACGCCCACGGGTCCGCAGGCCTTCAACGCCATCCCCGGCGGACAGAGCATGACGCGCGGCAACGCGCACTTCCGCGACGGCGCCGAGCTCTGGCGTCAGAACCAGTATCACCCCGTTCCGCTCTCGACGACCGACGTGGTCGCCGCGTCGGAGCGGCACCTGCGCTTCACCCCCTGAGCTGACCGCGCATCTCGCGCAGTCCCCCTCTCCCACGCTTCCGCGCGCCCTCACCCGAGGATCGGGGGCAAGGGCTCCATCATCTGACGGCGTGAGATCGAGCCCACGGCCCCGCAGAACCAGAAGACACGCCCACAACGGGCGGAGCCCTTGCCGCCGATCCTCGGGGGTGAGGGCGCGCGGAAGCGTGGGAGAGGGGGGCCGCGAACGTGACGGTGGTATCAGGCCTTCGAAGAGCCCGCCCGCGACGCGATCTCCTCCGCCGCGGTCGAGAGGTCTTCGATCGCCGTGGTCTTGTCTCCGTGCAGGTACGCGCGGAGCCCCCAGGCGGCCGTGAGCGCGATCGAGATGTTCACGCCGCGCGACGAGAGCGCGTCGGCGACGTCGGCGTTCTTCAGCAGCGCGTCGAGGTCGTCGAACACCTCATCGAGCTCACGCAGGCCCTTCTCCGATGCACCCATTCTCATCCCCCTTCGAGCAGCTTCGAGAGCACCTCGTCGAGCAGCTTCGGGTCTGCGCGACCGCCCGTCGACTTCATCACCTCGCCCTTGAAGTACCCCGCGAGGCCGCGCTTGCCGCTTCGGTACGCCGCGAGCTGCTTCGCGTTCGCGTCGAGCACCGCGCGACACGCCGCTTCGATCGCCGCGGGATCGGTGAGCACCTTCCACCCGTTGCGCTCGATGATGGCGTCGGCCGTGTCGCGCGTGTTCGCCATCTGCGCGTAGACGTCCTTGGCGAGCTTGCCCGAGAGCGTCCCGTCGTCGAGGCGCGCGAAGAGACCCGCGAGCTGATCGAGCGTGACCGGAAAGGTCGCCGCGAGTCCGTCGCTCGCGAAGCCCGTCTTGATGGCGTTGCAGACCCAGTTGGCCGCGCGCTTCGCGTCGCCCGTTCGCGCCGCGAGGGCTTCGAAGAAGTCGGCGAGGGCGGGGTGCTCGGTGATGACCTTCGCGTCGTTGGCCGTGAGCCCGAGCTCGCTCACGTAGCGCGCGCGCCGCGCCGCGGGGAGCATCGGGAGCCCCGCGCGGATCTCTTCGACGAAGTCGTCGGTGAGCCGCAGCGGAGGCAGGTCGGGCTCCGGGAAGTACCGGTAGTCATCGCTGCCCTCCTTCTTGCGGAGGAGGTTGCAGCGGCCTTCGGTGTCGTCCCAGGTCTTGGTCACCTGCTCGATGCGACCGCCCGCGGAGAGCGTCGCGATCTGGTGCGTGACCTCCCACTCGATGGCCTTCTGCACGAAGCGGAACGAGTTGATGTTCTTGATCTCGACGCGCGTGCCGAAGGTCTCGGCTCCCCGCGGGCGCACGCTGATGTTGGCGTCGCAGCGGAAGGAGCCCGCTTCGAGGTTGCCGTCGTTGACGCCCACGAACATCAGCGCCGCGCGGAGCTGACGGAGGTACTCCGCGGCTTCGAGCGCCGAGCGGATGTCGGGCCTGCTCACGATCTCGAGGAGGGGAACGCCCGCGCGGTTGAGGTCGACGAGCGAGACTCCCTGCGAGGCGACGCCGCCGTGGATGTTCTTGCCAGCGTCCTCTTCCATGTGGGCGCGCTGGATTCGGACCGTGCGCGAGGCGCCGTCGGGCATGGGGACCTCGATGGCTCCGTCTTCGCAGAGCGGCGCGTCGAACTGGCTTATCTGATAGCCCTTCGGGAGATCGGGATAGAAGTAGTTCTTGCGCGCGAAGACGCTCACGCGGCGGATGGAGCACCCGAGCGCGAGGCCCGCGCGCACGCCCATGACCACGGCCTCGCGGTTGAGCGCGGGGAGCGCGCCGGGGAGGCCCAGACACGTCGGGCAGACGTGCGTGTTGGGCGGAGCGCCGAAGGCCGAGAGGCAGCGGCAGAAGATCTTGGTGCGCGTGCGGAGCTGCGCGTGCACCTCGAGGCCGATGACGGGCTCGTACTCGATCGTGGGCATTGGGAGGCGCGGAGGATAGTTCCTCGCGGCGTCGCATCGCAACGCGCGGATCACTCGACACCGCCGTCGGGGCGCAGGGTGACGGTGACGGCGCCCGAGAGGTCCGTGCGACGGAGGTCGACGCCGTGACGCCGCATGGCCGCGAGCACCGCGGGGTGAGGATGACCGAAGGGTGAAGGATGCCCCGCGCTCACGAGCGCCACGCGCGGACGGAGCACGTCGAGAAAGCCATCGGTGCTCGACGTGGCGCTCCCGTGGTGACCGACCTTGAGCACGTCGACGCGACCGAGCCGCGAGAGGATCAGCGACTCTCCCGCGCGTTCGAGGTCGCCGGGGAGGAGCGCGGAGGCGCGTCCGACGCTGATGCGGATCACGAAGGACGCGTCGTTGGGGGGCGTCTCGTCGAGCGCCGAAGGGCACGGCGCGAGCACCTCGATCCAGGCTCCGTGAAAGCGCCTTGGAGGACCGCAGAGCACACCCGGTCCGACCACCGGAACGTGCTTCTCTGAAGCTGTGTGCAGCGTTTCTCCGTAGGCGCCCGTGAAGCCGAGCGAACGGCCCTGGCCGGTGTCCCAGAGCGCGTCGACACGGAGCGCGCGGAGCACCGCGGGGAGACCTCCCGCGTGATCGGGATGCGGGTGAGAGAGCACCACCGCAACGAGGTGATCGCGCCTTCGAAGCGCGAGCCACGGAACCACCTCGCGCACACCCGGATCGGGGCCTCCTGTGAGCGCTCCGCCGCCGTCGACGAGCATCGCTTCTCCGTCGGGGAGCTCGACCACGATCGCGTCTCCCTGACCGACGTCGATGGCCGTGATTCGCAGCACTCCGCGTGGATGGAGCCCGTGACGATGAATGGCCTCCAGCGCGCCGAGCGAGAGCGCGCACATGAGTGCGAGCGCGAGCGTCTGACGCAGTGAGCGACCGCACGAGGCCACGGCGAAGACCGTCGCGACGATCCACTCGGCGGGTGTAGGCGCGGGTGTCGCGATCGACGCGAACGGCAACCTCATGGCCACCGAAGGCAGCGCGAAGAGAACACCGAGGAGACCTCCGACGGGCGTTCCAAAGAGCGTCGCGAGGCTCACCGGGAGAACAGCTCCGAGGGCCGCTGCGACGAGCACCGCGGGTAGTAGAAGCGCTTCACCCACGGGCGCAGCGACGGCGTTCATCACGGTGGCCGTGAGCGGCGCGCGACCGAAGTGCCACGCGAGCGCAGGCGTGACCGCGATGCCAACACGTACGCTCGCAGAGAGCGCGCCCACGAGCTCGCTTCGAAGATGCGACGCGAGGCTCGGGGACTCTTCTTGCGCGGGCTCTGATGATCCACGCGCGAGCGCCCACGACGCGACGACCGAGAGCACCCAGCCCACGTCGACCGCGAGCGACGGATCACGCGCGGCCATCACGAGTGCCACGAGCGCCACCGAGCTCTCTCCGTGTGCGCGTCTGCCCGAGAGCGTCGCGAGGGCCGTGATCGTCGCCGTGAGCAGCGCGCGAACGGACGACGGAGCCTCGCCCGTCACCACGACGAAGAAGCCCACGAGCGGGAGCGGGAGAATCCCTGCGACGCGCGGTGCGATTCCGCGAACGGCGAGCCATCGAGCGCGCGTGAGCAGCGCGCGCATCACCGCGCCCGTGAGCGCGAGGAGCAGCGAGACGTGCGCGCCCGAGACCGCGAGGAGGTGCGCCATCCCCGTCTCTCGAAATGCCTCGTGCTCGCGCGTATCGAGCCCCGTGCGATCGCCGAAGAGGAGCGCCCTCGCGCGCGATGCGTGCTGTACCGAGAGCGATTTCGAGAGGGAGCCTTCGAGCGCGCGACGGGTCACGAGTGCCGCGCGACGCACGAGGTCCATCGGTGAGGCGCGACGTGCGACAACCTCACACGCCGCGGAGTCGAGCGTCCAACGTAGCCCTCGCAGCACGCGCGAGAGCCCCGACGGATCGCGCGGGGGATTGCGCATGGGGACGATCGCGCGCGCCGTGACCACGGCTTCGATCACGTCGCCCGGCATCGCGGCGCAACGACCGGGCGGGAGGTGAAGCTCCGAGAGCCCGAAGCCATCGACCTCGACGACGCAGTGATCGCGCTCGCCGTCGCTCGCGCATCCGTCGATGACCCGTCCCCGCGCGAGGGCGGCCTCCGCGACAGGAACCCTCGGCCACACAGGCACTTCGAGCGAAGACCGCCGCGCTCCGCCCGCGAGGAGCGCGGCCGCGAGGAGCACCCACGACGAGGGCACCCTCCGGGCGCGGGCGACGAGAGCCACCACCACGAGCACCCCCGCTGCGATCGCGCCTACGAGGGGAGGCGGCGCCCATGGCAGGGTCATCCCGAGCAGAAAGGCGGCGACGATGAGCGGGAGCGGCCCCATGCGGGGGCGCCCATCAGCCTCCGTGCCTTCTCACGAAAGACTATAAAATAAGCACTTCGCGAGATCGAGGGGTGGCGGATCGGGTGGCGACAGGGTGGCGATCGGGTGGCGGGCCGCCACCCCCTACACGAGCGTTCGTTGCATCCACGCAACGATCGTTGGCCCGATGAGTTGACCGGAAAAGAGCTTGACCTCGGGAGACCATACCCTTACGTAAGGGGAGGTTCAGCCTCCAACCCTTACGCATGGGTGAGAGTTATGACGGTTCGACTTCCGATCGCAGACACGACCTCCGAGCTGGCGCTTCGGCCGCCGCGCGAGGCTTCGTCTGCCGACGGGGTCGCGCCCGGTGACCTTCTGCGTGTGGGTGACATCGCGCAGCGCACCAACAAGACCGTGCGCGCGCTGCACCTCTACGAGGAGCTCGGGCTGCTCCACCCCATCGAGCGGAGCAAAGGCGGCTTTCGCCTCTACGGCCCCGACGCAGTAGTGCGCGTGCGCTGGATCGCGAAGCTCCAGGACATGGGCTTCTCGCTGCCCGACATCAAAGAGCTGCTCCACGAGTGGGGCCTCTCAGGGTCGGCGACGGGCGCCATGACGCGCATCCGCGAGCTCTACCGCCAGAAGCTCGATGAGACCGACGCGCAGATCAAGAAGCTCCAGGCGCTGCGCCACGAGCTCTCGTCGTCGGTCGACTACCTCGAGACCTGCGAGGTGTGCGACCCCGTGCGCCTCATCTCAGCCTGTCCTCACTGTGAAATGCACGGCTGCGGAGCCCCCGACCTCGTCGCGGGTCTCCACGGCGCGCGGCCCTCGACGTGACCCCGAAGGATCACCTGAACATGGCCCTCAAGCTCCCGATCTACATGGACTACCACGCCACCACGCCCGTCGACCCGCGCGTGCTGGAGACCATGCTCCCGTACTTCACCGAGAAGTTCGGCAACGCCGCGTCGCGCTCGCACCGCTTCGGCTGGGAGGCAGAAGAGGCCGTGAGCTACGCCCGCGAGCAGGTGGCCACGCTCATCGGCGCCGACAAGCCCGAGGAGATCGTCTTCACCTCGGGCGCGAGCGAGAGCAACAACCTCGCGCTCAAGGGCGTGGCCGAGTTCTACCGCGACAAGGGCGACCACATCATCACCACGAAGGTCGAGCACAAGGCCGTGCTCGACACCTGCAAGCGCCTCGAGAAGCAGGGCTTCAAGGTCACCTACCTCGACGTCGACAACACGGGCATCGTCTCGCCCGAGTCGGTGCGCGAGGCCATCACCGACAAGACCATCCTCGTGTCGGTGATGCTCGCCAACAACGAGGTCGGCACCATTCAGCCCATCGCGGAGATCGGCAAGATCTGCAAGGAGCGCGGCGTTCTCTTTCACGTCGACGCCGTGCAGGGGCTCGGCAAGACCGAGTTCGACGTGCGCGCGATGGGCGTCGACCTCGCGTCGCTCACGGCGCACAAGATCTACGGGCCGAAGGGCGTGGGCGCGCTCTACGTCCGTCGCTCGCGTCCGCGCGTGCGCATCGCGGCGCAGATCGACGGCGGCGGACACGAGCGCGGCATGCGCTCGGGCACCCTCAACGTCACGGGCATCGTGGGCTTCGGCAAGGCCTGCGAGGTGCTCACGAAGACGTGGCGCGACGAGATCGTCCGCATCCGCGCGCAGCGTGATCGGCTGGCGAATCGCATCCTCCAGGGGCTCGACGAGGTGTACCTCAACGGCCCCGCGCTCAACGGTCCGTCGCGGCTGCCCAACAACCTCAACGTGTCGTTCGCCTACGTCGAGGGCGAGGGCCTGATGATGGCCATCAAAGACGTGGCCGTCTCGTCGGGGAGCGCGTGCACCAGCTCGTCGCTCGAGCCTTCGTATGTGCTCCGCGCGCTCGGCGTCGACGAGGAGCTCGCGCACACGAGCATCCGCTTCGGGCTCGGGCGGTTCACCACCGACGAGGAGGTCGACTTCGTGGCCGACCTGGTGATCTCGAAGGTGAAGAAGCTCCGCGACCTCTCGCCGCTCTACGAGATGGCGAAGGAGGGCATCGACATCAAGAGCATCCAGTGGGCCGCCCACTGATCACCGTCTTCGCAACGAACTGAAGGACACCGCGCCATGGCGTACAGCGACAAGGTCATCGAGCACGCAGAGAACCCCAGGAACGTGGGGACGCTCGACAAGGAAGATCCCAACGTGGGCACCGGGCTCGTCGGCGCGCCGGCGTGCGGCGACGTGATGCGGCTGCAGATCAAGGTCGGCGACGGCGGCGTGATCGAGGACGCCAAGTTCAAGACCTTCGGCTGCGGCTCGGCCATCGCCAGCTCGTCGCTCGCGACGGAGTGGCTCAAGGGCCGCACGCTCGACGAGGCCGAGACCATCAAGAACACCGACATCGTGGCGGAGCTCAACCTCCCGCCCGTGAAGATCCACTGCTCGGTGCTCGCCGAGGACGCCATCAAGAGCGCCATCGACGACTACCGCAAGAAGCAGGCTGCGCGACGGGCGCAGGGCTGAGAGGAGCGGCGACGATGAACGCGCAGACGACAACCGAGTCGACCCCCGCGGCGACCCCCGAGCGTCGCGAGGAGAAGGTCCTCTCGATCTCGGTCTCTCCCAAGGCCGCGGTGAAGGCGAAGGAGGCGCTCGCGAAGCGCGGCACTCCGACGGCGATGCTGCGCCTCGGCGTGCGCGGCGGCGGCTGCTCGGGCTTCGGCTACGTGATCGAGTTCGCCGAAGAGCCGGGCGCGCGCGACAAGGTCTTCGAGTTCGACGGGCTCAAGGTCGTCATCGACCCGAAGTCGCTCGTGCTCCTCAACGGCGCCACCCTCGACTACGAGACAAAGCTCATGGGCCACGGCTTCAAGTTCGTGAACCCCAACGAGAAGACCTCGTGCGGCTGCGGCGAGAGCTTTACCGTCTGAGCCCGCGCCTCGCCGCGGTACATCGATGAACGACCCCTTCGCCACGCTCGGCGTCCCCGCCCGCTTCTCCTTCGCGACCGGCGAGCTCGAACAGCGTCACAGAGACCTCTCGCGCGCCCTTCACCCCGATCGCTACGTGAACGCTCCCGCGAGCGAGCGGCGCGTGGCGCTCGAACGTGCGGTCTCGGTCAACGACGCGTTTCGCGCGCTCAAAGACCCGCTCGCCAGGGCGCAAGCGCTCCTCGCCCTCCACGGCCTCTCGATCCGTGAAGGGGAGCGCGCCGCCCCCGCGCTCCTCATGGAGATCATGGAGCTTCGCGAGGAGCTCGACGCCGTTCGCACGAAGCCCGAGCGCGTGGCCTCGCTTCGCGCGCAGGTCGACGCTCACGTCGCCGCCGAGGAGCGCGTCGTCGCCGAGGTCTTCGATCGCGAGGGACCCATCGACGCGAAGGAGCTCTCGCGCGCCCGCGACGCCGTCGTGAAGCTCCGGTATTACAAGCGCTTCCAGGAAGAGGCCGACGCCCTCGACGAGTGACCCTCGCGCGTGGCCTCTCTCTGCGAACTCAAATCTCTCCCAACGATCGGCTGAGCTCTCATCATGGCCCTCTTGCAGATCTTCGACCCCAAGGCCCGCGCGGTCCCCATCGGCATCGACCTCGGGACCACCAACTCCCTCGTCGCCTACGTCGTCGATGGTCGCCCCGAGTGCATCACCGATTGCAACCTCTCGGCGCTCCTCCCGAGCGTGGTTCACTACGGCCCCCACAGCGTCATCGTCGGCGACGACGCGCGCGCGCTCGCCGCAGAGAATCCCCGCGAGACCCTCGTCTCGGTGAAGCGCTTCATGGGCCGCGGCGCCGATGATCCCGAGACCCGCAGGCTCGGCCCCTACGACTTCGTCTCGCCGCGCGAGGGCGAGTCCAACACCGTGCGCTTCATGGTGCGCGGTCGCGAGGTCACCCCCGTCGAGGTCTCGGCCGAGATCCTCAAGGTGCTCAAGGACCGCGCCGAAGATCACCTCCGCACCGTGGGCGGCGCCGTGATCACCGTGCCCGCGTACTTCGACGACGCGCAGCGACAGGCCACCCGCGACGCCGCGCGCCTCGCCGGACTCGAAGTGCTGCGCCTCCTCAACGAGCCCACCGCCGCGGCCCTCGCGTACGGCCTCGACAAGGGACGCACCTCGGGGACCTTCGCCGTCTACGACCTCGGCGGAGGCACCTTCGACATCACCATCCTCTCGCTCGACGACGGGGTTTTTCAGGTCCGTTCGACGGGCGGAGACTCGCAGCTCGGCGGCGACGACATGGACCGCGCCGTCGCCACCGCAGCGCTCCGAGAGATGGGCGTCACCGACCTCGACGCGGCCTCGCCGGGGCTCGTACGCAGGGCGCTCGACGCGGCGCGCGCGGCCAAACACAAGCTCACGGCGGAGAGCACCACGACGCTCGCCATCGCGCGCGACGACGGAACGGAGTTCTCCCAGACGCTCACGCGTGACGCCTTCGACGCGCTCGTGCGCCCCGTCGTCGAGCGCACCGGACCGGCTTGCAGAAGGGCGCTTCGCGACGCGGGGGTGAAGCCCGAGGGGCTCGACGGGGTGATCCTCGTGGGCGGCTCGACGCGCGTTCCGCTCGTGCGATCGTTCGTAGCCGAACTGTTCAAGCGTCAGCCCCTCGCGGACATCGACCCCGATCAGGTCGTCGCCGCGGGCGCCGCGCTCCAGGCCGACATGCTCGCGGGCGAGGGGCCCCGAGAGGACGCGCTGATTCTCGATGTGATCCCGCTCTCGCTCGGCATCGAGACGATGGGCGGCGTGGCCGAGAAGATCCTCCCGCGGAACACCACGATCCCCGCGGGGCGCGCGCAGCTCTTCACCACGTACTCCGACCAGCAGACGGGCTTCGTCATCCACGTCGTGCAGGGCGAGCGAGAGCTCGCCGCCGACAACCGCTCGCTCGCGACCTTCACGCTCAAGGGAATCCCCCAGATGCCCGCGGGCGCCGCGAGGCTCGAGGTGACCTTCCGCGTCGACGCCGACGGGCTGCTCTCGGTCACCGCGAAGGAGCTCACCACGGGCGTCGAGCAGCACGTCGAGGTGAAGCCCTCGTACGGACTCGAAGCCGACGACGTGGAGCGCATGCTCATGGAGTCCTTCGAACACGCCGAGGAGGACATCGCCGCGCGTCAGCTCCGCGAGCGCACCGTCGAGGCCGAGCAGGTGATCGCCGCGACGAACAAAGCTCTCTCGCTCGACGGAGACCTCCTCGACGAAGACGAGCGCGCCGAGCTCGACGGCGCCCTCGCGGCGCTTCGAAAGGCCGTGGAGAAGGGTGATTCCACGGGCATCCACCTCCGCACCGAGGCGCTCGATCGCGCGGCCCTCCCGCTCGCCGAGCGCAGGATGAACCGCGCCGTGAAGCGGGCCATGTCAGGCCACGAGCTCCAGGAGTTCGAGAGCGAGCTCAAGGATCGACCCGCGCACCCGCACCTCGTGGAGCCTCAAGCCCACGACCACGACCACGACCACGATCACGCGCACTGAGAGAGGACCATCTGATGAGCGTCGTGCGCTTTCTCAACACCGAAGCGGGCACCGTCGAAGTCGAGGTCCCCGTCGGAACGAGCATCCTCCAGGCCGCGCAGAAGGGACACGTCCCCGAGGGGAGCGCGTGCGGGGGCGTCTGCGCGTGCTCGACCTGCCACGTCTACGTGCGCGAGGGATCGAAGCTCCTGAGCGAGGCCGAAGACGAGGAGCTCGACATCCTCGATAAGGCCTTCGGCGTCGAGCTGACCTCGCGCCTCGGCTGCCAGGCGAAGATCGAGCGCGAGGGGACGCTCGTCGTCGAGCTCACGCGAGAGAGCGTCGACACCTGGTACAACGAGCACCCGCAGGAGCGTCACGCCCGCGACGCGCGGCTGAAGAAGGGCTTGTGACGAAGCAGCTACAGGTGAAAGCCGAGCTGCGCCGAGCCCGCGAGCTGGAGCCCGATGGAGTCTCCGGTCTGCTCGAAGTTGATGGTGGTCGGTGAGGCGCTGCGCGTGAGGTTGAGCACGTAGACGTCGAGGCCCACGCCGAGCGTGAAGTAGCGCCCGAGCCAGAAGTCGACACCTGCCCCGCCCGAGAGCGCCCAGCCGCGCACCGAGGGGCACGAGGTCGAGGTCGACGTGGGGTTGCAGTGCGCGAGCGAGCTCGACACGCGCAGGTCGCCGAGCCACGCGTAGCCGAAGCCGACGCGCGCGTAGGGCTGCACCACGGGGATGGGAAGCCGCAGCTCGACCATCCCCCCGAGCGTGCCGATGTCGTACGAGGTGAAGCGCGAGAAATCGCTGTGCGCGCCGAAGGCCACGGGGCCGAAGCGCAGCCCGAGGGTGCCGCCGAAGTGGCTGCCCCACTCGCGCGACTCGTTCACGCCGGGCAGGAGCGCGTCGTTCGAGAACGCGAGCACGTTGCTGTAGGCGAAGCCCACCTGCGCGTCGACGAAGGGCGTGTCGGTGCTCGAGTCTTTGTGGGCGTACGCGGCGCCCGACGCGAGCGAGAGAGCGAGCGTGACGGCGACCGCGAGGAGGCTCCGCGCGCTCATGACGGCCGCCTCACGACGGCGGCGAGGTCCTCTTCGGTGGGGGCCTCGTCACGCACGGGGATGCTGTACGCGCCGCCGATCCAGCGCCCGAGGTCGACGGTGCGGCAGCGCACCGAGCAGAAGGGGAACGCGGGGTTCTCGGGGCGCCTCGCGGTGACCTCGGCCTGGCAGATCGGGCAGCGTGAGCTCATCGCCCGAGTGTACCCCAAAGAGCTATGACGCAGGGCTTTTGTGAGGTCTCTACCGTGCTTCGAAAGCCTCCGCGCCGACCCACAGACCGTGGAAGCCGAAGGGCACGCGCTGCGGCATGATCACCCGCGCGAGGGGGCGCTGCGTGAGCGAGCGCGCGTCGAGGATCACGAGCTCGCTGCGCTGCTCGCGCTCGTCCCAGACGAAGGTCATGAGGTAGCCGTCGTCTTCGCTCGTCGAGGGAGAGCGGGGCACGAACACGGCTTCGCCGCCGTAGCGTCCGCGCCCCCACGTGTGGGCCTCGGAGCTGCCTGTCGAGAGGTCGTACTTGAGCACGGCGTCGATCCACGGGCGACCGTCGCGTCGCGAGGGGTCGACGCGCGCTGTGTAGATCACGCGCGTGGGAGCGCCCGTCACGCCGTCGTGGATGCGCGGGAAATCGCTGCCCACGTCGTCGAGGGGCTCCTCGTGCACTGCGCCCGTCGAGAGGTCGAAGCGCCATCGATGGAGCTTCCCGGTCTCTGACGGAACGGCCTCGTTCGTGACGGCGTTCGAGAGCACGTCGGTGCGCTCCATGCGGCACGCGACGAGCACCACGGAGTCGTCTTCTTCCCACGCGTTGGCGGTGTGGAAGACCATGCACGACGGCGCGTCGAACCAGCGCACGTCGGCGTCGCCTCCACCGCGCGGGAGCACCCCGAAGCGCGACCCCATCTCGGGCTTGAACACGATGGGAAAGCGCCCCTCGCTCATGCGCTCGTGTTCGAAGACCAGCGGGAGGTCCATGATCACCGCGTAGCGCTCGGTGATCGCGAAGTCGTGCATCATCACGGGCGCGCGCAGCGAGAGCTCCGCGGCGTGCGTGAGGGTTCCGTCGGGCGCTACCTCGCCGTAGGTGAGAAACGGCGGCCAGAACTGGTACCCGAAGGTGATCATCTCGCCCGTCGCGGGGTCGATCTTGGGGTGCGCCGTGAAGGGCAGCGGCCACGACCCGTCGAGGTCGTAGAGCCCCACGGTGTCGAGCGACGGGAGGCGCAGCTCGTAGGCGCCCGTGGCCTCCATCAGCGCGAGGAGCTTCGATCCGTGGTGGATCATCGCGGTGTTCGCCGTGTGCTTGATGAGGATCCCTTCGGGCGGATCGGTCGAGAGCGGCGAGGCGAGGCCGCCCCAGAGCGCGCGACCCGCTTCGTGTTCGAGCTGCCACGGGCGCGTGCGGACCCATCGGTTGCGGTACGACGCGCGGCCCCGTGAGAGCCGCACGGCGTGGATCATTCCGTCGCCGTCGAACCAGTGATAGGCGCCTTCGGGATCGAACTGCGGGTTCGGTCCGTTACGGAGGAACACGCCGTCGAGGTCGCGCGGGATCTCGCCGATCACCGTGAGATCGTCGGCGTCGACCTCGCGACGCACGGGCGCGAAGTTGCCTGAGAGGAAGGCTTGAGCAGAGTCTTCGCTGGTACGCATCAACGGCCACACTACAGCACTCGCGGCGAGGCTTGAACGCGTAAGTCATTACGCACGCACCGCGGCGTGGTCGCCCACTTGCAGACCCCGCCCGATCACGGCACCCTCACGATCCGCGTCGACTCGCGGCGGTGGTGGCGCCGCGAAACCTCCGTCGACGCAACGCTCCGAACCAAAGGACTCGCGCGCATGAAGCAACCGCTCTCTCATCGCCACGTGATGGCTGCGACCCTCGGGCTCATGGGGGCGCTCGCGAGCGCAGAGAGCGCGGCGCAGGGCGTGAACCCCGCGGTGGCTCCCGCGACGGCCACCGTAGCGACCGCGGCTGCCACCGCCGCGCCGAGAGAGACGCCTGCCGCGACGCCCGCTCGACCCGCGGCGCAGCCCGAGGTGGTCACCGTGACCGAGGTCCCCGTCGAAGGGCTCCTCGTGCGGAGGGGCCGCTCGGAGACCGTGATCGACGCGCCGATGGACGTGGTCGTGCGCGCGATGACCGACTACACGCGCTACAGCGAGTTCATGCCGCACGTGCGAGAGAGCCGCGTCGTGCGTCGCAACCGCAGCGCGACCGACGTCTACGTGCAGGTGCCCCTCGGCGGATCGCTCGGCGTGATCTGGGCGCTGCTCCGCATCGACGCGCGCCGTCAGGCCGACCGCGTCGACCTCGTGGGTCAGACCGTCGACAGCAACATGGACCGCTTCGAGACCCGCTCGGTCATCGAGCGCATCCCCGGCCCCGAGGCCCGCACGCGCGTGGTGTTCGAAGTGCTGGCCCTGCCGCGGCTGCCCTTCCCCTCGTCGGTGTTCACCCGCGAGATGCGCGACGCGGCGCGCACGGTGGCGAACAACCTCCGCACGCGCGTCGAGCGTCAGCTCGCGATCAACACCCTGCCCACGCCCGCGACCACCCCCGCCGGCGCGCAGGTTCCGCCGAACGCCACGTCGAGCCGCTGAAGGCGCTCACCCCGCGCTTTCGCGCGTCTACGCGGGTTGCCCGCGGTCACTTCGCCCCCCATTGACTCCCATTGCCTTGACCCCCCATCGACGGGGGTGTTAGAAGCGCGCGCGTTCGAGGGATCGGCGCATCGGGTGTTTCACGAAAACACCTCAATTGCCCGAAGCTCGACGCGGTGTCGTCCCCCGCCGGAGC
The DNA here is from genome assembly GCA_052035985.1 of Myxococcota bacterium. Classification (GTDB taxonomy): domain Bacteria; phylum Myxococcota_A; class Polyangia; order Polyangiales; genus CAISKJ01. The sequence goes on along the minus strand of JBPOHC010000700.1, from coordinate 14,671 downwards.
CCTTCATGCCCGCACCGTTCCTGCTGCTCGTCGCCAACGAGCGACCGCTGATCAACATCGACGTCACCCTGCTGCTGAACCTCGGCGTGTGGCTGGCGTTGTTCTTCTTCCTCCGCGCCGTGCTGTGGAAGCCCATGATCGACCTCATCGAGGCGCGCGAGGCTGGCACCGAGGGAGCCCGCAAGCTCGCCGCCTCGCTCGAACACGACGCGAAGGAACTCCGCGAGAAGCTCACGAAGGAGCTCTCCGCCGCGCGCGTCTCTGCTGCGGCCGATCGCGACGCCCTGCGCGCCGAAGGGGCGAAGCGCGACGCCGAGCTCACCGCGAAGGTCCGCGACGAGGTGAACGCCCAGGTCGGCAGCCAGCGCGCCGAGATCGCCGCCCAGAAGATCAAGGTCCGCGGCGAGATCATGGCCCTCGTGCCCTCGCTCGCGACCGACATCGCGACGAAGGTTCTCCGTCGGGAGGTGCGCTCGTGAAGCGCTCGATCATCACGTTCGCCATCGCCCTGGCGCTCGCCGCGCCGGCCGCCTACGCGCAGGACCACGGCTCCGAGGGAGCGCCCTCGGGTGAGCACGAAGGCCCCGCGCAGAACCACGAAGAGCACGGGCTCACCGAGGGCTTTCACGCCCCCGAGGCGCCCTTCAACATGGCGAACCCCTCGCCCGCGCCGGTGGTGACCGCGCACGGCGAGATCAAGGGTCCGCCGCCCTTCATCGGCCCGCTGATCAACTTCGCGATCCTGGTGGTGCTCGGGTACATGGCGGTCAAGCGCCAGGTGAACCCCGCCCTCAACGCGCGTCGCGCGGCGGTCGAGACCGAGATCGCGGAGGCGAAGCGCCTCCACGATGAGGCCCAGGCGCTGCACCGCGAGTACAGCGACCGCCTCGAGAACCTCAAGGGCGAGGTCGCGGCGCTCAAGGCCGACTTCGTCAAGCAGGGCGAGGCCGAGCGCGACCGCATCATCGCCGAGGCGCAGACCCGCGGCGAGAAGATGCGCGCCGAGGGCGTGATGGTGATCGAGCAGGAGATGCGGACGCTCCGCGAAGAGCTGCGCCGCGAGGCCGTGCTCGCCGCCGTGAGCGCCGCGGAGGAGACCGTGCGCAAGAACGTGACGCCCGCGGACCAGACGAGGCTCGTCGACGAGTTCGTCCAGGCCATCGAGCGCGAGACGCAGTCGAACCGAGGAGCGAGCGCGTGAGCACCCCCGTCGCCCGGCGCTACGCCAAGGCCCTCTACATGATCGGCGTCGAGGAGAACCGCCTCGACGCGCTCACCCGCGAGGTGAAGAACCTCGCCGACGTGGTGCGTTCGAGCCACGAGCTCTCCGTGCTCCTCTCGAACCCCGTCATCGCGCAGGAGACTCGCCGCGCGGTGATGAACGACATCCTCACGCGCGTCGGCGTGTCGCCCACGGCGCGCAACTTCACCCTGCTCCTCACGGACCGCCGCCGCGGCGCGATGCTCCCGGCCGTGGCCGAGGCCCTCTCTTCTCTCAGCGACGAGCGCGCGGGGAAGGTGCAGGCCGAGGTCACGAGCGCGACGCCGCTCAACGAGACGCAGCTCCAGAAGGTCCGCGGGGCGCTCGAGAAGCTCACGGGCAAGACCGTGGCGATCACGCACAAGGTCGACGCGTCGCTCATCGGGGGCATGGTCACCCGCATCGGCGACAAGGTCTACGACGGCAGCCTGAGGGCGCGGCTCGACGAGCTCCGCCAGATGGCCGCCTCCAACTGATTTTTCACTCAACGCAACTGAGCGCCCGACGCCGATGAGCGCGTAGGGCGGCACGAGACCGAGGCACACGATGCAACTGCGCGCCGAAGAGATCTCCCAGATCATCAAGAAGCAGATCCAGACCTACGAGAAGGCCGTCGAGGTGAGCGAGACGGGCACCGTGCTCACGGTGGGCGACGGTATCGCCCGCGTGTACGGCCTGTCGGGCGCCATGGCGGGCGAGCTGCTCGAGTTCCCGAACCAGCTCATGGGCATCGTGCTCAACCTCGAAGAGGACAACGTCGGCGTCGCCGTCTTCGGCGAGGTCACCGCCGTGAAGGAAGGCGACCTCGTCAAGCGCACGGGCCGCATCGCCGACGTGCCCGTGGGCAAGGCGCTCGCGGGCCGCGTGGTCAACGCGCTCGGCCTCCCCATCGACGGCAAGGGGCCCATCGAGACCCCGACGCGCCGCCGCATCGAGATCAAGGCCCCGGGCATCGTCGTCCGCCAGACGGTGAACGAGCCCCTCCAGACGGGCCTCAAGGCCGTCGACTCGATGATCCCCATCGGCCGCGGTCAGCGCGAGCTCATCATCGGTGACCGTCAGACCGGCAAGACCGCCGTCGCCATCGACGCGATCATCAACCAGAAGGGTAAGGGCGTTCACTGCATCTACGTCGCCATCGGCCAGAAGCAGTCGACGGTCTCGCAGGTGGTGACGCGGCTCCAGGAGCACGGCGCGATGGAGTACACGACCATCGTGACGTCGGGCGCGAGCGAGTCGGCGCCGCTCCAGTTCATCTCGCCCTACACGGGCGTCACGATCGGCGAGCACTTCCGCGACAACGGCGAGCACGCGCTCATCGTGTACGACGACCTCTCGAAGCAGGCCGTGGCGTACCGCCAGCTCTCGCTGCTCCTCCGTCGTCCGCCGGGTCGTGAAGCCTACCCGGGCGACGTGTTCTATCTCCACTCGCGCCTGCTCGAGCGCGCCGCCAAGATGGCCGACGAGTTCGTGATCGTGAAGAAGGGCGCGGACGTCGCGCGCGATTCGAAGGGCGTCGACGGCAAGGTGCACGTGGGCGTGCTCGGCAAGGCGCACGGCGAAGAGCACCTCGCCAAGATGACCGACAAGGACGCCTACGAGCTCAAGAAGCTCCCGGGCACGGGCGGCTCGCTCACGGCGCTCCCGATCATCGAGACGCAGGCCGGCGACGTGTCGGCGTACATCCCGACGAACGTGATCTCGATCACCGACGGGCAGATCTTCCTCGAGAGCGACCTGTTCTTCTCGGGCGTCCGTCCCGCCATCAACGTGGGCATCTCGGTGTCGCGCGTCGGCGGCAACGCGCAGATCCCGTTCATGAAGGCCATCGCGGGCACGCTGCGCCTCACGCTCGCGCAGTACCGCGAGATGGCGGCCTTCGCGCAGTTCGCGTCGGACCTCGACAAGGCGTCGCAGGACCAGCTCAAGCTCGGCGAGCGCCTCGTCGAGATCCTCAAGCAGAACCAGTACGTGCCCCTCGGGGTCGAGTACCAGATCGCGATCATCTACGCGGCGTCGCGCGGCTTCCTCGACAAGTACGCCGTGAAGGACCTCGGGCGCTACGAGAAGGAGCTTTACGCCTTCCTCGACGCCAAATACGCCTCGCTGCTCAAGGCGATCCCGCTGGCGAAGAAGCGCAAGGGGGGCCAGCCCGTCTCGCCCGCGACCTTCACCGAGAAGAACCGCGCCGCGTATTACGAGGCCCTCGAAGAGGCCCTCGAAGCGTTCGACCAGACCTTCAGCACGCAGAAGTGATGTTCGCGCGCGGGGATTGACCGCGCGCACATCCATCGAGGAGCCTCATGCCGTCGCTGAAAGTCATTCGCCGACGCATCACGTCGGTCAAGAACACGCAGAAGATCACCCGCGCCATGAAGATGGTCGCGGCGGCTCGACTGCGCCGCGCCACGCAGCGCATCACAGAGCTGCGCCCGTACGCCAAGCGCACCGTCGAGGTGCTCCGCTCGGTGGCCCGCGGCGCAAGCGGAGGCGCTGACGACAACGTTCACCCGCTCCTCGCCGAGCGCCCGGTGAAGAAGGTGCTGCTCGTGGTCTTCACGAGCGATCGCGGCCTCGCTGGAGCGTTCAACTCCACGATGATCCGCATGGCCACGGCGAAGCTCCGCGAGCTCACCGAGCAGGGCCTCGAGGTCTCGCTCGCCGCCGTGGGCCGCAAGGGACGCGACTTCTTCCGTCGCCGCGGCGCCACGATCGCGCACGAGTACACGGGTCTGCCCGAGGGCAACAAGGCGAAGTCCGACGAGATCGCGCGGGTGTTCATCCACGAGTTCACGTCGGGCGAGTTCGACCAGGTGCTGCTCCTGTTCAGCGAGTTCAAGAGCGCCATCAGCCAGAAGCCCGTGCTCCAGCAGGTGCTGCCCATCGACACGGGCGCGGGTTCGACGGCGACGGCTGACGAGGCCCACGCGGGGCCCCGCACGCTCGTGGACTTCATCTACGAGCCGTCGCGCGAGGCGCTGCTCGAGCGCCTTCTGCCCATGTACGTCGAGACGGCCGTGTACCGCGCGATGCTCGACTCGAGCGCGAGCGAGCACGGCGCCCGCATGACGGCGATGGACAACGCGACCACCAACGCCAAGAAGATGATCAGCACCCTGACGCTCCAGTACAACCGCGCCCGCCAGGCCGCGATCACCAAGGAGCTCATGGAGATCATCGGCGGCGCCGAGGCCATCAAGGAGTGACGCTCCGTCGCTCCGTGTCTCTCTCCCCGCGCTCTTCGCGGGGCACTCCCATCCTGCGGTTTCTTTGACGGTGAGGGCGCGACTGGTGTGCAGTCGCTCCCCTCAACGTGGCGTCCGAGAAGTCATCCAGCGCGTCGGTCGATGATGGTGTGTTCGCGCTCATCGCGCTGAGCATCGCGGGCTTCGTCGCGGATCATGTTCTCAAGCTCCCCGCGATGGAGAACCTCTACCTCCCGCTCGACGGGGGGAAGTGGTTCCAATACGCCACGGCGATCTTCTGCCACGGCGACTGGGAGCACCTCTCGGGCAACCTCTTCTTTCTCTTTCTCTTCGGCAGGCTCGTCGAGGAGCGCATCGGCTCCATGGGGGTCGTGCTGGCCTTTCTGGGCTGCGGTCTCGGGGCCAACGTCATCTCCGCGTGGATGCTCCACGAGGGCACGCTCATCGGCGCGTCGGGCGCGGTGTTCGGGCTCTTCATCGTGAGCGTGCTCCTGCGCTTGAAGTTCGAATGGCGACGGCTCCTCGAGGTGCTCATCCTCGGGCAGTTCGTCGTCGCGCAGGTGATGGAGGAGACCGAGCGCCTCGGCGTTCAAGACGGCGTCTCGCACCTCACGCACGTCGGCGGCGCGATCACGGGCGCGGTCTTCGTCGCGGCCATCACGCGCGTCATCAACGTGAAGGACTGAGACCTCACGGAGCGGAAGGCGCCTTCCGTTGGAGTGGCAGGCGCCTTCTGGTGGAGGGCGCTTCGAAACGCAGACGCCCCGCCGTGCATCGCTGCGCGGACGGGGCGTCGTCGGGAGCGATCACCCGCTCGCGGTGACCGTCACTTGTTCTCTTCGAACTCGGCGTCGATCACGTCGTCGCGCTTCTTGCCACCGCTGTCGTCCGTGGCCGCTCCGCCCGCCGCGGGGGGAGGCTGGTCACCGCCGCCCTCCTGACCGCTCTGCTGGTAGAGGATCGAGGCGATGCGGTGCGACTCGGTCTGGAGCTTGTCGAGCGCGGACTTCACCGCGGCGCCGTCCTGGCGCTCGATGGCCGAGCGGGCCTCGCGCACGGCCGTGTCGAGCGTGGCCGCGTCGTTGGCGGGGATCTTGTCCTTGTGCTCGCGGAGGGTCTTCTCGACCTGGTAGGCGAGCGCGTCGAGCTTGTTGCGATCCTCGGCCTCGTCGCGGCGGCGCTTGTCGTCGGCCTCGTGCGACTGAGCCTCGCGGACCATGCGCTCGACCTCATCCTTCGCGAGGCCGGAGCCCGCGGTGATGGTGATCTTGTGCGAGGTGCCCGTGGCCTCGTCCTTGGCGCTCACCTGGAGGATGCCGTTGGCGTCGATGTCGAAGGACACCTTGATCTTCGGCACGCCCTGGGGAGCCGGGGGGATGCCCTTGAGCTCGAAGCGGCCGAGGCTCTTGTTGTCGCGGGCCATGGGGCGCTCGCCCTGGAGCACGTGCACCTCGACCTGCGTCTGGTTGTCGCTCGCCGTCGAGAAGATCTCGCTCTTCGACGTGGGGATGGTGGTGTTGCGCGGGATGAGCGCGGTGAAGATCCCGCCCTTGGTCTCGACGCCCAGCGAGAGCGGGGTCACGTCGAGGAGGAGCATGTCCTTGACCTCGCCCGTGAGGATCGCGCCCTGCACGGCCGCGCCGATGGCGACGACCTCGTCGGGGTTGACCGAGCGGTTGGGCTCCTTGCCGAAGAAGTCCTTGACCTTCTTCTGCACCATCGGGATGCGCGTCGAGCCGCCGACGAGCACGACCTCGTTGATGTCCGCGCCGCGCTTGTCGGCGTCCTTGAGGGCCCTGCGGCACGCCTCGAGGGAGCGCTCGACGAGGTCGTCGATCATCTGCTCGAGCTTGGCGCGCGTGAGGCGGATGTTCATGTGCAGCGGCGTGGCGCCGGCCGCGGTGATGTACGGCAGGTTGACCGTGGTCTCCTGCATCGACGACAGCTCGATCTTGGCCTTCTCCGACGCGTCGCGGATGCGCTGGAGCGCCATCTTGTCCTTCGCGAGGTCGACGCCGTGCTCCTTGCGGAACTCGGCGATGAGGTACTCCATGATGCGGTGGTCGACGTCGTCGCCGCCGAGGTGCGTGTCGCCGTTGGTGCTCTTCACCTCGACGAGGTTCTCGCTCACCTCGAGGATCGAGATGTCGAAGGTGCCGCCGCCGAAGTCGTACACGGCGATGAGCTCGTCCTTCTTCTTGTCGAGGCCGTACGCGAGGGCCGCGGCGGTGGGCTCGTTGATGATGCGTCGGACGTTGAGCCCGGCGATCTTGCCCGCGTCCTTGGTGGCCTGTCGCTGGCTGTCGTTGAAGTACGCGGGCACGGTGATCACCGCGTCGGTGACCGTCTCACCGAGGAAGCTCTCCGCCGCCTGCTTGAGCTTGCGGAGCACGTGGGCGCTCACCTCGGGCGGCGACACGAGCTTGCCGCGCACTTCGAAGGCCACGTCGTTGTTGGGCGTGTGCGTGACCTTGTAGGGGATGCGCCGGGTCTCGTCCTGGACCTCGCTCTCCTTGCGGCCCATGAAGCGCTTGGCCGAGTAGATCGTGTGCTCGGGGTTGGTGATCGACTGGCGCTTGGCGACGTTGCCAACCAGGATCTCTCCCTTGTCGTCCCACCCGACGATCGACGGCGTGATGCGCGAGCCGTCTTCGTTGACGATCACTTCGGGCTCCTTGCCCTGCATCACGGCCACGACGCTGTTCGTCGTGCCCAGGTCGATGCCGATGACCTTCCCCATCGCGATTCTCTCCTCGTTGATGCCCGCGCCGCAGGCGTTTGGTGCGCTTGTTTTCGTGAGGCCGCGCGCAACCTAGCCATCGATCACAACCCGTCAAGAGACGTGCCAAGGGCTTTTCAAACACAGTGAAGCCTTGACATTCCGCGCGATGCGACAGTCAACGACGGCGTTCGATCACGGCGCGCGCGGCCCTCACGCGGAGGGCGTTCGAGTCGCCCTCGACCCCTTCGATCACCCCGACACCGCTGCGGATTTCCACCCGACAACCGCGGGGATCGAGGATCAACGCGCGCTCGCCGTCTCCCGCGATGACGAGGGCGTCGTCGCCGAGGCGCGCTTCGAAGACCGTGAGGGGGCGGGTGCCTGCGCGCGCGAAGACCTCGCGTCCGTCGCAGCGGAGGCTGTAGCCGATGGTCTGTGTGTTGAGTGTGACGCGCTCGTGTGAGACGGCGCCGTCGGCGTAGCGCGCGACCGCGACGGCGCGGGGTCTTGGGACGCGCGACAGACGCAAGATCCCGACGCCCGTGAGCGCCGCGACGGCCGCGAGGGAGGCGACGGCGCGCAGCGCGAGGTCACGCGCCGACACGGCCCGTCACTGGTGGATCATGTCCGAGAGGATCAGCGCCGCGGAGTTGTAGTTGGGCGTCCCCTGCGGCACGAGCCTGAGGTACTCGATGTAGAGCGCGCGGGCGGCGCCGGTGTTGTGGTGGTCGCGCTCGATGTCGGCGAGGGCGCGCGTGGCCTGCACGTACCACGACGGAACGGGGGTCACGCCCGCGCCGCGCGCGCGAGCCTCCTGGAACGCGCTCCGCGCCGCGCCGACATCGCCCGCGTCGGAGAGGAGCCGACCGAGGTTGTAGTGCCAGTCGCCGTGACGGTTGTCGTGGTCGATGGCGAAGCGGTAGAGCCTGATCGACTCGGGCCTGCGCCCGAGGGCGTCGTCGATGTCGGCCCAGGTCGCGTAGGCGGCCCAGAAGCGGGGGTCGAGCTGCGTCGCGCGGTTGATGTCCGCGAGCGCGTTGGCCGCGTCGCCGCGGTACAGCCTGATCTCCGCGCGCACCCAGTACCCGCGGGGGAAGGCCGGGTCGAGCTCGATGGACTGCTCGGCGAGCTGGAGCGCGCGCTGCACGTCGCCGACCTTGCGGTGCGCCTCGGCCGCGTAGGCCTTGAAGTCCGCGCGCTGCGGGTTGAGCTCGATGGCGCGGTCGAGGTAGTGCGCCGCGTCGACGAAGTTGTCGGCGCCGAGGAGCGCGCGGCCCATGATGTACTGCGCGTCGGGGTTGGTGGGCTGGTCGACCACGACGGAGCGGAGCATCTGGTCGGCGTCGCCGTAGTTGCCGAGCGCGACGAGCGTGGCGGCCACGCGGTTGATGAGCTCGATGTTGGTCGGGTCGCGCGCGAGGGCCTCGCGGAACGTGCTGAGCGCCTGCGGGAGCTCGCCGCGCGCCTCGGCCAGGAGCCCGCGCGCCATCGCGAGGCCGGGGTAGTTGGGGTCGGCGTGCGTGACGAATTCGAACTCGGTCTGCGCGTCGTTGAGGCGCTGCATGCGGCGCAAGACGTCACCGAGGGCGAAGTGCGAGCGGATGTCTCCGGGCTCGCGTTGCACGGCGATGCGGAGCTCGGCCTCGGCGCCGGGGAGGTCGCCGCGGGCGAGGCGTCCGTGGGCGAGAGCGCGGTGGATCGCGGCGTTCTCGGGGACGCGCGCGCGCGCTTCGAGCAGCACCTGGTCGGCCGCGTCGGGGCGCTGCACCACGAGGAGCAGCTCGCTCAGCGACACGTACGCGTCGAGGTTCTCGGGCTGGAGCCTGATGGCCTCGCGGAACGCCTGCTGCGCGAGGGTGCGCTGGTCGGTGGTGGCCGCGAGGGCCTTGCCGAGCCAGTAGTGCAGGCGCCCGTCGTTGGGGTGCTCGTGCACGGCGGGCTCGATGATCGACTTGGCCTCGGTGGCCTGGTTGAGCGCGAGGCTCGACTGCGCGATGCCGATGACCGCGTCGAGGTTCGCGTGGTCGGCGCTGTACGCGTTGCGGAAGCGCGCCTGGGCGTCGGCGAAGTTCCCCTGGCGGTAGAGGATGGCGCCGATGCCGACGAGGGCCGAGGCCGAGCGGGGGTCGAGCTCGAGGGCGCGTTGAAAGCGCGTCTGCGCGGCGCTCACGTGGTCGCGCATGAGCTCGATCTGTCCGGCCACGACGCACGCCTCGGCGCGCTCGCTCACCGACGCGCCCGAGGGGTTGGCGCCCGTCGCTGCGTTCGCGGGGCGAGGGCGCGCGCCCACGGCGGGTCGACCGTCGCTCACGAGCTCGCGGAGCAGCTCGAGGGCCCTGTCTCGCTCGGGTTCGAAGCGCGCGAGGAGCTTCGCCAGGAGGATGCGCGCGCCCGCGTGGCGGGTCTCTGCGCGGAGCACCTCCTCGGCCTCACGGCGCGCGGTCTCGTGGTCGCCGCGGGCCTGCGAGGCGAGCGCGAGGAAGTACCGCGAGCGCGGCGACGGGTGGCGCTGTCGCCCCTGCTGCGCGAAGCGGAGCCACTGCTCTTGATCGTTGAGCCGCTCGGCGGCGAGGGTGGCGAGGTCGCGCCCTGCGGGGTCGAGCTTGGCGAGGCGGAGGGCCTCCCGCGCGTTGCCGCGCACGAGCGCGTCGGAGGCCTTCGCGAGGTTGAGGTAGCGCATGCCGGGCGGCGCCTCGGCGAGCTGCGTGAGCACCTGGCGGGCGCGTCCGATGCGCGACGGGTCGGGGCCGAAGCGCGCGGCGACGAAGTTGTTCGCGTACACGATGTACGCCTGAAGCTCCTTCACCTGCGGGACGCGCGAGAGGGCGTCGTCGAGGCGGTTGAGCGACCGCATCGCGCGCTCGTACGTGTCGTGCTCGAGCGATCGGTCGACCTGCTGCACCACGCGGTTCGCGTCGGCGAGGCGCTCGTCTCCGTGGAGCTCCTCGTCGATCCAGTTCTTGCCGAACGCGCCGTAGGGCGTGAGCGCGAGGGCGGCGCCGCCGAGGATCGTGACCGCTGCGAAGCCGAGCGCCCCGTACGCGAGATAGATCGCCTTGAAGGGGAGCTTGAACGCGGGGCCCTTGCTCTCGGTCTTCTTCGTGCCGAAGCGCGCGCCCTTCTCGGGCTTGTCAGAGATCTTCTCGGGGCCTTTGGTGGGCGGCTCGAACTCGCCCTGCGGCGGCGGCAGGAGCGAGTCGGGCATCGGCGGCGCGCGCAGGAGGTCGTCGCTGAGCGGCGCGGGCTGCATCGAGTTCGACGGCTGCGGAAAGACGCTCTGCATCGTCGGATCGAAGGGATTTTCGAGCGGAGGCAGCGACGGGTCGTGGAGGGGCGCCGGGCCCTCGCTCGGGTGCACGAAGCCGAAGGAGGGCGGGTCGGACTCGTCGTCCATGGGCCCGAGGTCGAGCTCGCCGAAGCCCGCGCCGTGGGTGGGGGGCGGCGGCGGCGCAGGCGCGACGTCGAGGGAGGGGAACTCGGGCGCCACGGGGAACTGCGACACGGGCAGGGCGCGCTGCGCGGGTTCGGGGTTCGCCGCGGCGGCCGCGGCCTTTCGCGCGATCACGTTGTCGGGGTCGAGCTCGCTGCGACGCGCGGAGCGGGGGCTGCGCGCGCTCGCGGGGAGCGCCACGCCGCCCGAGAGCACAGGGAGGTCGTCGGCGTTGGCCGAGACGGTGAAAGCCTTTCGTTCGAGGCCGATGCGACCGAGCCGCGCGCCGCGCTCGGTGGCCATCGTGGGAGAGGTCACCACGGGCGGGAGCGGGTCGGGCTCCACCGCGGGGAGCGCCGCGCCGAAGTTCGAGAGGTCGAACGCGGCGGGGAGCGCCTCGGTGCTCGAAGGGAGGTCGACGGGGTCGGGGAGTCCGACGCTGAGCACGTCGGGCAGCGCGGCCGAGGGCGACGGGAGCGCTGCGGACGGCACGGGCAGCCCCGCGGCGGGCGCAGGGAGTCCTGCCGCGAGGGAGGGGAGTCCCGCTGCGAGCGAGGGGAGTCCTGCCGCGAGCGAAGGGAGTCCTGCCGCGAGCGAGGGGAGTCCTGCTGCGAGCGAGGGGAGCCCCGCTGCGACGGCGGACGGGAGGTTCTTCGACGAGGGGATCGGGAGGTCGTCGTCGGGGCCGAGCGGGAGGTCGGCCTCGTCGATGTCGAAGTCGTCGGGAGGGAGCGTCGCGGGCTGCGAAGACGACACCGCGGGCGCGGGCTGCGCGGCCCTCGAGCCGTACTCGGGCGTCGGGACCTTCTTGCGCGCGAAGCTCTCGATGACAGGCTCGGAGCTCGAGATGCCCTGCGCGGGGGTGCCGGGAATCCCCGCGGATGAGGGGAAGGAGCGGCGCGCGGAGGGGTCGACGCCGGCGCCGAAATCGATCACCGCGGGCAGCTCCGCGCGCTCGACGGAGGTCGGGAGGTCGAGGGAGAAATCGCGCGTCGCGGGGAGCGCAGCGGGCTCGGCGACGCTCGGGAGGTCGAGGGAGAAATCGCGCGTCGCGGGGAGGTCGACGAGGTCCTTCGGCATCGGGAGCGACGCGTAGGGGTCGAGCGGCAGCGGGAGGTCCGCGCCGGAGCCGAGGAGCGTCGCGGGCCCCGAGGCTTCACCCGCTTTCGAGAGCGAAATCGACGGCGGCGGCGCGCCCCTGGGGACCCCCGCGGCCGGGGCGGCCTTCGCGGCCGGAGGCGGCGGCGGAGGCGCGACGGCCCCCGCTGGACGCTTCACCAGGAACGACGTGTTGCACTTGGGGCAACGCATCTGCATCCCGCTACGGGGGACGCGGCGCTCGTCGACCTCAAAGGGGCTCTGACACTCCTGGCAGCGAACCTCGAACATCCTCTGACTCCATGACGGCCCTCGGGACGAGTGCGCCGCGGTCGACGATGCTCTCTCGTCACGGCTCGCTTGTGAAGCGCCGTTCGATGATTGCGCTCTCAGCGGCAGACGCGATTACGTCCACCCTGCTTCGCGCGGTAGAGGGCCTCGTCGGCCCGTTGAAAGAGCGCCTCGGCGTCGCCCGCGTCGGCGGGGAACGAGGCCACCCCGATGGAGATGCCGGGCTTGAGCTCGACGCCCTCGCGCTCGTAGTGGTGGCTGTTGACGGCCGCGCGGATCTCTTCGGCCACCACCGCGGCGCCGTCGGTGTTGGTGAGGGGCAGGGCCGCGCAGAACTCGTCGCCGCCGAAGCGCGAGCCGATCCCGCGCTCGCCGACCACGCGGCCGATGAGCCTGCCGGTCTCGCCGATGGTGTACGCGCCGAAGAGGTGGCCGTGGCGGTCGTTGATGGCCTTGATGCCGTCCATGTCCATCACGAGGAGGGCCACGGGGCGCCCCGAGGCGCGGGCGCCCTCGACGAGGGTTCCGAGCTCCTGGTCGAAGCGCCGACGGACGAAGAGCCCCGAGAGGTCGTCGATGTTCAGGAGCCGCTGGAGCTGCTCGTCGTAGTCCTGCTCGATGCGGTCCATGAGTTCGAAGCGCAGCACGGTGCGCCCGAGCACGACCTTGTCGCCGTGGGCGAGGGGGGCCTCGGCGCGCTTCTCGCCGTTGACGGTCATCCCGTTGGTGCTCCCGAGGTCGACGATGCTCCACGCGTCGCCGCGGTCCTCGATGCGCGCGTGGCGCCATGAGATCCCCGCGTCGGAGAGCACGAGCTCGTTGGTCGGGTCTCGGCCGAGGGTGGCGTTGCCCGCGAGGCGCTTGCGCGTGCCCACCTCGTTGCCCGACATCACCACGACGGCGGGGCGGCGCGCGTCTTTGAGGGCCGTGCTGAGCTCCTCGCGGATGCGCCCGTCGTCGAGGGGGAGCGTGCGCAGCGACTCGGGCGCTCCGGCGCGTGCGGGCTGCGCGCCGGGTGTCTTTCGGGGACCAGCGGGTTCGTCAGGCATTGCGGCGCCGGGGAGACTACACCGCCCCGCGGGGGTTGCGACACGCGTTCCGTCGCCTCGCGCGGGTGATAGCCTCCGCGGCCACCGACATGGGACTCAGGATTCACACGAAGACCGCGGAGGGCCTTCAGACCCTCACCGACGCCTCCGAGGTCGCCCGCCTCGTGGCCTCGGAGACCTTCTTCTGGCTCGACCTCGACGGCGACGACGAGACCATGCGCGCGCTCCTCCACCGCGACCTGAAGCTCCACGGGCTGGCCGTCGAAGACATCTTTCAAGAGCGGATCATCCCCAAGGTCGAGGACTACGGCGACTACCTCTACATCGTCGTCCACGGCATCGCGTGCGACCGCGACGACCCCGAGGACATGCACACCATGGAGGTCGACCTCGTGCTCTCTCCGCGCTGGGTGGTCTCGCACCACCACGGGGGCATGAGCGCCACCGAAGAGGTGCTCGAAGAGTGCCGCCGCAACGCGCGCCTCTTCGACAAGGGCGCGGGCTTCATCGCCCACGCCATCATGGACCACATCGTCGACTACTACATCCCCGTCATCGACACCTTCGACCGCTACGTCGACGAGGTCGAGAGCGCCGTCGTCGCCAACCCCCAGCAGACCGTGCTCCAGCGCATCTTTCGTTTGAAGCGCTCGCTCCAGCGGCTGCGCCGCATCGCGATGCACCAGCGCGAGGTGCTCCTGCGCCTCTCGCGCGGCGAGTTCGAGCAGATCCCCGAGAAGGCGCTGCCCTTCTTCCGCGACATCCACGACCACTTCGTGCGGGTCTCGGACCTCGCCGACGGCTACCGCGAGCTCCTCTCGGGGGCCCTCGACGCGTACCTCTCGGTGGTCTCGAACCGCATGAACGAGGTGATGAAGACCCTCACCCTCGTGGCCACCATCATGCTCCCGCTGACCTTCATCGCGGGCGTCTACGGGATGAACTTCGAACACATGCCCGAGCTCCACTGGGCGCTCGGGTACCCCTTCGCGCTCTCGATGATGGCCCTCGTGGCCCTTGGGATGGGCCTCTGGTTCCGCTACAAGCGTTGGCTCTGATGACCGGACGCACCGCATGGATCGCTGGCGCCACGGGCCTCGTGGGCGCGCACCTCGTCGACCTCCTCCTCGAAGACGCCCTCTTCGAACGCGTCGCGACGCTCGGGCGACGACCTCTCGACCGCGCGAACCCCAAGCTCTCGCAGCACACGGTGGACTTCGCCGCCCTCGACGCCGCCGCGCTCCCGCCCGTCACCGACGCCTTCTGCGCGCTCGGCACGACGATCAAGAAGGCCGGGAGCAAAGAGGCCTTTCGCGCCGTCGACCACGACGCCGTGCTCGCCTTCGCGAAGGCCGCGAAGTCGCGTGGCGCGACGCGCTTCTACGTCGTCACCGCCCTCGGCGCAGACGTCCGCTCGTGGGTCTTCTACAACCGCGTGAAGGGAGAGGTCGAGGCCGCCCTCGGCGCGATGGGCTTCGCCTCCCTCGCCGTCGCGCGCCCGTCGCTGCTCACCGGCGACCGCGCCGAGCACCGCGCGGGCGAGCGCGTCGCGCAGGCCGTCACCGACGCCCTCGCGCCGATCATCAAGCGCTTCGACGCGCGGCCCATCCACGG
>JBPOHC010000864.1:0-6352 GCA_052035985.1 Myxococcota bacterium | reverse complement strand
CCCAACAACCGCAGCGCGAGCGTGTCGGGTCGCGCGGGCAGCTCCGAGAGCACGACGAGCGAGAGCGTGAGCCCTCGGAGCTCGTAGAAACCGCTCGGCCAGCCAGCCATCGGAGCGCATCCGAACGTGTCGAGCGCGGCCGATGGACGCCCCGCGCAGAGCAGCCACGAGCGCTCCGCCGCACGCCTCGGGGGACGCTTCAGCGTGCGCGCGTGGCGGTGGTTGAGCAGCTTGCGCAGACACTCGCGAACGTCGTCTGTGGAAGGCGCGTCGCTGAAGGGTTCGAGCAGGCACGCGCAGGCGGTCATGCGCCCGAGCACGCCGAGCGACGCCCTCGACACGGGGGGCTTCGCGAGTGGCACGAAAAGCAGGTCCGCGCGCTGTGATCGCAGCGACGCGACCTCCGCTTCGGCCCTCACCTCGCCGCGGCGATGGAGGAGCGTCTCGAGGATCTCCTTGGCCTCGTGGTCGTGCGCGATCGGCATGGTGGAGCGCGGCCAAAGCGCGCCCCGTGCCATGTCACGAAACAACTTGTTCTCAAGCGAAACGCAGAATGCGGGGGTGGCGGAAAGGGTGGCGGATGGGGTGGCGGAGGGGTGGCGGGTCGCCACCTCAGAGGCGTCAGCCGATGCGCGGCGCGAGGAGCGGCGCGATCTCGTCCCAGGCGCGGCGGGTGACGTCCATCGGAACGGTCCCTCGCCCTCCGGGGCGCATGGCGATGATGCTCCGGCTGCCCTTCGAGGCGTGGCTCAGGTGGAGCGGACGATCGGGCGCGTAGAGGTACATCCGGTCGAAGGGGAGCGTGTCGCGGATCCAGCGCGCGACCTCCAACGACTCGACCCCGGGAACGCGCAGATCGCACGACTGCCCGCCGCGCTCACAGACGCGCTTGCCTCGGGCGGTGCTTTCGAAGCCGCCGTGCTGGTCGTGCGGCGGCGAGATGCGCTTCGGGATGTGCTTCGTCAGCGTCGGCCCGGCGAAGCCGTAGGTGATCTCGACGGCGCCGAAGCGCTCGCGAAGCGGATCGAGGAGCGTCCGCGCGAGGGCTTCGATGGCCTCGAATGTCTCGTCGCGCAGAGGGAGGTTCGACACGGCGTGGCCCTCTCGCAGAAGGCGACTCCAGGTCTCGCCGCACTCGATCAGATCGGCCCAGGTGAAGTACCTTGAACACAGGGCACGGAGGTCGATCTCGGACAATGCTCTCTTCCTCGTCGGACACGTTGCGCCTCTGGCGCCGCCTCGTCGAGGGTCTCGCGGGCGGCAAGTGCGTCGGCGACGACCGCTACGTGCATCGCTCGGCGGTTCCCTCCTCGCTCGAAGATACGCTCGACGCACTGGCGCTCCTCGCGGGCTGCGAGCGCGACGACTTCGACGTGGTGCGCGTCTCGAAGAGCACCGCCCGCGTCTCGCTGCTGCGTTACCCCGGGTTCTTCACGGAGGGCTTTCCCACGCTCACCGCGTCGTGGCGCGTCGACCTCGAGAGCGGCGCGGTCGATCGACGGAGCTACCGCATAGACGCGAACCCTCCGGTGCTCCATCGCAAGGAGCAGATGCTCGCCGACGACGACCCGCGGCGCGACGCCTTCGCGGCGCTCACCGCCGACGCGGAGTCGAAGGGCCTCTTCGAAGACACCGCCATCATCGGCCACCGCGATCAATGGGACGAGGAACTCCGCGCGCGCGGAGTCGCAGTGCTCGGTCACAAGCTCGTCCCGCGCGGAGACGATGCCCCCGTGCTCCGTCATCGCACGGCGATGGCGCGTCGGGCGCTCTCGACGCCGATGCAGGCGCTCTGGCGTCACGGATACCTCACGGCGCCTCACTCCGTGCTCGACTACGGCTGCGGACGCGGCGACGACCTCGCGGCCCTTCGCGCCATCGGTCTCGACGCGTCGGGGTGGGACCCGCACTTCGCGCCCGACGGAGTCCGCGCGGAGTCTGATGTGGTCAACCTCGGCTTCGTGCTGAACGTCATCGAAGACCAGCGGGAGCGAGCCGACGCGCTCCGCGGCGCCTACGGCTACGCGCGCAAGGTGCTCTCGGTGTCGGCGCTCATCGGCGGTCGCACGGCCTTCGAGCGCTACCGGCTCTTTCGCGACGGCGTGCTCACCTCGCGCGGGACCTTTCAGAAGTACTTCACCCACGCCGAGCTCGGCGGGTACATCACCGAAGTGCTCGGGCGAGAGCCGGTCTCGGTGGGCCCGGGGCTCTACTTCGTCTTCCGCTCCGACGCCGACGAGCAGGACTTTCTCGAACGACGTCAGCGCTCGGTAAGCGTCACGCCCCCATCGCCTCCGACGCGCGATCCCGCAACGGTGGAGCGCGCGACGACGAAGCCCGAGAAGCGCCCCACGGCGACGACGGAGCGACGCCCGAAGCCCGCCCGCGCCCCTGCGGTCGACGAGCTCACGACGGCGCCGTACGAGGCCCTCTGGTCCGCGTGCATCTCGCTCGGGAGGATGCCGCGCGAGGCGGACTTCGACGGCGCCGCGGAGGTGCTCTCGGCGGTGGGATCACCGACGCGCGCGTTGAAGAAGCTCCTCGCGAGGCACGGCGAGGCGGCGCTCGACACCGCCCGCACACGTCGAAAGGGAGACCTCCTGGTGTTCTTCGCGCTCAACCTCTTCGAACGCCGCCGCTCGTCGGAGGCGATGAGCGAGCGGGTGCGCGCCGACGTGCGGGAGTTCTGGTCGACGCTCCCTCGCGCGCAGGAGGAGGCCCGCGCGATGCTGTTCTCATTGCGCGAGACGAGCCTCATCGCGGCAGACTGCGCGAAGGCCGCGGCGGAGGGCGTCGGGTATCTCATCGCCGGAGACTCGCTCCAGCTCGACGCGCGCCTCGTGAACGCGCTCTCGCCCGCGCTGCGCACCTTCCTCGGCTGCGCGGGCAAGCTCCTCGGCGAAGCGCAGGACGCCGACATGGTGAAGATCCACATCGGCTCGGGCAAGGCGACGCTGCTCCGCTACGACGACTATGAGGGCGCGGCGATCCCGCTGCTCATCGAGCGCGTGAAGGTCGACCTGCGGCGCCAGCAGGTCGACGTGTTCCAGTACGGCGACGAGTTCCCGCCGCAGCCGCTCTATCTGAAGTCGCGGTACATGCACCCGAGTCTGGAGGGGTACGAGGAACAGCGCGTGTTCGACGAGGCCGTGCGCGCGTTGCCCGCGTGGAGCGACGAGGGCTTCGGTCCGCCGCTCGAAGCGATCGGTGCGGAGCTGGAGCGGATTGAAGCGCCGGAGGGGCTGGTGCTTACGACGATGCCGAGTCGGCTGCGATCGCGGTGACGAGGTCCGCCAGAAGTTCGGGCGCGAGGATGGGGACCTGCGCAAGCACGATCCCGTCCTCGCTCTGGAGTTTCGCCGCGACCTGTCCCTTCCCCAGCAGCCGCTCAGCACCTTCTTCGTTGAGCGCGATCCGCGACGTCCCTTCGCTCTCCACGCGGAGCACGAGTCGATTGCCGAGGTTGTCGCGAAGCTGCATGGGCATCACGCGCTCCTCGGGACGCTGCGCGGCGAAGATGAGATGGATGCCCGCGGCGCGCGCCTTCACGCCGAGACGTTGCACGACTTTCGAAACCGCGGCTTTGTACTCGTCGACGAGCATCCAGTCGGCGAACTCATCGTGGACCACCCAGCGCACGGCGAGCTTCTGCTCGGCGGACGCCTTTCGATTGAACGCGGCGATGTTCGCGACGCCGCCCCCAGCCTCGCGGAAGAGCCGGTAGCGGGCGTCCATCTCTTCGGCGAGGGCTTCGAGACGAGCGACAGCGGCTTCCTGCTCAACGATGATCTCGCCGTCGAGGTGAGGGAGCCCTTCGAGGCCCTGATAGTCCACCCCCTGCTTCGGATCGATGATCGTGATGGAGGCCGCGTCGGTCGCGTTGGTCATCGCGATGTCGAGGATGAGGTTCTGGATGAGAACCGACTTGCCGCTCCCCGTGGTGCCCGCGATGAGCGTGTGGGGCGCGTCCTTCTTCGTGGGGTCGAGGTAGAGCGTGCTCCCGTCGCTCTCGCGCACGCCAATCACGAGGCGGCTGTTGCGCCGATCGGGCGAGGTATCGACCTCGCGACTGCGCAACACCGACGCGAGCGACACGAACTGGCGCTTCGGGCGCGCAACGGCCACGACGATGGCGCCGGGCTCAGCCGAGACGCGCTGCACCTTCAACGCATGCGTGGTGAGGAGCGTGCTGCGACGCTGCTCGACGCTCTGCACCGTGAGAAGGTCGGAGCCCTGAAAGCGCAGGAGGCCCACGTTGGGCGTGAGGCGTGTATCGATGAGCTTCGTCTGAAGTTTGTAACCGCGGAGCGCGCTCGCAAGCCTCGTGGCCACATCGTCAAGCCACGCGAGGTCGGCCTCCGACGCGACCTCCTCGGGCGCGGCCGAGGCGAGGATCGCCGCGACGCGCGGCGTGGCCCACGCGAGCGAGGTTGGAAGGGGCTCGACGGGCAGCGCGTTCGCGGTCACGTCGGGGGCATTGGGCTTCGGCGCGGCCGTCTTGCGCACCTTCGCGGGCCTCTCGGGGATCTGCGCGAGGGGCTTGGCGGCCGACTTCGGTTTCGTCTCGGCGACCTTCGTCGGGGCGGGCGCTTCGAGTTCGAGCAGGGAGACCGTCGTAGCCCAGTTGGGCCCCTCGGCGGGGCGCCGCGCGCGCCCCTCGCTCCACGGCGTGTCACGCGCGAGACGGGCGCGCACGGACCGCGGAGACTGCTTCTTGTGAAACGCCACCAACAGTTCTCGCACGGCGTCGGGGCCGTAGACCTCCTGCCAGCCGTGGACGACGTGATGAAGCGGTTCACGCCCCGCGCTCACCTCGACCTCGGGCGGCTTCGCGTACACGAAAACGTGCGAGTACCCGCGGAGGAGGATGTCCATGCGGCCCGCCGCGACGTCTCGCTGCCAGTTCTGGAGGTCATCGCGCAGGGCCTGCGAGGCCACGACGCTCTCGGCGAGCAGGTCGGCGAAGCGCGCGAGCCACTGGTCACGGTCGATGCGTCGAGGCGTGTTGAAGAGCGCGTCCTCCATTCTCGCGAGCGTCTGCTGCGCCTGCGCGCCCGAGTGCCCCCTCTGGTCTTGCAGGATCTCCGCAGAGACGTATTTGGCCTCGCTCACGAGCGCCACGAGCGACGTGCGACCTTCCGCGTCGCGCCGCGGGCTGAGCGCGAGGATGTCAGCGATGTGCCCCTCTCGCTGCCCGAGCCACTCGGCGTAGTCGTCGAGGAAATACCACCCCCGCGGCATCTCCGACGCGCCGAGTTCATCGTCGAGGAGGTAGCGGCTGAGGGCCACGCCGATGAGCTCGTGGGCGAACGCGCGACGCCGCGCGGCGCGCAGCACGATGTCGCCCGACACCTCGCTCGCGTAGGTGACAAGGCGCTCTGCGAGTTCCACGAGAGCGTCCGGCGCGAGTGGTAGCCCGAGCGACTGGAGGTTCCGCCGCACGAGCGTGTGCAGCATGTTGAGGGGGGCCCGCGACGAGACGATCACCCCGCGCTCGCCGCCCGCGCTCTGGCGATACCGGATGATGCGCACGCCGAGGTTGCGGAGGTGCTGCCGTGTGAGGATCTCGTCGAAGTTCACCACCCACTGCCCGAGGCGATGCGCGTCATCGAGGATTCGCTTCGCCTCGCCATGATCGAACCCCACCATGCGCGTCGGCAACGGAAACGCCCCGCTGCTCGGGGGGCGCCCCCGCGTGAGGCCGTAGAGGCCGCGGAGGTAGCTCCAACCCGCGGGGGTCTGAACCGGGCAGCAGAGGTCCGTGATCGAGCGCTCGTCATCACGCATCGCGGGGCGACGTCGCGACCAATGCGAGGGGACGTGCGCCGTGAGCTCTCGCGCAGTCATCGTGTCGCTCTGTTCGATCCACTCCTCGGTGCAGAGCCGGGCCACGACGTCTTGCAGGAAGACAACGTCGTCGCGCATTCCATCAAGGCGCGTCGAAGCGGCAGTCTTTCCCGCCATGATCCCGACGCGCAGGCGAGCCATGAAGTCTCGCGTCGCCTCGCTTGCGACCACCGAGTCGGTGTCGCGCGCGCTCGACTCGAGGAGCGTCTCGTAGAGCCGCTGGAGCTTCTTCGGGTCCGTGTGCTGGAGTTGCACGTGGCAGCGCACGGGCCGGTCCTCGTCCTCTCCGTAGAGTTCGCCTAGTGTCGCCACGGCGGCCTCGGGGAGCCCCACGGTGTCGCAGTTGTAAAGGACCACCGAGAGGTTGGCCGCCTCGTGGGGGTAGAGCGCGAGAAACTGCTCGACCACATATCGGATGACCTTCGCAGCCTCGCGCGGGTCGTCGTTGGTGCCCTCGCGCTCGCCGACGGCGCTCTCGCCGCGCGTCGCGGGCTCCATGAGCGAG
>JBPOHC010000818.1:0-2072 GCA_052035985.1 Myxococcota bacterium | reverse complement strand
CGCCGGACAACGAGCCGCGGGCCTCTCGGTCGTCTGCGTGCAGGGCCCCGGGCGAACGACCCTCGCGCCCGCGACGCTGAACGCGACCGTCGGCGCCCTCACCTACAGCGCCGGCGCCGTCTTCGTCTCCCTCGAAGGAACCCTCGAAGCGAACGCCTCGGGCCCGTGCTCCGTACCGCCCGCGCGAGCGGACCTCTGGATCGTGTGTGAGATCGGCGATGGCTTCGTCGATCCGACCGTCGACGCGGGCGCGCCTCCTCTGGCTCCGACCTTCGCCGTCGGTGCGTATGCGTGCAGCTCGCAGGTCTCGACGCGCTACCAGTCTGGTCGGACGACCCACTACGTCACCGCCGGAGGTGAGGGCTCGCTCACCATCGACCAGCGCGGCGCGGCGCTGAGCGCGCGGTACAGCGGAGATCCTACCGTCTCGGGCGCGCTGCGCTTCGCGCTCACGACGGCGGTGTCCGCGAACGCGGAGTCAGACCAGAGCCTCGTCGCGCCCTGTCAGGTGCCCATGACGGCCGCCGCACCCGCGCGTCTGTCGCTCACGGCGGGATCGATCATGGTCGGCGAGACGACGCTCTTTCTCTCGTTCCTGGGCCTTCTCGTCGGAGGCGCGTGTCCGGGCGCGGAGAAGGTGGGCAGCCTCCTCTGCGTGCGACGGTGACGGCTCCGTGCGCCGGTGATGACCCGGCGGATCATCGCACGGGGCGTCGCGGTCACCGCCGCTGGCGCGGTCGCGTCGGCGGGTGATAGACGCAGACCGCGACGCTCCCGCGACGCATCAGAGAGGCCACGATGTCCAACGCTGTCGTTCGAGCACAGGGGCTCCGTCGCGAGCGCGTCCTCGCGTCGCCCCGTCACGCCAACGGGACCTTTCACAACACGCACCCCGTCTCGCCGGGCCTCAAGAAGGGGACCGTGACCCCGACCCTGCGCGAGTACCTCTGCGGCGGACAGCGCCGCGAGCCGCCCGGTCCGCTGCCGTCGAAGAGCCCCCTCGCCGCCTGGCAGCGCGCGCCCGAGACGGGGCTCCGCGCGACGTGGCTCGGTCACTCCACCGTGCTCGTCGAGATCGATGGACGTCGCGTGCTCACCGACCCCGTGTGGGGCGAGCGCGCGTCGCCCCTGTCGTTCGCGGGCCCGAAGCGCTTTCAGCCCGTGCCCGTTCCGCTCTCGGCGCTGCCGCCCATCGACGCCGTGGTGCTCTCGCACGACCACTACGATCACCTCGACGCGCCCACGATCCGCGAGCTCGCGGGCATGGGCGTGCCGTTCATCACCGCGCTCGGCGTGGGCGAGCGCCTCGAAGGCTACGGCGTCGCGCCCGAGCGCATCACCGAGCTCGACTGGTGGGAGGGCGCCGAGGTCTCCGCCGGAGGTCTCACCGTCACCGCCGCGCCGTCGCAGCACTTCTCCGGTCGCAGCGTGACCGATCGCAACGCCACGCTCTGGGCCTCGATGGTGATCGAAGGCGCGCGCCACAAGGTCTTCTTCAGCGGAGATACGGGGCTCACGCCGGAGTACGAAGACATCCGCGCGCGCTTCGGACGCTTCGACCTCGTGATGCTCGAAGTGGGCGCGTTTCACCCCGCGTGGGGAGACATCCACCTCGGCCCCGACAACGCCCTCACGGCGCTCGAACGCCTCGGCGGAGGCACGCTCCTCCCCGTGCACTGGGGCACCTTCAACCTCGCGATCCACGCGTGGGACGAGCCCGCCGAGACGCTCCTCACCGAAGGCCCGCGGCGCGGCGCGCACCTCGTGATGCCCACGCTCGGCGACGCCGTCGAACCCTCCCGCGCGGAGTCGGTCACCCCCTGGTGGCGCGCCGCCGCTGCGGGCCCGCGCGACGAAGCCCGCGAGACGCCCGCGCTCCCCGAAGGGTCGTCGGGTGATGACCCCGTTCCGTGGCCTGTCGACTGAGCAGAGGCGACGACGCGCTGGCCGACGCCGCGCGGTGATACCCTCGCGCGACCTGTCAGGCGCGCCCTCAACCGCTGGAGTCGTCGCGCGCTCTCTTCACGCTCCCATCGACGCGCGGAACCGCGTCACCGTCGCCCATGCGCATC
>JBPOHC010000324.1:0-6505 GCA_052035985.1 Myxococcota bacterium | reverse complement strand
TGAGACGGGCGCGTCGAGGCGCTCGATCATCATCGCGACGGTCTTGCGAAGCCGCGACCGCAGTCGTGTGTCGGGCAACGCCACGTCGCCCCAGATGGATTCCACCAACTCGCTCGGCATGAAGAGGGCCGTGAACGTCGACATGCTTCGGAGCTCTAGTCCAAAGCGCGACGCAGCAACACTCACCAGGAACGCCGTGAAGTCAGGTCCTTCGTCGACTTGTGTGCCGAACGGAGCGATCCTCGGGGGTGAGGGCGCGCGGAAGCGCAGGAGAGGGGGCTGCGCGCCCAATCTCCACTCGACACGCCTTTCTACAGCGCACCTCGTCGCCCGCGCACCCCGCAGCACCCGCGCGTCACTGAGCGAAGCTCTCTCGACGAATTCGCTTACGGCGCCGTGCGCCAGTGGGCGACGGCCTCGGCCAGCACGGCCGCGAGGTTGTCGCCCGCGTCGAGGCCCCAGAAGCCGTCAGCGGGCGCGTTGTTCCGCACCTGCGTCCGCGCGTTCGAGGGATACCGCACGGGGTCGCTCTGCACGTCGACAGGCCGCACGCCGCTCATCGCGTGCTGGTGACACCCCACGCAGTTCGAACGCACGAGCCCCGGGCCCGCGTCGATGTAGGGATTCGAACACCACGACGGACCGCCGCGCCCCTCGTACACCGTGCGGAGCGCTTCACCGAGCGTCGGCGCGTCGCGCATGAAGCCGCCCGTGGGGTCGGGGTCCTGCTCGTCGAACTCCGACGCGACACACATCTTGTACGACGACCACGGGCCGCCGAGCGCGCGGATGGACGCGGGGCGATCGGCGCCGAAATCGGTGTCGGGCGTCGGCGACCACCAGAGCGTGATGTTGAGCCAGTGATCGACCTCGCGCGTGCGCAGGTGCATCGCCGCGAGACGGAACGAGCTCCCCGACGGGAGGCGCATCGTGTACGCCTGTGACGGTGTGGGCTCCGCGGTGCCGTCGCCCGTTCCCCACGAGGCGCCCGCGCCGGCGGCGAGGCGACGCGCGATGCCCGCGGCCGAGGTGTCGTACGTGGGCAGCGGCATCCCGAGGTCGGTGCGTCGCCACTCGAGCGCCACCGTCGCCGCGCTCGGAGGAAACACCCCCGCGAGGCACGCCGTGGCGTTCACCGTCGGGGCTGTGTATCGCACGTCGAGCATCCCGCTGGCGGCCTCTCCGCTCGCGCCCACGCGGACGAAGAACGAGCCCGGGCCCTGCACCGTGCATCCCGATGATCCCGTGGTGGCGCAGCGCGCGAGCACGCCAGGCGCGACGCCCTCGGAGACGCGGAGGTCGACCCCCTCGCCCCCGCCCTCGACGCGCGCCGTGAGCGCGCCCCCGGTGGCGACGAAGAAGGGCCCCGCCACGCGCACCCCGCAAGGAGGGAGCGCGACGGGCTCACGCGCGACCTGCTGACTCGCGGGCGCGCCGTCGACGAAGGCAGGCGGAGCGCCGCTCGCGATGCAGCGCAGCACCTCGGGGTAGCTCGCGATGACGTGCCGCACGACGTCGGGGCTCACCGCGATACGCAGGATGCCCGCGACGCTCGCGACAGAGAGCGGGTCACGGATGGACGACGTGTACGCGTCGAGGCGCGACGCGGGCCACTCGGGGAGCGTGGTGACGAAGCTCACGTTCCACCCGAAGGCCTCGTCGAGCGCGGCGTCGCTGAAGCGCTCCATCGAGGCGCGCCCCGCGGGGGTCAGTGAGCCGTAGAGGCGCTGAAAGGTGCGCGCCACGTCGTTGCGGTCGTACCAGGTCTGAAAGCGCGGCACCGTGGCGTCGGCCGCCGACGTCGCGCGCGCCAGCGGAACGGGTGCCCACGCGCGGGCGACGGCCTCCCACGCGGCGGCGCGACGAGCGCGCTGAGAGCTTCGAAGCTCCGTCGCGCGCGCGCCGAGGTTGGTGTCCGCGGGATAGCGCGACGCGAGACCGAGGAGCCATCGCCCCTCGGAGCTCGCGGCGCTCGCTGTTGATTGGATGCCTTCGCAGGCGGCGCCGGTGGGCGTCTCCGCGCTCTGCCCGCACGCCGTCACCAGCGCGGCGAGGAGCGCGGCGGATGACGCCCGGCGGGGGTTCATCGGTGGAAGACTGCGTCGCTGGCGAGCACGTACTCGCGCGCCGTGCCGAGCGTGCGGACGATGAAGTAGATCCACCCGTCAGAGCGGAAGTGGGGATACAGCGCGTACTGGCCGGGGCCCATGTTGGTGATGCGGCGGGTGCGGCCGGTGAGCATGTCGAGGATGTAGATGTTCGACGCGCCGTTGGTCGTGTACTCCGCGAAGCCGGGGTCGTTCGAGTCGGCGAAGCCGAGCTCCTGCGCGTCCTCGTCGACGTGCGAGCCGCCGCCGATGTAGTGGTGATAGACCGCGTAGCGCTCGTCGAACGAGATCGCGGCCTTCGCGCCCTGGATGCAGTAGCGGGCGACCTCGTGGGCCGAGACCATGATGGCCGCGCCGGTGTGCGTCGCCACGAGGCGGTTCAGCACGAAGCCCTGGTAGGTCTGGTCGGTGTCGACGAAGCGGGTGATCACCAGCTTGGTCGAGGGCGACATCATCGCGTCGCCCTGGTAGGGGAGCGTGATGCTGCGGTTGCCGACGGCCGAGAAGCCCGAGCCCGTGTTGGCCATGAGCGAGATGGTGGTCTGCGCGTTCTCGCCCCAGACCTCGTTGCGGGGCGTCTCGGTGAGCGTCGCGCGGTGGGCGCCGTCGTCCCACGCAGCGGTGCCCGCGGAGCTGGCCCAGTAGTCGGTGCCCTCGAGCGCGGCGCCCGTGTGCTGGTAGAGGCCCACGGAGCTGCCCGCGCAGGGAGAGGTCGAGCCCGTGATCGCGACGGCCGTGGGCGTGCCCGTGGTGAGCGCGCTCATGGGGCACATGCGCCCGCCGGGCTGGTACATGAACCCGCTGTCGTCGGGGAAGAACGTCGGGTCGTACATCGCGCCGGTCATCGTGATGGCCGCGTCGCGCGAGAGGTCGCGCATGTGAATCCCGCGGCCGACGAAGCGGCCGTCCGCCGAGGTGCGCGTCCAGAAGTTCGAGCGCGTGCTCTCGGTGTAGAGCACGCGCAGGTGCGCGCCAGGGATCACGGAGCGGTTGGGGCCCACGTCGGCGTCGCTGGGCTCGGGGTACATCCCGAGGCAGTTCTGCGGGTTCGTCGCGCCCGCACAGCCGAACATCATCATCCCGCGGCTGCGGTTGACCGCCGCCCAGCCCATCGTCGCCTGCTCCGCGACGTGAGCCCTGAACTCGGCGGAGATGAAGCCGCACTGGCCCTTGGGGGGCGTGTCCGTGGGGATGTCCTCGGGCACGTCGGCGGGCGTCGCGTCTGCGGGCGTGTCCATGGCCACGTCCGAGGGGGTCGTGTCCGTCGTGACGACGTCGGTGCCAGCGTCTCCGGCGGGGGTGTTGCCCGTGTCGTCGGAGCAACCGACGAGCGTCGCGAGCAGCGAGATGGATGCGAGGCGAATCGGGATGGAGAGTGAAGGGCGCATGTGGCGGCGGATCATAGAGGGCCGCCGCGCGCGGTGGAAGAGCGTCAACGCGTCGAATCTTCTACGCACGGGGCGCGGCGACGAGCACGCACCGCAGAGGTTGCGCGATCCCCTTCGAGCCCTTCCGCCGCGCGGGGATTGCGATATGGTCGCGCCCCACCGATGAGCACCCGAACCCTTCACACCAGAACGATCGCGCCGTTCTTCGCGGCCCTCGCGTGGCTCGCACCGGGCGTCGCGCAGGCGCAGTACATCGACCTCCCGGGCACGCAGCCTGGCGGCCTCGCCGACGGCGCGCCCCTCGACGACGCGCGCTCCTGCGGCGTCACGTGCCACTACTCGCGCAACACCGCGACGCTCAGCGCCATGCCCTTCGATACGTGGATCGGATCGATGATGGGCAACACCCTGCGCGACCCGCTCTTCCTCGCGTCGCTCACGGTGGCCGAGCAGGACAGCCCCGGCATGGGCGACTGGTGCCTCCGGTGTCACACGCCTCCGGGCTTCATCGGCGGCCGCACGCGCGGCAACGCCGGGGCGGCGCTCGGCAACAACCTCAACTCCTCGGACCGCGACGGCGTCACCTGCGACTCGTGCCACCGCTCCGTCGAGACCATGAACGTCAGCAACGGGCAGCAGGTGTTCTCGCCGTCCGAGGTCCGCTTCGGCCCCCACGCGACGATCGACAGCATCCGTCACCCGGGCGCCGTCTCGCCGTGGCTCGCGGGCTCTCGCGCCTGCGGCGTCTGCCACGAGATCGCGAACCCCCGTCAGCCGCAGCGCAGCGCCACCGGCACCGACACCGGGCGCCGCTTCCCCCTCGACACGACCTACACCGAGTGGGCCAACTCGGCCTACGCCGTCGCGGGCTCCGCCGACGCCGCGTCCTGCGTCGACTGTCACCTCCCGCGCCTCGGGATGCCCGGCACCACGTCGACCAACATGACCGCCGTCCGCCGCGACAACCCCAGGCGTCACGACATGGTGGGCTCCAACGCGTGGGGCCTCCGCGTGATGGCGGCCATGCGCAACGACGTCGCCGCGGGCGAGTTCTACGACCCCGACCTCATCCCCCTCTACGAAGCGGGCGCGCGCCGCGCCGAGGCGATGCTCCGCACGGCCGTGGCCGTCGAGATCCGCACGGCGCCGCCCACCACCGCGCGCGCGGGAGACACCATCGAGGTCACGGCGCGCATCACCAACCGCTCGGGACACCGCGTTCCTACGGGCTACGGCGACGGTCGCCGCATGTGGCTCGAGGTCGCCCTCGTCGAGTCCGACGGCTACGAGACGGTGCTCTCGGGCCGCTACGACATGGCCGCGGCGCACCTCGACACCGACGCGCAGCTCCGCGTGTACGAGCAGCAGCCCGGCCGCGCGGGCATGGGCGCCGAGAGCCACATCGCGCTGCACGACACCATCGTGCGCGACACGCGCCTGCCGCCCAAGGGCTACCGACCGCTGCCCGGCCACGAGCCCGTCGGCGTCGACTACTCGGGCGGCGAGGGCGGCGCGCTGCGCCACTGGGACGACGCCCGCTACATGCTCACCATCCCCGCGACGGTCAACGGCGCGGTGACACTGCGCGTGCGCGCGCGCTACCAGGTGACCACGCGCGAGTACGTCGACTTCCTCGTCGCGGCGAACCGCACCGACGACCGCGGCCGCGAGCTGCGCGCGCGCTACGAGGCGTCGGGCCGCGCGGCGCCTTCGAACATGGCCGAGGCCACCGCCATGCTCACCGTCACGGGCGGAATGCCTCGCCCCGACGCAGGCCCCGACGCCTCGACCGACGCCTCCGTCGACGCGAGCGCCGACGTGCCGAGCGACGCCCGCGCCGACGCGCGCACCGACGCCCCGAGCGACGCGCGCTCCGACGTGAGCGAGACCGGCGTGACCGACGCGGGCGCCGACGTGACCGCCGACGTGGCGATGACCGACGCCCCGGCGCCCACCGCCGACACCGCGACGCCGCCCCCCACCGACGCCGGCGGCGGGAGCTGCAACTGCACCGCGACGGCGCCGTCGAGCCCGCGCGCCTCCATCGCCTCGATGCTCGTCGCGCTCGTCGTCGCGGCCCGCTCGATGCGTTCTCGTCGCAAGCGCGACGCCGCCTGAACGCCCGCCTCCTGGACGGGTGCGCGAGCGCACGCTACGCCTCGCGCCCCGTCATGGATGAATCCCTCGCAGAACGCATGAAGGCCATGGAGTCCGCGGAGGCCCTCCGCAGGCTCCCGCCGGGCACCATCGCGGTGGCGCGCGTCGACGGACGCTCGTTCAGCCGCTACACCCGCGACCTCTCGCGGCCCTTCGATCCGCGGCTCTCGCGGCTGATGATCGAGACCGCGCGGGCGCTCACCCACGAGGCGGGCGCCGTCGCGGGCTACACGCAGTCCGACGAGATCACGCTGGTGATGGCGCCCGTTTCCGACGAGGCGCAGGTGTACTTCGACGGGCGCATCCAGAAGATGACCTCGCAGCTCGGGGCGCAGGCCACGGCGATGTTTCATCACCTCCTCGCCTCGCACCTGCCCGAGAAGGCCGCGGCGCGCACGCTCACCACGCTGCCCACCTTCGACGCACGCGTGTGGAGCGTCCCCGCACGCGCCGACGCGATCGACGTGCTGCGCTGGCGTCAGATGGACGGCGTGCGCAACAGCGTGCTGATGGCGGCCTGGGCGGAGATGGGCCACGCCGCGATGCAGGAGAAGACCGTCCGCGTGCTCCGAGGGATGCTCCGCGAGCGCGGCACGCCGTGGGAGGCGCTCCCCGAGTACTTCAAGTCGGGCACCTTTCTCATTCGAAGGACGGTGCGTCGGAGGTTCACCGCGGAGGAGCTCGACGCGCTGCCGCCGAAGCACGCGGCCCGTCGCGACCCTGCGCTCGAGGTCGAACGCGCGGAGCTCGCCGAGCGCACGCTGCCCGACCTCGACGGCATCACCAACCTCGAGGCCGTGTTCTTCGAAGGCGCAGAGCCCGTCCGCGCCGAGTGACCCGCCTGACCCGCTA
>JBPOHC010000419.1:0-14865 GCA_052035985.1 Myxococcota bacterium | reverse complement strand
GATCACTATCCCCGCCTGATGAAGCGGGGCCTCATTGAAGCACGAACTGCGTCTCGGCGCCCACCATGACATCGGTCACTATCCTCGCCTGCGAGGCGGGGCCTCATTGAAGTTCCGAGCGTGCGCGGAGCAGGGGCGGCGGAGCCCGGCCTTCCGTGGCGATCGCGGGCATGCAAGGTCGGGATCTGGCCGGGATCTGGCCGGGAGCGGGGCGGTTTGGGAGAAGTGTGACCGCGTCGAGGAGAAACACACCGCCCCGCTTGATCATGTTGAATCCTGCGTGATACCGTGTGTCGAGGTGTTGACCAACGACGACGCGGGGTGATGACGATCGTTCGTGGGAAGTCATGTGGAGTCAGTGAGGGTGTGTAAGTCATGAAGAGAGATCAAACACGTAGGTTGGTTGTCCTGCTGGCAGTCGCTGTGGCGTTGGTCGCCTGTGGACCTTCGGACCCGCCGTCCGCCCCTGCGCCGGTTGAGATCTTCAGGCCGATCCGGTTGACGCCCGCGGCGATCATCCCTGCCAACGCGCGCGGGTATCAGGGCGTGGAGATCGGTGAAAATCGGCTGGTCTTCACCTGGGACGGCCCTCACCCTCTGTGGGTCGGTGCGGTGGTCGCAGGCTCCGACTCGACGGGGCGGAGTTATCTCGCGGAGATTGTTACGCTGCGCTCCATCGACGAGCGGCGCACGGAGGCGATCACGCGACCCGCGCAGGTGACGGACCTCATCCAGAGCGGACACTTCATCGCCCGTTTCGGGGTTGGCTCCACGTCGCGAGAAGGGGTCGCCGCCTCGCCCATTCTTCAACCTTCGATCGACATCGGTGCGCTCTCGTGTTCTGGCTCCAGTACGGCGGAGGGACCGCGGGTGCAGCCCTTCGTGCGCCCGACGATCAACATCGGCGAGGTCGAGTTACAGGTCTCGCCGCGCGGTCTTGCCGCCTGCGTTCTCGCGGAAAGAGTCCCTCTCTCCCGTTTGGCCGGAGCAGGATGCGACGGCGTCATCGAGCGTTTTCAGTTGCGCGTCGACGCCTCGATCTCGGCGGGGTTTCGCTGGGCGGTGGAGCGCGACCGTCAGGTGGATTGCACCGTCGACCCGTTGGCCGTCGCGTGGCCCGATGTGCCGATCGCGCCGCCCATCCCGGTCGCACCGGGCGTGTTGATAACGCTCCACCTTCGGCCGGTGCTCAGCACGCGCTTCTCCTATCATGCCCGCGCGGCGGCGTCCGTGGAGGTTGGGGCGACGGTCTCTCTTGCCGGCGCACTCAGGTACGAGCGCGAACAAGGCTGGTCGCATTCGTTTACGCGCCCCGAGTTTCGAACCTTCGCGACGAGCAGCGCGGAGGCGTACCTCCAAGGAACGGCCTCATTCGATCAGGGGTTCGAGTTCGGCGCGCGCGTCGATTGGATCGCGGGGCCCTACATCCGAGTGACGACGGGATTCGACTCGACCTGGCGGACCGATCTCATCGCATGCACTCAAGAAACTTCATCAGGCGCTCACGTCGGGTTCGACTTCGGGGCATCTGCTCAGTTCGGCGGCCTGGGAGCCTCCGTGAGCCTTGATTCCGAGAGTTTTCCGCTCAGTCGAACGACGAATCGTAGAGCGCTCTCGCTGTGTTCGTCGCTGGACGCGGGGTCCTCGATCGACGTCCCGTCGTCCGACGTGGGGCGTACGGGAGAGGATGCGACCGGGACGACGGACGTGGTTGTCGATTCCCCTCTCGTCGATGCGGGGGGAGGGTTTGACGCCGCGCTGGACGTTGTCGCGGATCGCTCCCTCGTCGACACCCCGGCTCCGTCCGACGTGCTTCGCGACGCGGGTGAGCTACCGGACAGCACGGTCCCACCTGACACGTTCCGTCCGGAGTGTTCCGTCGGAGAGAGCAGATCATGCGGCAACTGTGGGACCCAGAGTCGAGCGTGCGCCGCTGGGCGATGGGGAGCGTGGTCGGTCTGTGGCGGTGAGGGCGTGTGTTCGGCCGGAAGCACGCGCGTGTGCCCTGGCACGGGCGTCACAGTAGTCTGTTCTCCGACGTGCACGTGGCCGACATGCCCCGACTACTGCGGCGACGGTCGCTGTGGTGTCGGTGAGAGCTGTGCCACATGCGCTGCGGATTGCGCGTGCTCCGCGGGGGTCTGCGATCGCGGCGCCTGCGTCGCTTGCGGAGGGATCGATCAAGCGTGTTGCGCATCTGCGTCGTGCAGCGCGTCGGCATCGGTGTGCTTCGCGGGAACCTGCCGCCACTGTGGAGCGAGCAGCGAGCCGTGCTGCGCGGGGAACGTGTGCGCCGCGGGGACGTCGTGCGACTCGATCAGCGGAACGTGCCAGCCGGCTTCGACAGCGCTCTGGAGCACGGATTTCGAAGGTGTCTCCCTGACCCGGTCGTCCGGGGGACGTCGCCTGAGCAACGGGATCGAGATCGGCGACAGCGGGGCGCCGCTGATCGGTTCGGGCGGGGACCTCGGGTACCCCGCGCGCGGACAGGCGCTTGCGATCTACGGAACGGGCGCCTACCAGGACTACGGCGCGGCTTGGATGGCGCTGCCTGCTGTTCTCTCAACGAGCCGCAGCGCGACGTTGTCGCTCTGGGTGCGCACACCCGTCGACGGTCCGGGTGATCCGCGCGTCTGGGTGCAGCGCGGCACGTGCGGGGCGCGGGCGTTCACTGTCCGCCGCTCTCTGGGGTGGCAGCAACTCTCCGTGGATCTGGCGCCGTGTGCGGACGGGACGGGTGTCGTCGTGTTTCTCGGAGAGATCTTCGAGTTTCCGAGCAGCTCACCCGGACTTTGGATCGACGACATCTCCGTGGTGTACCGATAGGGGGCCGCCAGGACCGCCTCGCCCTGATGCCGATGCGTGCCGACTGACACCCCGGCCCTGTCCTCGCAACACTCCTCGAATCCCTCTGGGGACGCCTCCTTACCCCCTCCTGGTCTGTCGTCGTGGCTGTTATGCCGCGAGCGGGTAGAGCACAAGATCCACCCGCACATCCTCACGGACTTCGACGAGGTCTCCGTGCGTGAAGAACGTCGGGAAGCGTTACGATCGACTTCCCTGCGATCGTGACGGCGCGATCTTCTGCCCACGAATCAGAGCGCGGCCCCACCGCGAGGCGAGGTGCTTGTCATCGACGACGCGCCGATGCACCGAGCGGCCACGAGCCTGGGGTGGCGGCAGTTCAACGCGACGAGGTCGGCGCGGCGATCGAATTCGCGGGACTGGCCTCGAGAAGCGCAGCGGCGAGGTCGACGGCGGCTGCGTGGGCGCCGGGGTCGTCCCCGAGGGCGCGCGCGACGAGCGGACCCGTGGCGCCCAGCTCGATGGCTGCGATCACCAGGGCGCGTCGGGCCTCGGCGCTGGTCACCCCCCGCGCGGCGGCGACCAGAAAATCGCGCGCCTGAGTCGCGACTGAGTCACGCGGTGGGGTATCCCCGCGAAACTCTGGAGCTCCTCCACGGACTTCGGATCCGTCGGTTGGGGGTTCGACTCCCTCCGGGCGCGCTAGAAAATAGGGGTTTCGTGAAGCGGCGATGGCCGCGTGGCTCGGGTGGGAGTCACGTCGTCGCGCGACGATGGACGCGTGAGCGCTCAGCCCTCCTCCGCGCCGTGATACCAATCGCGCGGTGAGGGTGCTGTTGCGCATGCGTCCGATGCCTCGTTGGTGCTCCCTGTCGTGCGGGCTCGCGGCGGTCGTCTCGGTCGGCTCCGCGCGCGCGCAGCAACAACAACCGTCGACCGAGGTGCGCGCCATCGGCGTTCGCGCTCGCGTCGAGGTCGAGGGCCCCGGCGGGTCTGCGGAGCGCGCGCTCCACGACGGCGACACGCTCGCGCCGGGCGCTCACCTCACGACGCGCCGCGACGCGCGAGTGACCCTGCGCCTCGGCGCGGTGGGCGAGATGCAGGTCGAGGAGAACACCCAGCTCGCGCTGTCGACGAGCGCCGCGAGGGCCGCGACGATCGAGCACGGCGCGATGCGCGTGGTGGTGCTCGGCGCGTCGATCACTGTCGCCACACCCGGCGGCGACGTCGCCATGACGGGCGGCGAGTATCGCCTCCACGTCGACTCGTCGGAGTCGACGCGCGTGGTGACCTACGCCGGTCGCGCGACCGTCACCGAGGGGCATCGCTCGCTCGTGGTGGCGCAAGGGATGGGCGTTCAGATCGCGCAGGCCACGCCCGGCGAGGCGCTCTATCCCCCCATCGCGGTGCCGCGCTCGCCCGTGTGGACGCAGGGCTTTCCTTCGAGCGTGCTCGCGCTCGGAGGCGCGGCGACGGTGGAGGCTCGCTACGCGCCGCCGCCCGCGCAGCGGCACCCGCCGAGGCAGTGGGTGCAGACCCTCGCGCGCGACGAGCGCTTCGGCGACGTGGTGTTCGAACGCGAAGTGGCCGCAGGGGAGACGACGATGCGCGTCGAGGGCCTCGCGCCGGGCGTGTATTTCGCGCGCGTAGCGTCCGTCGATCGCGAGCGATTCGAGAGCCTCTCGTCGCCGACGCAGCGCTTCGAGATCGCGGCGCCGAGGGTCATCCCCGGTGCGCCCGGCCGGCGCGCCGAGGTGATGGCGCCGCGCGGCGTCTACTGCCGCATGGACGGGACGACGCCGCTCGAAGCGGGCATCGCGTACCCGCTGGTTCCCGCGCGGGCGCACGAGCTCCTGTGTTCGGTGTCGGCGGAGATGCGAAACCCCGTGCGCATCGCGATTCCCGTCGAGCGGGCGGGCGAGCTCGTGCACGAGGTGTCGCTCCTCGGAACGTGGTCGCCCGAGGCCGGCGCCTCGACGCTCGCCATCCGCCTCCGGGACGCGTCGGGGCAGGGGTACACCTACGCGAACATCGCCGTGTCGGGCGGCCCCGGGGTGACCTTCGAACCCGTGCGCGAAGAGTCCGAGCGGGGCCTCTACCGCGTGGGGCTGAGCTGGGCCGCGAACACGCCGCTCGTCCTCGACTTCACGATCAACGGCGTGACGCGCTTCTCCGAGCGCCTCGGCGGCGCCGCGGCGAGCAGCGCGCCGTAGCGCAACCGTCGCGAGGGCTCAGCGCACGACGCAGACGCCGTTGCGGCACGTCGCCGTCGATCCGGGGCAGGGGTTGCGCATGCAGTTGATGCTCGTGAAGAAGCGCGTCACCACGGCACCCGATTGACACGGACCGCAGGCGAGGCCCGGGCAGTCTGCGTCGGTGGTGCAGGTCACGGGCGGCGACGGCGCGGGCTGCGGAGGCGGGGGCTGCGGAGGCGGCGCGGGAGGCGTCGGCGGCGTCGGCCCTCCCTCGCACAAGGGAGGCACGGGGGCCTGACGCTCCGTGAGGTACTGGCGCACCTCGCCGAGCGCGCGCAGGCAGTCGACGGGCGGCGTCGCGACCGACATCTGGCACATCAGCGCGACGTCTGACATCGACGACGACGCCTGCTGGCAGCACGCCACGAGGCGCTCGCAGTTGGGGCCCTGCGGCGGCCACGCGGCGCGTCCTCCGGTCGTGACCTGAGTTCCGCCGAGGCCACCGCCGGGCGCGATCACGATCTGGTCGCCGCCCGTGGGAGGCTGCGTCGCCTCGGGCTGAGACCCACGTCGTTGACAGGCCGCGAGCGCGACAGCGAACACGAGCGAGGCGAGCGCGATACGCATGGCGCCGCTACGCTACTCCTGGCGCTGGGGAGCACAACGGATCGAAGCCTCATCCGCGCTGCGGCTCGCTCGAGCGACGGTGTAGCCTCACGCCGCGATGCACGACCGACGCGCGAGCTTCACCGCGGCCTTCGTGGCCGCCTGCCGGGGCCTCGGGCCGCTCCTGCCCGCGCGCCTTCGGATCGTCGATGACCCCTACGGCGCCCACCTCGCGCACGCGTGGCTCGGCGCGCTCGTCGACGGCATCGGCGCGATCCCGAAGCCGCTGAGCGCGGCGGCGTGGGGGCCGCTGCTGCCGCTCTTTCCGTGGGCGGTGTACATGCAGGTGCGCACGCGGGCGATCGACGACGCGCTCCGCGAGGCGGTGGCGCGCGGGTGTCGCCAGGTGGTGATCCTCGGCGCGGGGCTCGACGCGAGGGCCGTGCGACTCGCCGCGGAGCTCGGCGGCGTGACGGTGTTCGAAGTCGATCACCCCGCCACGCAGACCTACAAGCGCGACGCCCTCGCACGCGTCGGCGCGTCATCGCCCGCCCGCTACGTCGCGTGGAACTTCGAACGCGACCCGCTCGACCGCCTCGTCGACGCCCTCGCCGACGTCGGCTACGACCGCGCGACGCCGACCTTCACCGTGTGGGAGGGCGTCACGATGTACCTCACGCGCGCGGCGATCGAGGCCACGCTCGCGGCCGTTCACGACTACGGCCCTGTCGGGTCGGAGATCGCGCTCAACTACGTCGACCGCGCGAGGGCGGAGGGACGCGGACCGGCGAGCCGCGTCGTGGGGGGCGTGGTGCGCGGCGTGGGCGAGCCCTTCGTCTCGGGCTTCGAACACGCGGAGATGGCGAGCCTCCTTGAGCGCGCGGGCTTCACGGTCTCGCGCAACGCCTCGCTCGCCGCGTGGGCGAAGGCGCTGCTGCCCGGCCGCTGGGGCGACGGCGTGGGCCTCGGCGGCAACCTCGCCATCGCGCGCCGCGCGGCGTGACGAAGGCGGCGCGCTGCGCGTCGGCGAGGCCCGCGCGGTGAGGCTTGAAGCGACCCATTCTCCCACCGCGCCCGCGCACACCCACCGGGCGAAGAGGAGTTCGCCGGGGCCCCGCAAATCGGCTCGGCCTCCTTCGGGCGTAGAGCGCGCGATGACGGCTCCGCGAATCGCGCTGGTGATGGTTCTCCTGGGGCTTCACTGCGCGCGCACGCCGCCGGTGCTCGAGCCCTCGTCCGCGAGCGATCGCCCCGAGGCGCGCGCCCCCGACGCGCGGCCGATGGTGCGCTACATGGCGCTCGGCGACTCGTTCACGATCGGCACGGGCTCGTCGCCCGAGGAGGCCTTTCCCGCGCGCCTCGCCGCGCGCTGGTCGGGGCGCTGCGCGGTGACCCTGCGCAACCCCGCCGTCAATGGCTTCTCGACGCAGGACCTGCTCGACGTCGAGCTCCCCATGGTGCGCGCGTTCGAGCCCACCTTCGTGACGCTCGCCGTGGGCGCCAACGACATCGTGCGCGGCCGCTCGCTCGACGCGTACCGCGCGCAGGTGCGGCGCCTCTTCGAAGCGCTCGCGGCGCAGGGGGTTCCCGCGTCGCGCGTGGTGACGCTCCCGCAGCCCGACTGGTCGCTGTCGCCGACGGGGCAGCGCTTCGGTCCGCAGGAGGTCCTCCACGCGCAGATCGTGGCCTTCAACGCCGCGCTGCGAGAGCTCTCGACGAGCCTCGGCGCCCGCTACGTAGACCTCTTTCCGTTGATGGAGGAGCAGGGGCGCGCGGCGATGTTCGCGCCCGACGGGCTGCACCCGTCCGCTGCGGCGCACGACGCGTGGGCCGAGGCGCTCGCGGGCGTGCTCCGCGACGTCTGCGCCCCGTAGTCTCAGCGCGCCACCTCGCGCCTTTGCACGATCGCGCCGCGGACGGGCGGAGGGTGCCATCGCGCGCTCGCTTCACCCGTCACCGCGCGGTCGCCCCCTCGACGGACGCGGCGCTTCAATCTACACAGTGCCACCGACACGATGCACACGCCGCGGAACGCTCTCGGGTTTCTCGCCGCCCTCCTCTCGCTCCTCGGAGGCTGCGCGTCGACCGTCGGGGTGTCTCCGACGCACGGCGACGCGGCGACCGACACGACGCCCACCCCCGACGTGATGACCACGCCCGACGTGATCTCCACGCCCGACGTGATCTCAACGCCTGACGCGGCTCGCGCGGAGTGCATCAACGTGCGCGAGTGCGCGGGTCGCGCCGCCCCTTCTGGCGCGCTCTTCTCGCGGAGCTGGAGCTGCGTCCTCGGCGATTGCACGTGGGAGCCGCGCGGGGGGCAGACCTGTTATCCCCGCCCCGACGGGTGCGTCCTCTGCGACAGCGGCGCGGAGCTCACGTGCCCCGGAGCGCCGTGTCGCGCGCCGCTCGACCCCGACGCGATCCGCATCGAGTCGACCAACTGCTCGCGAGATTTCTTCCGCTCCATCGCGTCGTGCGCGGGGCGCTTCGTGCGGCTGAGCGACGGCGTGACGTGCCTGCTCACGGAGGCACCGACCGGCGCGATCCGCTACGTGCTCTCGTGTGGCCCGTGCGAGGTCGTGTTCACGCCGCGCTGAGATCGCGGGGCGTGGTCGAGAGCGTTCCGCGCGACGACGCGTTCAGGGCGCTTCGCGATCGACCGTGAGGCCCATCTCGACGGCGCCCGCGAAGCAGTACGCCGGGCCGCAGACCACCAGCACCGACGGCCACGCGCACGGCCGCGGAGGTCAAGGCTCGACGAGGGGCCAGGACCGCTGGAGACGGTGGTCGGCGTGAAGGCTTGACAACGCGAGGTGAGGGCGAGTCCCATCGCGACCTACGATGCCTGTGCGGGCCTGCCCACGATGCGGCGCGTGGTTTCGCGACTCCACCGCCCTCTGCCCGACGGACGGCACCGCGCTCGAGTCGCGTCCCGATCCATTGATCGGCCGCGTGCTCGGGCGCCGCTATCGGATCGTGAGCGAGATCGGCTCGGGCGGCATGGGCACGGTCTTTCGCGCGCGTCACGTGCTCGTGGGGCGCGACGTCGCGGTCAAGCTCATGCACGACGTGGGAGCGCGTGACCCGACGTGGCGAGAGCGCCTGCTCCGCGAGGCGCAGACCACCAACCTCCTCAAGCACGAGAGCATCGTCGACATCACCGACTTCGGCGACGAGGGCGGCGCCGTCTACCTCGTGATGGAACTCCTCGAAGGCGAGACCCTCGAGGCGCGCCTCGGACGAGGTCCCCTCTCGCCCGAGGCCGCGCTCGACATCGCGCTCCCCGTCGCCGCGGCGCTGGCGCGCGCGCACGAGCTCGACGTGGTGCACCGCGACATCAAGCCGAGCAACGTGTTCCTCTGCCGAACGACCGACGGCGAGCGGGTGAAGGTGCTCGATTTCGGCATCGCGCGGGTGCTCGGCTCGGCGCGGCTCACCGAGACCGGGATGATCCTCGGCACGCCGGAGTACATGTCACCCGAGCAGGCCATCGGCGGTGAGGTGGGCCCCGCGAGCGACCTCTACTCGCTCGGCGTGGTGCTCTTCGAAGCCGTGGCCGGGAGGCTGCCCTTCTTGAGCTCTGGTCCGCACCTGCTCGTGCAGCACGCGTTCGAGCGACCCCCGAAGCTCCGTGACGTCGCGCCGCGGGTGCCCGTCGAGTTCGCCGCCGTGGTCGACCGTCTCCTGGCCACGGTTCCCACGGCGCGCTTCCCTGACGCGCATGCGCTCGTCGCGGCGCTCCAGGCCGCCCGCCCAGCGGCCCCGCCGCTGACCCCGACGCAGCCCGCCCTCGACACCTCGCCGACGGCGCCCTATCGCGAGCGCGCAGCGACCCTCGACGCGAACACGAAGGAGCGCTTCGGTGACGTGCCCCCCGCCGCCGTGGCGAGGCTCCAGCGCCAGTTGCGCCAGACGCTCGAGGCCCTGGAGCGCTCGGTCGACGAGGGATCGGGCGTCGCCCACGCCCTCTCCGCAGCCGAGGAGCATCACCGCGAGACCCTCGCGCGCCTCGGCGATGCGATCGACGTGCTCGCGAGAGACGCGAGCGACGTGAGGGCCCGCCTCGACGATGCGCGCGCGAGACGCCGCGACGACGCGCACGAGTACATGGCTGTAGAAGCCGCGCGCGAGGTCGGGGCGCTCGAGGCCGAGTCTGCCGACCTGGCGTTTCAGATCCAGGCGTTGCGCGCGCGGATGGGAGCCGTCGAGGCCGAGATGCGCGCGGCGCGACAGGCCCACGCGCCTCAGGCCGACGATGCGACCGAGCGCGTCGCGACCGCGGAGGACGCCTTCGCCGCAGCCGCCGAGGCGCTCGCACGCAGCATGGGCGCGTAGCGCGTCGACGGTCCGCCTCTCCCCACGATCAAAACGGAGCGCTCGCGGTCACATCGGCCGCCAGCGTGTCGGCGACGCGGCGAACCTCGGCGGGGTCGTCG
Organism: Myxococcota bacterium; assembly: GCA_052035985.1. Classification (GTDB taxonomy): domain Bacteria; phylum Myxococcota_A; class Polyangia; order Polyangiales; genus CAISKJ01. The sequence continues at coordinate 4,820 of JBPOHC010000419.1, read as the reverse complement.
AAGAGCACGCCGAGCTCCCGGTTGCTCGTGAGCGAGACGTACGTGACGTTGGCCGACCCCACGTAGGCGCGCGCGCCGTCGACGACGATCGCCTTCGCGTGCATGTACGGGGTCGCCAAAACGCGGACGGTGATCCCCGCGGCGGTGAGGTCGGCGAGCGTACGCATCGACGAGGCCGTCGGGGGCGTGTCGGAGATCACAGCGCGCACACGGACGCCGGCCCGCGCGCGCGCGATCAGCGCGGCGGCGGTGGTGCGGTCCTCGAGCGACTCGGACTCGAGGTCGATGGTGCGGGTGGCCGTGCGCACCAGCGCCACGAGGCGGGCCTGCGCGTTGATGGGCGAGAGCAGGAGGCGGCCCGTGTACGCGGGGAACGGCGCGTCGGAGAAATCGGCGCGGAAGACGGCCTCGGCGTCGCGCACGTCGTCGGGCTCACGGTCGATCGCGAGGAACTCCCGGTTGCCGTTGAGGCCCGCGCCCGTGGTGTTCATGGTCATGATCCAGGCTTCGGCGCCGTCGACGATGACGCACTTCTCGTGCGTGAAGCTGAAGCGCGAAGACGACCACCGCGCCGACACCCCCGCCGCGGTGAGCGTCGCGAAGACGGCCTCGTTGGGCATCGCGCCGCCGGGGATCGCCCGGTTGAGCAGCACCTGAACCTCGACGCCGCGCGCCCTCGCGTCGGTGAGCGCCGAGATCACCTCGCGCGCCGAGAGGAGGTACATGGTCATGTGCACGCTCCGCTGCGCGCCGCGGATCGCCGCCACGAGGGCCGCGCCCATGTCCGAGGGCTCCACGATCACCCGCACCGCGCGCGAGAACGAGAGCGAGGTCGCGGCGTCGGCGGGCGCGTCGATGGGCGCGTCAGGCGGCGCGTCGACGGGCGCGCTCACGTCCGCGGGCATGGTCGCGTCGGCGGGAGGTGGCGCGTCGGCGGGAGGCGCGTCGGGCGCGCTCGCGTCATCGCGTGGCGTGTCGACGGGCGGCGACGCGTCGGTCGTCGGCGCGGTCGCGACGCCGTCGGAGCACGCGACGCAGCAGAGGAGGAGCGCGGCGAGCGCGCGGCGCGGGAGGTCGGTCATGGCGGCGCGGACGGTACGCCACCCGACGACGTCAGGGGAGGCGCTCGCCGAGGCCGCGCCAGCGATCCGATGGCGAGGCCGAGACCCGCGAGCACGCGCGGGGTCGACAGCGCCTCGAAGACGACGGCGACCCGCAAAGAGGGCGCGATCACAGCGCCAGGTCTGCACGGAGCTCCTGCGCGATCGGGCTTCGGTCACTGCGTGAGACAAACCTCGCGTCGCGCGCGGCGCGGCTTCCTTCGCGGTGAAGACCGCGCGATGGTCGCGCCATGCTCCTCAGCGAAGTGCCATGCCGCGGCGAAGTTCTGGTGGTCGAAGACGAGCCCATGCTGCTCGACATGCTGCGGAGGGTCCTCGAGCACGCGGGGTTTCGATCGACGCTCGCGCGTGACGCGGACGAGGCCTTCGCGGGCCTGGCGTCTCGCGGCTCGACGTTCTGCGCCGCGTACCTCGACCTGACGCTCTCGGGCGTGTCGGGCGCGCAGGTCCTCGCGAGGCGGCGCGCGGAGCACCCCACGCTCCCCGTGGTGCTCTCGTCGGGCCGCGACTACCGCACGATCGCGCCCGAGGTGCTTGCCATGGCGACGGTGCTGCTCCCCAAGCCCTACAACCTCTGCGAACTCGTGGGGGCGATCGAGGGCGCCGCGCGCGCGTCGGCCCCTCGCTGAGGCTCGCGCCCGGGATCGCGGCGGCGAGACGGACCTCATCGATGCTTCACCCGTCGGAGCCGAGCAGAAATCGCGCGCCGGGGCGGCGGGGCTCGACACCCCACGAAACACTGGAGCTCTCCTGCGGAGCACCGCTCCGTCGCTCGGTGGGATCGGTCCCCGACGAGCGAGCGAACCGAAAGATGATTGACAGCGCGAAGAAGATGTAGGAAACACCGCGCCGCAGAGAAGAAGTCGGGCCATTAGCTCAATTGGTAGAGCAGCGGACTCTTAATCCGTTGGCTGAAGGTTCAAGTCCTTCATGGCCCACTACGAAGCCCCGAGAGATCGGGGCTTTTTTCATTTCTGGGGCGTCCACGGAGTGCCGCCGGGCACGGCTCCGTGCGCCCTGGTCGTCGCTACGGGCGCGTGCGCGCGCAGCGGAAGCCGTAGCTCGCGCCCCAGCTCGCGGCGGCCGAGAAGAAGCGCGTCGCGGGCCGCACCTCGACGTCGCCGTCGTAGCGAAACGAGCCCCCGAGGTGCACGCGCTCGCCGCTCGCGCTGCCCGCGCAGAGCGGATCGGTCGTCGTTCGCCAACACGTCGGGAGCGCGGCGTAGGCGTCTGCGACGAACTCGCGCACGTTGCCTACCAGGTCGAACACGCCGCCGCTCGCCGCGAAGCGCCCTACGGGCCGCGTGCGGCCGCCGTCTTCGCCCGCGCAGTCGTGCCAGTGCGCGCGGTCGCACGACGCGCTCGGAGGCGTGTCTCCCCACGGGTACACGCGCCCCGGCGCGAGCCCGTCGACGCTCCGTCCCCTCGCGGCGTACATCCACTCGGCCTCGGTGGGGAGGCGCCCCCCGTCCCAGACGCAGAACTCCTGCGCCATCCAGTAGTCGACGCAGTTCATCGGGTGCCCGCCGCGATCGCCCGCCGCAGGGGCCGACGAGGGGAGCCAGTTGCAGAGCCCGTCGCGCCTCGCTGGCTCGGCGTAGGCGCTGTCCTCCCACGCGATCGACTGAGCGCCCGGGTACGCGATCGGCGTCGCGCGGAGCAGCGGCAGCGCGCGCGCGCGGTCGTCCCAGAAGGCGTTGAAGCGCGCGACGGTGACCTCGTACGCGTCGAGCGCGAAGCTGCCCACCGTGACCCCCGCCTGAGGGGGCGAGGCGTTGTACGCGCACGTCGGCGTCTCCATCCCCGTCGCGCACTCCTCAGCGCCGTAGGTGAACGTACCGCCGACCAGCTCGACGAGGCCGCAGCCCGGGGCGGTGACGGCGCAACTCCGCTGCGCTGCGGGCGCGCGGCAGGTGCCCACCACGCAGGTCTGTCCGAACGCGCAGGCGCCGCAGCGAGTGTCGGGGCCGACACCACGGGCATCGGTGACGTCCGCGGCGGCGTCGATCGCGTCCGCGGCGGCGTCGAGGTCGGGGTCTGGCTCGTCGATCGGGACGCACGCGCCGAGCGCGTTGCAGCGGCGGTCGGGGTCGTCGCAGCGGACGTTGCGACAGGCGCGGTAGAGGGGCAGCTCGACGCGCGCAACGCCTCCCGCGATGAAGCGCACCTGCGCGCGCTGCGAGAGAAAGCCGCACGCGCGCTCGCGCAACGCCTGCTGGTGGCGGGTGTAGGGGCAACACGCGCCGGGCGACGTCGCGGCGCAGCGAGCCTCGATCGCGTCGATGGCGTCGCCGCAGCGCGGATCGGAGAGGTCGAGCGCGAACACTTCGAACCAGACCCCGCGCCGCTCGGCGGCGGGGCCGGGCAGCCCCAGGCGCAGCAGCTCCGTCGGCGTGCGAGACGCGCCAGGGCCCTCCCAGCGCCGCCAGCGGGCGGGCTCCGCGGGGAGGTGGTCCAACGGCGCGCCGACGCTCGTCTCCGCGCACGTTCGCACGATGAGCGTCGGAATCGCCGCGGGGTCGTCCTCGTCGGTGCCGACGCGCGCCACGATCGCGCTCGACGCCTCGCACCCGGCGAGCAGCCCGAGCGTCGCCGTCGCGCGCGCGAATCGGCTCAGAGGCATCGATCGACGCCCTCACGCCGGACGAGGGCCTCGCAGGGGGTCTCGACGCTGGCGAGCCCTACGGCGGTCACGACCCCGGCGGTCACCACGGCGCCGACGATCGTCCAGAACCACCAGCGGGAGAGCACGCTCCGAGGCGCGTCGCGGGCGCGATCGAGCGAGAACGAGAGCGCGGTGACGGCGCCAGGCTCCACGGAGAACACCCGGCGAAGCGGGAGAAAATCGCGCGCGGAGAGCGAGAGCGTGTGAGGCCCCGACGACAGGGCGCGATCCTGCGATCCGACGCCGACGAGGCGCCCGTCGAGGGAGACCTCGGCGAACGGAGGGGCCACGTCGAGTCGCAGCCGTCCAGGCGCGATGGGGATCGGCTCGAGGCGCGCCGCGCGCGTGATCCGCTCGCCTCGCATCGCCGTGACCGCGAGCTCCCATCGGCGGCGCCCTGGGGCCTCGACGGCGAGGGTGGTGACGCCGGGGTTCACGTGCACGACGCCGTCCACGAGGGCGCAGCGGCGGCCGTCGCAGGTCACGGTCGCATCGGTCTGCGGCGGTGTGATCTCGAGGCGAACCGAGGCGCGCTGCGCGCGGTTGAGCGTGATGAGCCGCTCGTACTCGACGCGGTCGCCGGGTGAGAGCGCCGCGACGAGCGACGGCGGGAAGCGCTCGAGCTGGTCGGTCGCCTCGACGAAGCGATCGAGGCGTTGATAGACCGAGACCCGCGCGAGGAGCGCGGCGAGGCACGGCTCACGGGCGACGAGGGCGTCGAGTCGGGTCGCGCACGCGTCGGATGGCGCGCCCCCGCACTCCTCGCGCTGGGCTCGGGACAGCGCGCCGAGGGTCTCCGTCGAGCAGGTCAGCGGGTCGGTGGGCTGCGCCGCGGCGGCGCTGGTCGAGAGGCCCACCCCCAACGCGGCGACGCGAGCGAGGCGCTTCATCGCTGCACCGCGCCGCCTTCGGGCAGAAACGGAATCCGTCCGAACTCATCGCCCCGCGGGATCAAGCGTCGAGGCGTGGCCGCATCGGTGGCCTGCGCGACGGGCGGTGCGGGCGCGGGCGGCGGGGGCGCGGGGCGTGGGGCC
>JBPOHC010000132.1:0-17705 GCA_052035985.1 Myxococcota bacterium | reverse complement strand
GCGTCGACGCGAGGGAGGTCCTTGAAGCGCGACTTGCGGAACGACTCCCACGAGCCCGACTCCCACTTGAGCGCGTTCAAGATGCGAATGGGCTTCTGGAGCTCGATGATCCGATCGGCGAGGAGCGCGACCTTCTCTTTGTAGCTCCGCCACGGCCCCTCGACGGGCGCGGGCGGCGGCGGCGGGAGCGACATCGCGGTGCCCTCCCCCTCCGCGGTGTTGGCCGCGAGCGCGCTCAGGAGCTCCGGCATTTCGAGCGGAGCGAGCGCTGGTGACACCGCCTCCTCGCGACCATTTCGGCCCTCGGTCAGACGCGGCGTCTCTCGTGCGCGAGGCATCTCGAAAGCACCGTAGACCGCTCGGGCACCGGGCCGCAAGCATGACGCCGACGTTCACGCAATACGTCAACCGCGCGGGAGGCGAAGCTCCATCACGAGGGCGTCTTCGCCGTCGTCGTAGTACCGCTCTCTGCGCGACAGCGTGACGAAGCCGAGCGCGCGATACAGCGTCACCGCGCTCACGTTCGTGGGTCTCACCTCGAGCAGCGCGCGCACGGCGCCGTCTCTCTCAGCCTCGTCGAGCACGCGCAGGAGCAGAGCTCTCGCGTGCCCCTCGCGGCGCGCGTCGGGGCGCGTCCCCACCTGAATGACCTCGATCTCGTCGGCGATGCGCCACACGGTCACGTAGGCCACCACGCCGCGCGTCGCGTGCTCGGCGACGTGCACCACCGACCAGCTCCGCGCGAGCTCGTCGGACATCGCGTCGGGGTGACCCTTGTCGCCGAAGCACGCGTGCTCGAGCGCGTTGAGCGCGGAGACATCTTCGCGGCTCGCGCGGCGCAGTGACGACGTCACGGCGCGTCCGCAGAAGCCCCCAGACGCCGCACGCGCACGCGGCTCCCGAGGCTTCGAAGATACTGCCGCAGCGCGCGCGGGAGCGCGTCTCGCACCATGCGAGCGAAGAGCGTCGGTCGCACCGCGGCGAAGCTCTCAGACGCCTGCGTCGCGTCGCGGTGGTCGCGGTCGTAGCGCTCGCGGAGCTCCTCGACCGTGGGCTCGATGAGCCGCGGATACCGCGCCGCGAGGTAGCGCTCCGCGATGGCCCTACGCCGCAAGAGCGCGTCGAACTCGCCCGCAGACGCGCCCGTCGCTTCGAGGAGCTGACGCACGCCCTCCTCGCCGCCGATGCGCCGGAGCACGTCGTCGCGGTGGCTCGCCACGTCGGAGGGGTCTGCGTCGCCCATCGCAGCGCGCTCGGCCTCTCGCACCACGAGCACCTCGGCGCCGAGCTGCTCGAGGATGGGCCCCGAGACCGTCACCGGATCGACGACGGCGTGCAGCGCGTCGGGCGCGCCGTGCATGAGGAGCTCGGTGCGGAGGAGCAGCACGAAATCACTGCGGAGGACGAAGCGCGGAGCCGTGTCGCCCTCGGTCTCGAGCGCGGCGACGGCCTGGTCGAGGGTGACCTCCGCGCGCGGCGGTCGGGGCGCCGCTGCGGGCTGCGCGGCGAGCACGCCAAACGCGAGCGCGACAGCGCGGAGGATCATCGCTCGTCGCGGTCGAAGATCCCCCCGGCGGCGTCGACGTTGCCAGCGAGGGTGGTCACCTCGGCGCGGCCTCCGCTGCGCTCGCGGAGCCATTCGAGGAAGGCGATGGCGGTCTCGATCTCGCGCGACGGCACGAGGTCCGCGGCCTCACGGAGGCGACGGCGAAGTCCTTCGATCCCCTGGCGCGCGCGGCGCAGCGTGGCGACGGCCTCGTCGTCGCCCTCGGCCTCGGGGACCTCGTTCGGCGGCGGCGTCCACACGACGCGCGGAACGGCCTCGAGGTTGTGCGCCTCGAGCCACGCCTCCATGCACGACCGCAGTCGCTCGGTGCGAAACTGGAACCACCGCTCGCGGTCGGCGGGGAAGCTCATGAGCACGTCTTTGAAGCGGCGGAAGGCGCCCTTCCCATCGATGGCCGCGACGAGGCGCGAGCGCAGCTCGGACTCCTGCGCGGTGGCGATGAAGCGCTCCATCCAACGGTACTGCTCGCGCGACGAGACCGGGTCGACGCGGAGGTAGCTCGGGTCGCTCGCGATGCGCTGGTGCATGGCCGGATCGGCCACGCCGTCGACCACCCGGAGCACCTCGCCGGTCGTGAGGTGAAGGTACGAGTGGACCTCGGGCGCGTTGTTTTCGAACGCGTCCTCGAGGGCCTCCCAGGAGATCTCGAGGCGCTGTCGGACCTTGTTCTCTTCCGTCATGACGCTGAACCCTCTGTCATTTCTGCAAGGCCCGAGCGACCGCGACCCGCCAGCGACCCCGCAGCGCGTCAACCTTCGCACGCTCACCCTCGGGACGGAACACCCTGTCCACCGCGAGCGCGCCGAGCACCTCGTCGCGAGAGGCCACCATACCCGCACCGAGGGCCGCGAGCATCCCCGCACCGAGGGCCGTGGTCTCGACGACCTTGGGGCGCACCACCTCCGTCGCCGCGACGTCGGCCTGCACCTGGAGGAGCAGGTCGTTGGCCGAGGCGCCGCCGTCGACGCGCATCGACGCGATGGGCGCGCCCGCATCGTTCGACATGGCCTCCACGAGATCCGCGATTTCGAGGGCGATCCCGTCGAGCGTGGCCCGCGCGAGGTGGGCCTTCGTCGTGTCGCGACCGATGCCGCACACGAGCCCCCTCGCCTCCGGCGCCCAGTGCGGCGCGCCCATGCCCGTGAGCGAGGGCACGAACACCACCTCGCCCGCGTCGGGAACCGATCGCGCGAGGGCTTCGATCTCCGAGGCGCTACGAATGATCCCGAGCCCGTCACGGAGCCACTGGACCGCGGCGCCCGCGATGAAGGCGCTGCCTTCGAGCGCGTAGGCCACCTCGCCCGGGATCTGCCACGCCACGGTGGTGAGCAGTCGATGCCGCGACGGAACAGGCGTCGTGCCTGCGTTCATGAGCACGAAGGCGCCCGTGCCGTAGGTGCACTTCACGTCGCCCTTGCGGAAGCACCCCTGACCGAAGAGCGCGGCCTGCTGATCGCCCGCGATGCCCGCGATGGGGATGCCATCGGGGAGGCCCGGGACGCCCTTCGTGTGCCCGACGACTCCAGCGCTCGGCACGACCTCGGGGAGCACGGCGCGGGGCACGTCGAGGGCCGAGAGGAGGTCGTCGTCCCACGCGAGGTTCTTCAGCGAGAGGAGCAGCGTGCGAGAGGCGTTGGTGACGTCGGTGACGTGCGCGCCGCCGGTGAGCTTGTGGATGACCCACGAGTCCATCGTGCCGAAGGCGAGCTCGCCCTTCTTCGCGCGCGCCCGAGCGCCGTCGACGTGATCGAGGAGCCACGCGATCTTGGTGCCCGAGAAGTACGGGTCGAGGAGCAGCCCCGCGCGCTCGTACACGAGCGGCTCAACACCGCGCTCGCGGAGGGCGGCGCACTCGGGGGCCGTGCGACGGTCTTGCCAGACGATGGCGCGGTGGATGGGGCGGCCCGTGGCGCGGTCCCAGAGGAGCGTGGTCTCGCGCTGGTTCGTGATGCCGATGGCGCCGACGTCTTCGCCGCGGATCTTCGCGGCGTCGAGCGCGGCCGTGATGGCCTCTCGCACGCCCGACCAGATCTCTTCGGCGTCGTGTTCGACCTGTCCCGCGGCGGGAAAGTGCTGCGGCACGGCGACGGTGGCGCGTCCGAGCACACGAGCGCGGACGTCGAGTACGAGGACGGTGGTCCCGGTGGTCCCTTGATCGATCGCGAGGATGTGGTCACGCATCGGAGTGAATTCGAAGGATGTATTCGCCCAATGCCCCTCAATGCAAGGACATCGATCGCCCGCGAGCCTTTCGCGCGCCTGACGGTTCCGCGTGTGACTCCGTGTCACCGTGGAGCGCCGCGCGCCGCGCGTCCATCATCGCCTCTGGAACGCCCCGGTCTGACCGTGCGATGCTCCCGACGCTGTGCGTCTCACACTGGCGATGGGGTCTCTGTGCGTCGCGGCGTGCTCGTCGCTTGAGGGCAGACCCGCGTCGAGCGACGCGGCGACCGAGGCCTCGGTCGAAGACGCCCCGCGCGGCGACGCGACCTTCGGAACGCTTTCGAACACCCCCGACCGCACGCTCTCGCGCGCCTGGCCCAACAGCGTCACGGCGGCGGCCGTACGACTCGATGAGGAGCGTCGCGTCGTCCTCGCCGCGGGCGCTTCGAACGACGCGGACCGTGACTTCGCCCTCTCGCGACTGACGCTCACGGGCGCCGACGCTCGCTTCGCCAGCGCCGATTCGCTGGGCTTCTCGCGCGCCCCCGCGCGTCGCGGCACAGCGCGCCTCCAGGCGGTTCCGCGCGCGACGGCGCTCGACCGTCAGGGCCGCTTCGTGCTGGTGGGATCGGGCGCGGCCGACAGCGTTCGAAGCGGGGTGGCGGCGCGCTGGCTCCCCGACGGCACGCTCGACGGGAGCTTCGGCGCGGGCGGCGTCTCGGTGATCACCGCCCCCTCCGACGCGGTCACGCGGCAGCTCCTCTGGCGCGCGGTGTCCGTCGAAGACGACGGGGCGCTCATGGTCGCGGGGAGCGACGAGATCCCCTACAACGTCTCGACGGTGGGGATGTACGCGCGCATCACGGCGTCGGGCGCGCTCGATGAGTCCTTCGGCGTGCGCTACGACCGGCGCTTCGCGGGCTTCTCCGCGATGCTGCGCGACGGAGACGGGTACGTGCTCGCGGGGTCTGCGGTGCGAGGGGGCGCGCCGACGCTGCTCTACCTCGACGCGAGCGGGCGACCGCGCGCCGACGTGGGCGACGCGGGCGCCGTGGCCCATACGTCGGAAATGGCTTCGCCGATGATCGTTCGCGCGATGCTCCGCGACGTCGACGGCGGCATCGTGGTGGCGGGCGGCGCGGGCACCGGCGGACCGTCGGAGTGGGCGCAGACGCCGCTGAGGTTGGTGCGCTTCACGGCGACACGGGCGCCGGACCTCACGTGGGCCAACGGGGGCGTGCTCCGAGGCTTCACCTCGGCGCTCTGGAACTACGAGAGCTGCAGCGCCGGAGCCCTCATCCCCTGGACGCGAGGGAGTTTCCTCGTGGTCGGGCAGGAGGGCTTCGGGTTCCGGGTGATGCGTGTGCTCCGTGACGGGCGCGTCGACACGGGCTTCGGCGAGGGCGGCGCGCTCTTCGCGCAGCCGCCAGGCTTTCAGTACGTGTTCGAACTGGTCCCCGACGAGCGCGGCGGGCTGTGGGTGTTCTACCGGGCCAACATGGAGCACGCGGTGGCGGCGCTGCACTTTCCCCCGGCGTAATCGCGCGTCGCGCGGGTCGCGTGGAAGAGCCTCGGGCTGTGGTAGGTTCGACCATCGCCATGATGACCCGCGACGAGTTCGAACGGACGGTGCGCGCGATGAAGGCCGAGGGCCTCTCGCTCTCGATGCCCAACCTCATGCTCCGTACCGAGCTCCCCCGGCACGTGATCGAAGACTGGCTCGAGGAGATGGACGAGAGGGCCCGCAACCCGCCGCCTCCGTCCTCTTCGAAAGACCGCAAGCCCGCGAAGGGCGAGCGCGCGCCCGACGTCGCCGACGACCTGATGAAGCGCGCCAACGCGCTCAAGGACGAGTTCGTGAAGAACGCCGCGAAGGCCGCGGTGAAAGAGAAGCTCGGCCTCGACGACGACGAGGATGAAGAGCGCGTCCACGGCGCCCCCAAGAACGTCAAAGACCTCCGCGTCGGCGCGGGCCTCGGCCTCGTGCTCGGCCCCTTCGGGTTCTTCTACGCGGCCCCGTACCCCGTCGCGATCATGGCCTCGGTGGCCTACGTGGCCGCCGCCGTGGGGCTCAACTTCATCCCCGTCATCGGCTCCGTGGTGTTCGCCTACGTGGTGCCGCTGGTGCACCTGTCGAGCGCCGTGGCGAGCGCGGGGTACACCTGGCGCTACAACCGCTCGGGACGCCGCGCGGCGCTCCTGCCGAAGAACGAGAAGTAGCTATTTTTCAGGGAGATTCGCGGGGGAGTGAGACCCGCCGCGCCCCGCATCGGGAGGCGCGGCGGAGGGGCTGAGGGTCAGCCCTCGATGAAGCTCTTGAGCTGCTTCGAGCGCGACGGGTGCCGCAGCTTGCGGAGCGCCTTGGCCTCGATCTGACGGATGCGCTCGCGGGTCACTTCGAAGCCCTGGCCGACCTCTTCGAGCGTGTGGTCGCTCTTCTCGCCGATGCCGAAGCGCATGCGGAGGACCTTCTCCTCGCGCCACGTGAGCGTCTTGAGCACCTTGCGCATCTGCTCGGCGAGGTTGTTCGAGATGACCGCCTCGGAGGGCGACACGACGGACTTGTCCTCGATGAAGTCTCCGAGGTGCGAGTCTTCCTCTTCGCCGATGGGGGTCTCGAGCGAGATGGGCTCCTTGGCGATCTTGAGGACCTTGCGGACCTTGTCGAGCGGCAGCTCCATCTTCTCGGCGATCTCTTCGGGCGTGGGCTCGCGACCGAACTCCTGCACGAGGTACCGCGACGTGCGGATCAGCTTGTTGATCGTCTCGATCATGTGCACGGGGATGCGGATCGTGCGGGCCTGATCGGCGATGGCGCGGGTGATGGCCTGGCGGATCCACCACGTCGCGTACGTGCTGAACTTGTATCCGCGGCGGTATTCGAACTTATCGACCGCCTTCATGAGGCCGATGTTGCCCTCTTGAATGAGGTCGAGAAACTGGAGCCCGCGGTTGGTGTACTTCTTCGCGATCGAGACCACGAGGCGGAGGTTTGCCTCGACGAGCTCGGCCTTGGCCTTCTCGGCCATGCGCTCGCCGTCGCGGATCTCGCGGTAGGTGCGGCGGAGCTCTTCGAGCGAGACGCCCTGCTCGCGGGCCTTCTCTTCGACGGTCTTGACCTTGTGCGTGGCGGCCTTGAGCGTCTCGATGAGCCCGGTGAGCTCCTCGGAGGTGCTCTTCATCTGGCGGGCCATCACGGCGCGGCGGCGGTTGTCGGCGCCTTCGAACTCGCGCAGGCGCTTCTTGAAATCGCGGACCTCGAGGCCCATGCGCCGCGCGGCGTCGTGCACGGGAGCTTCAGCGCGCTCGAGCTGATCGATGAGCTTCTTCAGCTGCATCACGATGTGCTCGATCTGCTTCTTGTTCAGACGCAGGTCCTGCAGCGTCTGGAACATCTTCGCCTCGGTGCGGGCGACCTCGTCGTTCACCTGCTTCTTGCGGGTGTCCGAGAGCTTCTTGGCGGGGTTGTCGAGGCCCTCCTCGAGCTCGCCGATGTGCGTCCAGAGCTTCTTCACCTCTTCGGTGAGCTTCTCGACGCGCTTGCGAACCTCCTCCTCGTTGTAGCCCTCCTCGTCGTCGGCGTCGCGCACGACGTCCTTGAGGCGGATCTTGCGCTGCTTGACCTTCTCGCCGAGCTTGATGATCTCCTGCACGGCGATGGGCGAGCGGAGGATCGTGTGGAGGACCTTGGTCTCACCGTCCTCGATGCGCTTCGCGATCTCGACCTCGCCCTCGCGGGTGAGGAGCGAGACCGAGCCCATCTTGCGGAGGTACATGCGCACGGGGTCGTTCGACTTCGACGCGTACGCGTCGTCGAACCCGGCGTCCTCCTCCTCGGGAATCGGTACGACGCGCTTCTCCTGGTCTTCTTCGGCCGCGCGCTTGGGGGCGACCTTGACCTGGGTTGAAGCGTCGACGATCTCGATGTCCTCGTCGCCGAGGATGCCCATGAGCTCGTCGATCTGATCCGACGAGAACACGTCGGAGGGCAGCGCCTCGTTGATCTCGTCGTAGGTGAGGTGCCCCTTCTGCTTGCCGAGCTCGATGAGCTGCTGCACCTCCTTGCGGTCGCGATTCTTGATCTTGGCCGCCGCGGCCGCGGCTGCGGCGACGGTGTTGGCCTCGGGGGTCTTCGCGTCCTTCGCGTGCGCGTGCTGCTCCTTGCGGTCCTTGGAGTCCTTCGCCTTGGCGGCGGGAGTAACCTTGCGCGTCGTCTCTTCCTTCATCGAACGGCTCCTAATACCTTTCGGAGTGCTCGCCGCGTGCGTCCCCTGCGGGTCGTTGCGCCCGGCGGGGGGCGCGGAGGCTACCACTGTCTGCGCGGGGCGCTTGCTCATCTTGCGTCGTGCTCCTATTTGTCCTGCGCCTTGTTCGCGGCCCGGGCCTTCGCCAGCTCGCGCTTCAGCATCAACTGGTCGTTGAGGGTGCCCGCCTCCGACGTGGGATCGCCTTGAATCCCAGCCTTCGCGCTGGCCCAGGCGAGTCCCTTCGCCTGCGCGGCGCCGTCGCACACCTTGAGGTCCAACACGGCGTCGTGGAGGGTGTTCGCCCAGTGCTCGGCCTCGGCAGGGTTCTCCTGATCGGGCGGGACGAGCTTCGACGCGACCCAGTTGCGGGCCTTCGGGGTGGGGCAGAGCTCGACCAGCGAGGCACCATCGACCCGCTGCACGGCGGCCCACTGCGCCATCGCGGCGTTCACCACGGACGCGAGCGTGGGCTCCATGAGCGCCACGAAATCAGCCGCGTCCTGCGTGCCGAGGAGGTCCGTGCGACGGAGCAGCGCCTCGAGGCCGAAGACCGTGGCGTTGCGGCGTCGGCGTTCGAGTGACTCGGCCCCCTGCTCGTCGTCGATGGGCTGCGTGAGGATGGGCCTCGGGCGCGAGTCCTGCCACGGCTGTGACGAGGCTCGCTCTTGCGGGGTGGGCTCTCGCGCGACCTTCTTCACCTCGGCGCGGACCTCGCGCTCGTCGAGGAAGAACATCTTCGCCGCGAGCTTGATGTACTGGTTGCGCTCGAGCTCCTCGCGCACCGAGCCGATGAGCGGAGCGAGCGTCTGGAGCGGCGCGATGCGCCCCTGCACGTTGTCGCGAATGGTCAGCGCGGCGTCTTTGATGAGCCACTCGAGGATGCTCACGCCGCTGCTGATGAGCGTGACCATCCCCTCGCGACCGTGCTCGGGCGCGGCGGAGCGGAGGTACGTGTCGGGGTCCATCTTGGGCGGCAGCACGCCCACGCGGGCCATGAGTCCAGCGCGGGCGCACACGGGCTGCGCGGCGCGCGCGGCCTTGCGACCGGCCTCGTCGCCGTCGAACACCAGCACCACGGTCTCGGCGAATCGCCGGAGGAGCTTGGCCTGCGCGTCGGTGAAGCTCGTACCGAGCGGCGCGACGGTCTCGGTGAAGCCGTGCTGGTGCATCTGCACCACGTCGAAGTTGCCCTCGACGACGATGGCCTCGGCCTTCTGGCGCATCGCGAGGCGCGCGTTGGTGAGGCCGTAGAGGAGCTCGCCCTTGTGATAGATGGGCGTCTCGGGGGAGTTGATGTACTTGCCGGTCTCCTCGGGGACGATGCCTTCGGGGAGGTCTTCGCTCACGGGGAGGATGCGACCCGAGAAGGCCACCACGCGCCCTCCGCGGTCGAACACCGGGAACATGAGACGGTGGCGGAAGCGGTCGTAGGAGCCTCCGCGGCCCGGCATGAGGAGGCCCGCGAGCTCGGCGTCGGCGGGCGAGATGCGCTTGGCCTTGAAGTGCTGCGCGAGCGCGTCCCACTGGGCCGGCGCGTAGCCGAGTCGAAACTGCCTGGTGGTCTCGGGCGTGACCCCGCGCTCTTCGAGGGCGCCGCGCGCGAGCTCGCTGAAGGGAGCCTCTTCGAGGCACTGTTCGAAGAAGAGCGCCGCGGTCTCGCACGCCATGTGGAGGCGCTCGGAGACGTCGCGCTGACGTCGATCCTCGGCGATGCGCTCGGGGTCGCGCGTCTCGGGGACCTCGATGCCGGCGCGCTCGGCCAGGGCGCGCAGGGCCTCGGGGAAGGTCACGCCCTCGAGCTGCTGATAGAACCCGATCGCGTCGCCCGCGGCCTTGCAGCCGAAGCAGAAGTAGAAGCCCTTGTCGGGGCTGACGCTGAAGCTCGGGGTCTTCTCGTCGTGAAAGGGACACCGCGCCACGAAGCGCGTCCCCACCTTGCGGAGCGGCACGTACTGCCCGACGAGGTCGGCGATGTCGGTGCGCTCTCGGACCTGCTCGATGAGAGACCGGTCAGTCATCGAAGCGTCTCCCCGATGCGGTGCGTGCGAGCACGACGCGCGCGAGGCCGTAGCGTCGGTGGCGCAACGGAGTCCCGTCGCCCGCCGTCGTCAGCGCCCCGTGAGGGTGTGTCTGCCGCGTCGCTCTCAAGAGTTCTTCTGATTCCTGGTAGGACCCAAATGACCAGAATCCCGGGAGCGCGTCGGTCCAACCGCGCACCCGCGATCTGGCGGGTCGAAGCATCCAAAACTGTCTTCGTTGCTGTACGGGCGGTGTTCGCGCGATGCCCGAAACCGACGGACCTCTAACTTCGCGAGTGTGATGGGTCAAGCATCACTGCTGCAAATTTTCGAGGGATTTCGAGGGTTGGCGCCCCTCGGACGGCGTAGCAAGACGAAGGCCACGGAGCGCTCGTGACGCCTCACCTCGGGTTGTCTGAACGTGGCCTCGCCGCGAAGAACCGTGGTAGCAGCGCCCACCGCCCGATGCGCTCAACGCTCGCTCTCGCGCTCCTGGCCGTGGTCGTCGCGCTCGCGCCGCTCTTCGCGGTCTCGGCCGACCCGTGGCCCTCGCTCACGATTCCTTCGCAGAACGCCCGCGACGCGCGGTCGCCCACCCCTCGCCCGCCCGCGGGTGACGCGGAGGCTCGCGCGCGACTGCTCTTCGAGGCTCTTCGAACAGGGGCGCCCGATCGCACCGAGGCCGCGCTCGGGTTCTTTCTGCAACGTGAGCCCTTTCTCGCGATCAAGGACATGTCGGGCGCCGCGGGGTACTTCTCGACGCTCACGCGCGCCTACCGACGCGACGTCGAGGCGTATCGCCGAGAGATCCCCGAGCTTTCGAACGCGACCTTCGCGCGCTTCGAACTCTCTCGCGCGTGCACGTGGATGAGCGTCGGGCGCGAGGCCAACCGCCTGCCCTACTGGTCTTGCTACCGCTCGAAGCTCTTCGTGCGAGCGGGCGCGAGAGAGCGAGCGCTCGAGGTCCGCGTGATGATCAACTGGGGCGACCGCTGGTACGTGACGCACCTGCGCCCCTTCCACTGAGCGCCCCGCGCGCATTGACGTGGAACGGCTTACGACGTAGGGGATTCGACGCCATGAGCAAGCCCGACGTCCGCTCCTACGACGAGTTCTGGCCCTACTACGTGCGCGCTCACTCGAAGCGCGCCACGCGACTCGTTCACGCCGCGGGCACCACCGCCGCGCTCGCCTCGCTCGCGGCCTTCGCGGTCACCGGTCGCGCGCGCTACCTCCTCGCGGCGCCCGTCGTCGGATACGCCCCCGCGTGGTACTCGCACTTCTTCATCGAGGGCAACGTGCCCGCGACCTTCGGCAACCCGCTCTGGTCGCTCCGCGGCGACTTCGAGATGGTCTACCGGATGATCACCGGCACCATGGACGCCGAGGTCGAGCGCTGCTGCCGCACCGAGCCCGAAGCGCCCGCGGCCCCCGCGACCGACGCCGTGGTCGAAGTCACCGCCGCGTCGGAGCCGACGTCGGACCCCTCGCTCAACTGATCGCCGACGGACCTCCGCCGAGCCAATGTCTGACTCCGCCCCCTCGCGTCAGCTCGCACGGAGGCACCTCGCGATCGCGTGCGTCGCGGTCAACGCGCTGGTGTTCGTGCTCTCGCGTCCCGCGCTCATGGCGCGCGGGCTCCACGACCTGATCGGGGTGGTGTTCCTCGGCGGCGCGATGCTCGGCATCCGCTACGACGACGACGACACGACGCGCTACGGCGTGAAGCTCGAAGGGATCTTTCCCGGCGCCGCGGGCGATCGCCGCTCGCTCGTGCGGACGCTCTGGGAGGCGCTCCCCTCGGCGCTGCGTGAGCTCGGCGTGGCGGGCGCGGTGGCGCTCGTGGTGCTGCCCATCTACTCGGCCGTGTGGCCCCTGGTGAACCGCCCCATCGGCCCGCGCCACTTCACCCTCGACGCCGATCGATGGCGCGAGTTCGCGACCGAGCTCCTCGCCGTGGCCTTCACCGAGGAGATGTTCTTCCGCGGCTACGTCTACACCCGCGTGAGCGACGCGCTCGGGCTCCCGTGGAACCTCTCGGTGCGCGACGCGGCGCGGGTCATCATCGTCACGGCGGTGCTCTTCTCGCTCACGCACGTCATCGTCGACCCCACGGCGGCGCGCGCGGCGGTGTTCTTCCCCGCGCTGCTCTTCGGCGCGATGCGCTACTGGCGCGGAGGGATCGGCGCCGCGGTGGCCCTCCACGCGACCTGCAACCTCTGGGAGCGCTACCTCGAAGGCCGATGAAGCGCGCGTGCCTCCTCGACCTCGACCGCACGCTCGTGCGCGTGAACACCGCGTCGCTCTACGCGCGATGGCAGGTGCGAGAGGGCGAGGCGCGCAGACGCGACGGGCTCCGCGTGGCCTGGTGGATCGCGCGCTACACGCTCGGGCTCGTCGACGCGGAGACCATCGCGCGCACCCTCGCGAGGCCCATGGTGGGACGCGACGAGGCCCGCTTCGCCGAGCGCGTCGAGCGCTGGGTGGGCGAAGAGGTGCTGCCCCACGTCGCGCCCGCGGCGCTCGAAGAGATCCGGCGACGGCGCGACGCGGGCGACCTCTGCGCGATCGTCACGGCCTCGACGTCGTACTCGGCCGATCCCGTGGGGCGCGCGGTGGGCATCGAGCACGTGCTCGCGTCGCGCCTCGAAGTGGTCGACGGCGCGTTCACGGGCGAGGTCGTTCCCCCGTTCTGTTACGGCGAAGGCAAGGTCGTCGCGGTCGAGGCGTGGGCGCGCGCGCACGACGTCGACCTCGCGCAGAGCGCGTTCTTCACGGATTCCATCTCAGACCTGCCGCTGCTCGAGCGCGTGGGAGAGCCCGTGGCGGTGAACCCCGACCCGCGGCTCCGTCTGCTCGCGTGGCGTCGGCGATGGCCTGTGCGGGTCTGGTAGTTCGCTACCGAACAATCGCCGTTCGAACGGGCGCCGGGAGCTCGACGTCGGTCCAGTCGTAGCGGCGCAGCACGCCCGCGAGGATCTCGACCTGCGCGTCGACGGACGCGCGCTCGTCGATGAACACCGTGGGGACGCCCTTCACCACGCAGAACCCGCCCGCCGACGTGCCGCGCGTCATCGACTCGCGGCGCACCGTGAGACCGCGGACCTTCGCGGCTTCGACGAGGGCGTCGAAGAGTGCCTTGCCTCGCATCCCGGCGTTCGCTCAGCCCGCGTCTTCGATGCGGCGCAGTAGGGTCATCAGGTCGTGCGCCACCATCGCGCCGCGCCCGTCGACCAGGATCGACGAGAGCCCCGCGCGCACGTCTTCGAGCGACGTGCGGAGCGAGCGGTTGGCCTGCGCCTCCATCATGATGAGCCGCTGCGCGCCCATGAGCTCGTCTTCGCGGCGACGCTCCAGCGCGAGGAGGCGCTGATCGCGCTCGGCGAGCTGCATGAGCAGCGTCTCGACGTCGGCGGCGCGGCGCTCGCGGTCGCGCGAGAGGTCGTCGCAGCGACGCACCAGCGCGTCGATCTCGGCGCGGAGCTCCACGAGCTCTTCGGCCGACGCCATGCCTTCGCTCTCTCTGCGCGCGGCGTCGAGCTCGGACTTCACGCGGGCGAGCTCCTCCTCGGTGCGCGCGAGGCGCTCGGCGGTGGCGGCCATGTCGGTGAGCACGCGGTCGAGGCGCGCCTGCGCGATGATCGCGGAGTCGTCGTCTTCGGCGGGCTCCACCACGCGGGGCTGCGCGCGGAGCTCATCGAGCGCGCGCTCGGCGTCGACGAGCTGCGTGGCGAGCGCTGCGTTCTCGGCGCGCAGCGCGGTCACGATCGCGGGGTCGATCGCGGGCGCGGCGGGGGCCTCGGCGTGCGTCGCAGCGGGCGCGTGACGCTTGCCCGCGTGATTGATCGCGCGCTCGGCCTCGGCGACGCGGAAGCTGATCCCGTCACGCTCGGCGCGCGCGAGCGCGAGGTCGCGTTCGAGGGCCACCACCGTGGCGTCGCGTTCGAAGTTCGTCTGCGCGGCGGAGACCTCGAGGGCCTTCACGAGCCGGTCGAGCTCGCGCTCGAGCTCGGCGACGCGGCGGAGGTAGCCCGCGCGCGTGCCTTCGAGCTCCACGGTCGTGTGCACGAGCCTCGCTTCGAGGGCCACGTTCGAGGCGTAGAGCTGCGACACCTCGCGGCGCGCTTCGAGCGTCTCCTGACGCTGCGTCTCGATGGCCGCGAGGAGCTCGTCGCCGGGGGCGGACTTCGGCGCCCGCTCGAGCTCGGCCACGCGCCACTTCGCCTGCTGAAGCTCGCCCGCCGCCGCCACCGACTGCGCCTCGACCTGCGCCACGCGCTCGCGCAGGGCGTTGTTCTCAGCCACGAGGGCCTCGGCGCGATCGACGAGGGCGCCGTGCACCGAGGCCATCGCAGAGAGCCGCGAACGGAGCTCGGCGGCCTCTTCGGCGTGGTCGTTCTGGTGCGCCTGCGCGAGCGACATCGTGAGCTCGCGGACGGCCTGCTCCAGCTTCGCGCGCTCGGTGCGGACGCGGGTGAGCTCCGCGGAGTGCTGCGCGAGGGCGCGCTCGAGGCGCTCATGCTCGCCGTCGACGGGCGCGTGCTCGCGGAGGTGCGCGGCCTCGGCCTTCGCGGCGTCGAGCTCGTGGCGCACGTTGCCGAGCTCCGCGCGGAGCGACGACTGAGACTTCTCGAGGCGATCGACCTCGGGCTTGAGGTCCACCACCTCGGCGCGCTCCAGGGCCTCGTCGAGCTGCGAACGGAGGTCGGCCTCGGCGCTCTGCGTCTCGTCGAGCTCGCGCTCCAGATCGCTCACGCGTGCGGCCGAGGAGAGCACCTGACCGCGCGCCGCGGCGAGCTCGGTGGCCCCCGATTCGATGAGGGCGCGCGCGCTTGAAAGCGCTTTGGAAACGGCCTCCGCCCGTGAAATGGCGTCCGAACTCGTTTTGGATGCCAGCTCTGCCCTGGAGTTGGCCTCCTAAGCCTGTTTGGACGCGAGGTCCGCCCTGGAGTTGGCCTCCGAAACCTGTTTCGAAGCCAGCTCCGCCCGCGCGTTGGCCTCCGAGAGCTGCTTCGTCGCCGACTCAGCGCGCGACTTCGCATCGGAGAGCGCCTTCGCCGTCGCCTCGTGCTGGGCGCGCAGCGACGAGAGCTCGCGCTCGGCCTTCTCGGCGGCCTCTTTGTAGCGACGGAGCTCGGGCTCGAGGTCGGGGGTCTTGGGGAGTTCGGGCGCGCGGCGTGACATCTGCGCGTCGAGCTCGATGCGCTGCCGCAGCTTGCGCTCGTCTTCGAGCTCCTTCGAGAGCCGCACGGTCTTGTCGCGGGCCTTGCGGTTCTCCTCTTCGAGCTCCTTCAGGCCGTGTTCGTAGCGCTGGATCTTGACCCATCGCTCGGCCGAGGCGGCCTCGACCTCCTTGAGCTTCTGGTCGCGCTTCGAGAGCTCGTCTTCGAGGCCCTTCGCCGCCGCGGCGCGCACATCACCGAGCACCTCGTCGGGGATCTGAATCACCGCGAGCGGATCGAGCGAGGGCTCGCTGTCGGACGCGACGGCGATGAAGGCCTCGGGGCGCGGGGGGTCGCCGTCGATGAGGCGCGTGTCGAGGGTGACGTCGTCGGAGCCCTCGTCGAGCGTGGCGAGGGTGTAGCCCACGAAGGGTCCGCGGCCGAGCATGCGGACGCTCGCGAAGCGGGCCTGACAGAGCTCTTCGAGGTCGTGGAAGCCCACCGACGCGCGGGCCGCGCGCTCCAGGGGGACGGGGCCCTCGTCGGGCTCCGACGCGACCACGACGACGCCCTCGGAGCCGAGCGCGCGGCGGGCCTCATCGAGGAGCGCGGGGAGCGACGGGATCGCGCCCGCGTCGGGCACCACGATCACGTCGACCTTGCCGTGCAGCGCCGCGAGCGCGCCGGGGACGAGCGCCCTCACCGCGATGTCGTCGCCGACGCCGCCGAAGGAGACCACCGTGCGAGCTCCGAGCACGCGCGCGCGCCTCGCGACCTCGCCCGATGCGGGACCGACGACGGCCAGTCGGCGGCCTTCGTAGAGGGGAGCGAGGTAGACGGCGAGGGCCAGATCGGCCAGGCGAGCGCGCGTGGAGAGAGGTCCGGTGTTCATGGTCGGTGCTTCGCGGGCGTCGAGGGATGCGGATGGGGATTCGAGGGTGCCGTCGACGCGACGGGCGGCGAGTCTATCGACGGCGCGCGCCGATGACCATTGGCTTCGACGCGCGCTCGAAGACGGCGCGATCGCAGGCGGGAGAAGGGCTTTTCGCGGGACGCGGAGGCGCGTTCAGGCGGGGATGGCGCCGGCGTCGCGGAGCATCGTCGCGAGGTCGCCGTGGGTGTGGAGCTCACGCACGATGTCGCAGCCGCCGACGAACTTCCCGTCGATGTAGAGCTGCGGGATCGTGGGCCACTGGGCGTACTCCTTGATGCCCTCGCGGATGGAGGGGTCGGCGAGCACGTTGACGTCTTTGTAGCTGGCCTTGTGGGTCGCGAGGATCTGCGCGACGGTCCCTGAGAAGCCGCACTGGGGGAAGTTCTTCGTCCCCTTCATGAACAGCACGACCTTGTTGTCCTTCACGAGGCTGTCGATCTTCTGGCGGGTAACGTCGTCCATGATGCTCCTGGTGCGCAGGGCCTAAGGCCGCCCTCGCGGGGTGTCAACTGCCGCGGAGGAAGGTGCAGGCGCCCACGTCGAACCATCGGTCGAACACCGGGGCCGACGACGTGACGTGCCACGCGAGCGCGCCGTTGACCGCGAACGAGAACTGGGGATCGTACTGCACGTGCAGGTCGGCCGTGGCGGGCACCCCCTGCTGCGTGAGAAAGGCGCCGAGCTGGCGCGTCCCGCAGGTGGGGGTCGGCGTCGCGGTGGGGCGCTCGACGCGGCGGCGCACGCCCCAGACGGTGTTGTAGTCGATGCCCGACGACGTGAAGGTGAACTTCTTGATCGAGTCGTTGCGCTCGCGCTCGATGTACGACGACACGCGCGCGGGCGAGAAGTACTCGATGGTCACCGTGTGGCTCGAGTTGCTGAGGTCGACGGTGCCGGCGGTGGTGAGCCCGTTGATGTTGATCGAGCTGAACACCGCGTCGCTGCGCCAGTCGCGCGCGAGCTCGCCCGCGGCGCGGATCATCGCGTCGGGGTCCGCCGCGTGCTCGTCGATGTTCTTCGAGCTGAGGCTGCGGTGCCCCGGGCGCGCGAAGTTGCTGACGCCCGAGCGCGCGATGGCGCCGATGCACGCCACCGCGATCACGCCGATCACGGGGAGGATGACCTTGAGCATCCCTCCCTTCGACGCCGCGGAGGCCGCGTAGGCGGGCTGCTGAAAGCCTCCCGGCGAAGCGTATCCGCCGGGCGCCGCGCCGTAGGGGTTCGAAGGAGCCCCGCCGAACTGCGGTGCGCCGCCGAACGAGGGCTGCTGCGGGGCGCCGCCAAACGAGGGCTGCTGCGGGGCGCCGAACGAGGGCTGCTGCGGGGCGCCGAACGAAGGCTGCTGGGGTGCGCCGCCGAAGGGGTTGCCCGCGGGCGTCGGAGGCGCGGGCTGTTGCGGGGCGCCGAAGCCCTGCTGAAACGCGCCGCCGAAGGACTGCGCGCCTCCCGGCGGTGCGCCCTGTTGCGAGGGGACCGCCGCGGGAGGGGCGCCCCACGCGGAGGGTCCGCCCGGCGGCGTCGCCATCGAGGGGATCGCCACCGTCGCGGCGATCGCGGGCTGCGAGGGCTGCGCCGGGACGGCGGGCGCGGCCTGCGCTCCGGGGCTCATCTGCA
>JBPOHC010001020.1:0-3814 GCA_052035985.1 Myxococcota bacterium | reverse complement strand
AAGGTCTCGTGCTCAGCGCGCACAGATACGCCTCCAGAAACTCGAACAAGCCCCGCGCCTCGAAGGCGAGCACTTCGCCACCGACTCGCCCGCGTACGGTGACCTCCCCGGTCACCTCGTGGATGCGCGTCGCGCCGAGGTCGGCGTCGTTGGGCACGATCACCTCGACGACGCGCGACGGTTCGAACCGAAGGGCGACCTCGTCGGCGCGCGCGCGAGCGTCGACCGAGAAGCGCCGCGGCACATCGCTCCCGTCGCGTGACGAGAGGAGCCCCATCACGCGCGGCACGCGCGCCAACGCATCAGCGCCGAGCAGGCCCTCCCGCGTCGTGCGGACCTCCTCGTTTCGAAACACCCTCGCGCGCCGCGCGCCGCGCCAGACCATCACCGATTGCGCCCGCGCGGTGAGGCGCGCCCGGTCCGTGAGCCGCGCGAACACGATCGTCCAGGGACACGCCGGGTCGCGCGCGAGCGCATAGCCCCACTCCCACGCGAAATCATTGCCCCAGCGAAATCGCCCCCAGTTGTGGTCGTGATACGCGGGCGCTGCGTCGAGGCGCGTCGCTCGGCCATCGAGCGTGACCACGCCGGTCGCGCGCAGCCGCGGGACGATCACCCACGCGAGCGGGGGCGCGTCGCCGAGCGGCAGCCGCGGGACCACCTCGGGCGCCGTCTCGGGGCGCAGCCTGAGGTCGACCGACGCGCGGCCGTCACGGAGCCTCGCGCGAAGGGTGAAGCCTCCGTCGTCGCGCATGAGCGAGGCATCGCCCATGCGCACCGAGAGCGACCCCGCGCGCGCGCTGAAGTCACCCGCTTCGAACGTGTCAACGGCGGCGACGACGCCTCGCGCGTCGGTCGCGAGCAGAACGAGCCGCGCGACGGCGGCGCGCCCCTCGGGATCACGCCCCGTCACGCGGTCGGAGAACGAGAGGTTGACCATCAGGTCGAGATCGGGCGCGTGCGCGCAGAAGTGCATCCACTCCTTGCGCGGGCCCGGCGCGGGCTCGCGACGGAGGTAGTCCGTGCGGGCGATGGCGTCGACGATGGCGTCGATTTCCACGGGCGGGGTCGCTCCTCGGCCTATCGCAGCGGGCTGGTCATGCGTGGGGGCGCGTCGCGAGCGTCGTCTTCGCAGGGCGGCGCCGCGAGGGCGATGTGCGCCTCGAGACGCTCCGACATCGCGACGAGACCGAGGAGCGCGTAGAGCCCCGGGTGCTCCATCGACGCGGGCACCTCGGTGCTGCGGTCGCCCCCCTCGTCGGGCGCCGCGTGGTCGAGCACCGCACGCCACCGCCGACACGCCGAGACGGCGCCGAGACACAACGCGCGAAAGGGCGACGCGTCGTCGAAGTCTTCGCGAGTGTCGAAGATCGGATCCTTCATCGACGAACATCCCCAGGCGCATCAGCGAGCAGGGCGAGCACCTCGTCGAGCGCGTCGAAGCCGGCCGCGGCCACGAAGGCGTCGAGAAGCATCGACGGGTACACCCGCCCCGAGTCTGCCTCGAGGAGGTTGAGCGTGACGCCCTCCCAGACCGTCTGGCCCTGGCGCACGACCGCCGAAGCCGCGAGGCGACGCTTCCACCGCGCGCCTTCGGGCGTCTCGGCGAAGCGCCGCCCCTCGTGCACGAGTGCGCGAAACGCCGCCTGCGAAGCGGCGGGGTGCTTGAGCATCACGCGCTGCAGCGCTCGAAGCATCCGCACGAGCTCGAGCGCCGCGTCGGAGTCAGGCGTCGGCTGCGCGTCGTTGTCGCCCATCGGAGAACCGCTCCCCCTCGCGGCAGATCAGGTCTGTCCCAGCACGAACAGCACCGGAAACACCTCGTGCAACCCGCCTCCCGAGGCGTAGAGCTCGGCGCTCACGCGCTGCGCCGCGTGGGGCTGAAAGACCACCTCGAAGGCCACGATCGCGTCACCGCCGGCCGCGACGTTGACTCGCTCCACCAGCTGCGAACCGATCTTGAAGTGAGCGACGCCGTGGACCACGCCGTCGGGGTGCCCCCTGAGTTCGCTGATCGAGAGCGTGAAGCTCACCGGGTGCGACGAAGGGTTCTGCAGCCGGAAGTGCCCTCCGACGACCTCCGTGTAGCGGGAGACGAAGGTGAGCACCGCGGCCCGCGTGACGGGCGAAGCGCAGGCCTCTCTCGTCGGCTTGTGCGTGGTCCGCTCGGCGAGGTCGAGCA
The DNA here is from genome assembly GCA_052035985.1 of Myxococcota bacterium. Taxonomy (GTDB): domain Bacteria; phylum Myxococcota_A; class Polyangia; order Polyangiales; genus CAISKJ01. Next base: position 1,632 of record JBPOHC010001020.1, on the reverse strand, counting down.
TCGACTCGGCGTAGCGAAAGCCGAGGCCCGCGAGGCGCTCATACTGCTCGAACTCGCCGCGAAAGAAGTCGTAGAGCACCTCCGCCGTCAACCCCCGTCGCTCCGGGCGCGCGCCTGCCTCCTCGCCCTGCGCGCTGGGTCTCGCGCCGCCGTGGTGCGGTTGATGCGGGTCGCAGTCTGGGTGCGCGTTGAGCGGTGCGACGCGCTGCGAGAGGGCGTCGAACGCGCGCAGCGCGCGAAGCGTGTTCTCGATCCCGAGAGGCACATAGCGGTTCTGATCCGACGACATCGGGAGCTTCTCCTAGCGGGTTCGTTCGGTGACGTAGCGGCACAGGAAAACAAGCACGTCGCGGTGGAGCGATGGGCGCATCCAGGGCATCGCACGGAGCGAACGCTCTGCCCTCCCCGCCCACCGGCTGGCCAACTCCGCTGCTCGCGCGACGCTACCACGCTCGGTGAGAAAAGCGGAGAGAAAGCGAACGTCTCCGTCGGTCTTCTCCGCGCGCGGAATGGCGAAGCGACGTCGGAACTCCGCGGCCTCGTCGGGCGTGCTGCGCGCGACGGCGTCAAGCACCATGAGGGTGCGCTTGCCCTCCCAGAGATCCCCGTGGGCTTCCTTGCCGTAGGCCCCGTCGGGCGCCGTGAGGTTCAGCACGTCGTCGTGTATCTGGAACGCCACGCCCACCTCGATGGCGAAGCGCTCGATGGCCCAGAGGCGCGCGTCGTCGACGTCGTGTGAGGCCGCGATGGCGCCGCAGAGCATCGGGGCCACGAAGGTGTACCAGCAGGTCTTCTGGTACACGAGGCGGCGGTAGTCACGGGGGGTGAGGTCCCACGTGTCGTCGCGAATCCAGTCGAGCTCGACGGCCTGCCCCTCGGCCGACTCGCGGGCCATGCGCGACACGACGCGGAGGATGCGGAGCGCGCGACCGAGGCCGAGGTGCTCCACGTTGTTCAGTAGCGGATCGAGCGAGGCCGCCAGCATCGCGTCGCCCACGTTCACCGCGATGGGAACGCCGAACATGTGTTGGAGCGCAGGTCCGCCGCGACGCATGAGCGACCCGTCTTCGACGTCGTCATGAACCAGAAAGGCGTTGTGATAGAGCTCGAGCGCTGTGGCCGTGGGGAGGGCCTGCTCGACGCGCCCCCCGAGGGCGCGACACGTCGCGAGACACAGGGCGGGCCTGAGGGCTTTGGCCTCTCGCAGCGGGTACTCGAGCATCCGAGCGTAGAGCCGCTGCGCGCGTCGCCGTGCGGCTACCATCGCGCGCAGGTGCTCGATGACGAGCGAGCGACACGAGGCCAGATAGCGTTCGAAGTCGACTCTATCGCTCACCACGTCGTCGCCCATCGCAGAGGGAGACGGTGGGTATCACGGATTCTCGCGCGGGCGGAGGTCCGTCATGCGCCGACCTTCGTAGCGGCCTCCTATGCGGAGCGATCGCCGCGCGAAGGCCGCTCGCTCCCTCCATCAATCCCACCAGAGCTCAACCACGCACGCGGGGGCGACGACACCCGCCACGCGTCGCGCCTCTGCGCCGTCGAGCGTGGTGATGTTGTCCGCGAACCAGTGGACCTCGCCGATGAAGCGGACCCTCTTCGCGGCCTCGGCGTCAGGCGCGACGACCCACA
>JBPOHC010000253.1:0-2533 GCA_052035985.1 Myxococcota bacterium | reverse complement strand
ACCGTCGTCTCCGTGCTACCGATCGACTGATGGCGCAGGAGCACGCGGTCAACCTCACGATCAACACGGGCGATGCGCCCGTCGCGATTGACGTGTGGTCGCGGTACACCGTGACGCTGACGATGCTCGGCGCGGGGCAGCCGTGGTCGTTCGTCTTCTGGCGCTCGACGGTGGCTGACACGACGTGGCAGGCGCTCGCGCGCCAAGCGAAGCTCCTCGCCCGCGTGCAACTGAGCATCGACGGCGCACCGCAGTTGTCGGGCTACCTCGAAGAACTCGACCGCGGCACGAGCGAAGACCGCAACGCGGGCATGACCGCGGCCATCGGTGGACGCGACCTCGCGGGCCTCGCGATGGACTTCGACGCCTCGCCGCGAACGGCCTTCCGTGGGGTGCAGTTGCAACAGGCTCTCAGCGACGCATTCAGCGCGTTCGGAGTGCCCGTGCGCGTCACCGAAGCGGCGGCGGCGAGAGAGATTCAGACGCGCGGCAGACCGGGCGCCGCGGGGGCTGCTAGGTCGCCTCGTCGCAAGCACGTCGACATCATGCGCCCGAAGGCGGGCGAGACCGTCTGGACGTACGCGCAGAGCATCGTGCGACGCCTCGGGTATCTGATGTGGGTCGCGCCGACGACAGACGGGAGCATCGGCCTCGTGGTCGATGTGCCCGACTACGCGCAGGTTCCCTTGTGGACGTTCCGGCGCACCATCGGACACGGCACGTTCGGGTCGACGGGCACCATCCTCTCGGGCCGCGAAGTGTTCTCGATCAAGGGCGTTCCGACGGACGTGAGCGTCTACACCGGCACGGCGCGCGGGAACGGACTCTCGGCGCGCGCGAAGTACAGCGGCGCGAACCCCAAACTCTTCGACCGCGCCATCACGCGCGGGTTCATCTCGTCGTACCTGCCCGTGCTCGCGAAGCACATCCGCAGCGGACGCTCGCGCGACGTGTCCGCGGCGACGAAGGAACACGAGCGCGTGATCGCCGATGCGATGACCTCGTTTCGGCGCTACCGTCTGCGCGTGCAAGGCCACGGTCAGATCGTCAACGGCGCGATGCGCCTCTACGCCGTCAACACGATGGCGAAGGTGCTCGACGAGTACCTCATCGACGACGAGGGCCAACCGTTGCGCGAGGCGATGCTCGTGACCGACGTGGAGTTCGTTGGTTCGCGAGGGTCGGGCGAGAGCGCGGGGCAGTACACCAACATCACCCTCGCGCCGAAGAACTCAATCGTCGTGACGCCCTCGGGAGATCAGTGATGTACGACGACGAAGACGCACCCGTGATCGAGTTCGTCAACGTCACCACGGCCTCGGCGTCGTCAACCCATCGTGTTGCGACGCTGCAAGCGGTCGGCGTTGGCGCGGTGGGCGACGACGCTGGAGCGGAGCGCTTCGACGGCGTGGAACTCGCGCAGCCCTCGGGGCTCTTCGCGGTGCCCACGACGACGGCCAACACCGAAGCGGTCATCATCCGACGCGGCGACGAAGCGGTCGCCCTCGTGGTGATCGACAAGGGCGCGGCGCCGCAGAACGTCGAGGCGGGCGAGACGCGCCTCCACGGCGTCGGCGGCGGCAACGCGGCGTCGGTGATTCGCATTCGCGCGGACGGCTCCATCGAGATCACCGCGAAGACCGGCGTGAACATCTCGCTCAACGTCGACGGCGCGGGTGATGTGGTGCTCGACGGCGGATCATTCAAGGTCGCGCGCGCCTCAGACCCCGTGACGCCACACGCGAACATGACCGCGTGGATGACTGCGGTAGCGGGGTTCATCAACGGCCTCGCTCTGGGCACCGTGGCGCCGCCGCTCCCGGTGAGTTTCGCGATCGTCTCCGCGTCGACCGGCGCACCGCACGTCAAGGCGTGACTCGATGACCTACGCCACCACACGAGCGCGCTCCGGTCTCACGGGCGAAGTGCTCTTCGACGACCGCCGCGGAACGTGGCGCGATGCGCAGTCGCCCGCGACGGAGATGGTCGTGCTCATCCTCCGCACGCCGCTCGGGAAGTGCCTCGTGCGCCCGACGCTCGGAGTCGATTGGTCGCGCGTGAACAAGCTCCGCACCGACGCGCCAGACACCGCGCGGGCCGCGGTCAACGCTGCGCTCGCGCCTCTCGTTCGCGACGGGTTCATTCGCGACGCGCAGGTCGCCGCGCGTGTGTTCCCCTCGCGCGGGTTGCTCGAACTCGACGTGTCGTTCATCGACGTTCGCCTCCGCGCGCAGACGCGCACCACGCTCCCCACCATCACGGTCCCGGTGTAACGCATGGCATTCACTCCACGCACACGAGCGCAGATCGCCGCGGAGTTCCTCGCGTACTGGTCCGCGAACTACGCCGCCGCGACACCTCCGCGAGTGCTCCTCACCGCGAGCGGGAGCGACGCAGACCTTGAAGCGCAGGTCGTGGGCGTCGAACTGGAGGGGCTCGAAGCGGTGGCCGCACAGGTCGCGCTCGACATCCTCCCCGATCAGGCGTCGCCCGATTCGCTGGAGCGCTTTTCCTACGTCTACAACGTGCCGCG
>JBPOHC010000906.1:0-12476 GCA_052035985.1 Myxococcota bacterium | reverse complement strand
CGTCACCGCCGCGGCGCTCCTCGCCGCGACCGCCATCAAGGTGCGCGCCAGGCACAACGGCCTCGGCGGGCTCGCGGGTGTCATCGCGGGGGCGGCCTTCGCGGTCGCGCGGCGCCGCGCCGTGTACTGACGTCAGTACGCCCGTGTACCGACGTCAGTACACGGGTGTTCCGACGTCGGCACCTCCGTGAGCAAAGCGGATACCCGGTCCAGTGCGCCGAGCCGCCGACGTCCCGAGCGCTCCGCTCGGCCGACTCCTCGCGTCGCGAGTAGTCTGTGTGCCACCGCGGTACGGAGTGCAACGTTGCTGTTGTGAACGAATGCGACGGCCCGCACTCGTCGCCTCTCGGCGCGCACGTCGTCGTCAACGCGCGCTCGAGCCCGCGGAGCTCGACCCGAGGCTACCCGCCCTCCAGACGGAAGAACGCGACCTCTCCCTCGCGGTCGGAGATCTGACCTTCGCGCTGGAGTCCGCCGACGACGTGCCCGAGCTCGCCGCGCGCCTTCGCGAGCGCTCGCATCGCCGTAGGGCCGTGCGGGTAGAGCTCGCTGCGCGCAGGGCCCTGACCACGATCGACCCCAACACGCTCGACGCAGACCTCCGCGCGATCGTCTCAAACCCGCGCGAGGAGCTCGAGGCGAACGCCCCACGCGCTACGTACTCGACGCACGTGCTCGTCTGGCGCCCGAAGATGGGGTGGCGTCTGGTGCGGTAGGGGCGCGGTCGCGCCCGTCAGAGCGAAGTGTGGGCGGAGGGATCGGTGGATTTCGGGCGGGTGCTTCGAGCGTTCATCTCGCAGGGCGAAATGAGGGGTACAGAGGCGTCCCCAGAGGGATTCGAACCCTCGTTAGCGACGTGAAAAGCCGCGGTCCTGGGCCTCTAGACGATGGGGACGAGAGACTCGTCACCCCGCGAGATGAATGCTCGCTCGAAGCGGGCGGTTGATTACATGAATCCGTCGCGCTTGCAAAGGGTCTCTCGTCGACTCTCTCGCGCGACGACCCCGATCGTCGATCCAGGAGCAGCGCGCCCCTCCCCAAATCCGAGCGCATACGCCCCGACGTAGTGCGCGCACAAGGAACGACTCCGCGCTCCATCTGGGGAACGTCGCCCGCGCGCGGTCACCGACTCGACGCTCGCATCAGGAGGCAGTGAATGATCATCGGGAATCCGCCCCCCTCGCGGTGGCCCTGGCTCGTCGCCGGAACGCTCGCCGCGGGACTCGCGGCCTGCAACAGCACCCCCGCCTCGACACCGTCCGACGCCGCCGTCGACGCTCGCACCGACACCCCCGCGGACATCAGCGCGCCGCCCGACGTGGAGCCTCCGAGCGACACGCCTCCACCGAGCGACGTGCAGCCGCCCACCGACACGCCTGCGATCACCATGGGCGCGCGCGCCGTCGTCGACTGCGGAACGGTCTGCGTGCGTCCCCTCGACGCCGTACCGAACTCCGCGGGCACGGTGGTGTTCTTCACCGCGTTCACCCCCGCGGGTGAGGCCGCCGTGTTCCGCGCGACGGTGCCCGCCGTGGGCGCTCCCCCCGCGACGCCGACGGTGCTCACGATGGGCAACGGCCTCGAGTTTCCGCTCGGGATCACCATCTCGAACGACGACGCGACGCTCTACATCGCAGACCAGTCCGCCGACCGCGGCGCCGACCCCGACCTCGGCGCGGTCTTCAGCCTCCCCGCCGCGGGAGGAATGCCCACGCTCATCAACGTCGGCACGGAGCTCCTCCGCCCCGCGGCCATCACCATCAGCACCGACGGCAACGACCTCCTCGTCTCCGCGCAGCGTCGCACCGAGATGGAGCTCACGCGCGCGCTCTTCCGCGTGCCTCGCGCGGGAGGGACCACCACGCTCCTCACGACGAACCTCGTCGATCCGTCGGGCGTCTCTCAAGCCCCCACGGGCGCCATCATCGGTCACGACACGCGTCGTGGCGGCGCGCGCTCTGCGACCGCCGTCGTCGTCGGCGCGACGGGCGTCACCGAGCTGGCGGGCGGACTCGTCGCCAACTACCCCGCGGGACTCTCGTTCGCGATGGACAGCCGCAGCGCGCTCTTCTCGGGCGCCGATCCCGCCGTGGGCGACGGGCTCCTGACCTTCGCGGGACCCGATGGACGCCCCACCGCGCCCGCCTCTCTCTCCGCGGGAATGTCGACGCCGATGGGCCTTCACCGCGCCCGCATGGGCGACACGTGGGCCGTGGCCGACGAGAGCGCCAACGGCGCGGGCCAGGTCTTCCTCGTCTCCTCGCGCTGATCGCGCGACCTCCGCAATCACCTACAGAAACAGCGGTTCCAGCGGGACCTTCGAGCGACCCGCTGGAGCCGCGATCTCGTTCAGCGATCGGCGACGCGGAGCTCTCGCACGCCCTCGCGATCGAGCGTGGCGATCACCGTCCGCGCGTCGTCAGCGCCCCGCGCATCGAAGCGCTCGTTCATCCGGAGCGCGTCACGCAAGAGCGTCGCGGCCTCCTCGCGGTGACCGAGCGCCAGCGCGATCTTGCCCGCGTGATACGAGAAGCGCGCCTCGCGCGTGCCGAGCCTCCGCGCGCGATCACAGCGCTGCGCGGCCTCTTCGAAGTGTCCCGCGCGATAGAGCGCCCACGCGAGGACGTCCTGCGCGTACACGTCCTCCGCGCGTGACGCGACCTCGCGACGCGCGAGCGTCACGGCGGCCTCGCGGTCACGGTCGTGATTCGCGTAGAACAGCGCCAGCGACCGCGGATCTGAGCGACGACCCGCGCGCTCTGCCTGCGCGTACGTGGCCGCCGCGTCTGCCGTGTGTGACGCGGCTTCCTGCGCTTCGCCGAGGTGAATGAGATGCTCCGTGGTGGTCGCCCCCTCGACGGCGGCGGTCGCGTCGGCGATGGCGCCCGCGACGTCTCCGCGGAGTCGCTTCACCTGCCCTCGCGCGTCGAGCGCCGTGGGGTATCCGGGGAACACCCGCAGCGCCGCTTCGAAGTTCCGCTGCGCCTCGTCGAGGTCGCCCTTCGCGAGGTAGAGGTTGCCGAGCTGCACGATGGTCCACGCCATCTCTTCGGGCACGCGCGGAGAGCCCGCTTCGACGGCGTGACGACCGAGCTCGATCGCGCCGTCGACGTCACCCAGGAGCCAGCGCATCCACGATCCCCTCGAGTACGACGCGAGGTTCGGGCGCAGGTCGATCATGCGCTGATACGCAGACTCGGCGGCCTGGTAGTTCCCCACCTCCATCTCGGCGTCGCCGAGGAGGCCGTGAAAGATCGCCTGCTCGGGGTCTCTCGCGATGGCGCGCGTGGCGAGCTCGCGGGCCTCTCGAAAGCGGTGGTCTTGCATCAGCACCACGCCGCGGATCTGCAATGCGGCGAGGTCGTTCGGATCGATGCGCAGCGCGCGCGTCACGGCGTCGTCTGCCTGCTGGTAGAAGCCCGGGTCCGACGACTCGCGCGCCTTGCGGACGAAGAGCTGCGCCAGCCTGAGGAGCGGTCTGCCGCGTCCAGGCGCGTTGCGCGCCGCCGTCTGCGCGTCGCGGATCGCGCGATCGGTCGCGGTGTCGCCCGCCACGGGAGCCATCGCGCCGCCGTTGTCGACCGCGGGGGGTGACTCGCGATGCGGCGCGGGGCGTGAAGGTCCTTCGCTGCGAGACCTCTCGCACGCGCAGAGTGACAGCGAGATCGTGAGGGAGAGGGCGAGGCGTGAGGGTCGCATCGCCACGTCTACGACGACGGCGCGCGATCGGATTCCCTGCGTCGGGCGACGCGGGAGAAGGCGGTCACATCGAGCGCGCGGGCTCCTGCCGGTGCGTCAGGATCGCGTCGCCGCGGAGCGGGATCTGCACGTACGGGAAGGTGCTGCGATACGGCGCCGCGTCGGAGCGTCCGTTGGGTCCGGCGTTGCCGTCGTCGTTGCCGTCGACGCCATCACCGAAGGGAATCGCGTTGATGGTCAGGTCGCTCACGCCGGGGTTGGCCGTGCCCGGTCGCGCGAGGCCGTTGAGCACGTAGCGCTCCTCGATGTCGACGACGTCGTCGAAGAGTCGTCGGCCGTTGGGAAAGCCCTGCGTGTCGAGGCCCGCGAAGCCCAGACGGCTTCGTCCCGAGGCGAGCGTCGGGTTGCCCGCGTTCGTCGGCAGCGCCGAACCCGGCGTGCGAACGTGGAAGCGCAGGAGGTCCGCGGGCGTCATCCCCGTCGGCGCCACGAGGCCCGAGGTGAGCGTGAGCGAGAGCGCGCCGAGGCGTCCGGTCACGAGCTGCGCCATGTCGTTGCCGTTGAGGTCCGACGTGCTGCGCGTCGGGGCCATGTACCCCGCGGCGGCGCGGAGCCCCATCGGTCCGTAGAGCACCTGCGCGTACGTCGGCAGCGACGGCGAGAGGATGTACTGCCCGAAGATGGCCGCGTCGTCGGTGGGCGCGGCGCTGTTCCATCCGTCTTTGAGGGCGAGCGGAATGAGCACCTCGTTGACGAGCGGAATGCCCAGGCGAGACACCTGCACGAACTGGCCGTAGCCCTCCTGACAGGGGACGTTGTTCGCGCCGCGTCCGAGCAGCGAGGTGCGCGCGCAGTTGCGTCGGATCGTCACCCTCGGCCTGCTCGCCGTCGCGTACACGCCGACGACGTTGCTGCGGTCGGTCATCGCCTCGGTGTTGGTCGCCACCACGAGCTGCGAGATGGGGACCTGGATGGCGATCGTGTGGACGTTGTAGCCCGCGACGTAGTCCGACCCGCCGCCGCGGCTGCCGAAGCCCGCGACGGAGCTGCGGAAGGTCACGTCGTCGAAGGTCGCGCCGAGGTCGACGAAGAAGGGGTCGTCGGTGGGTCCCGCGAACACGCGACCGGCGCCGCCCGAGAGGTCCTGCGTGGCCTGGTTCCAGATGGCCGTGTACGCGGCGTCGTCGGTCGCGGGACGGCCGCCGGCGCCGTACGCGAAGCGACCTACGTAGGTGGGCGCGACGGGGATGTTGGTGCCGATCGTCGAGGCGCGTCCGCCCGCGACGCGGGTGACGTTCATCGTCTGCGCGACGAGGGCGTTGTGAAAGTTCCCCGGCGTGGGGAGGCCGTCGATGTGGCCCACGTTGTAGAAGAACGTGCCCGCCGGTCCCGCAGCGCCGCCCACACCCATCGCGGCGCCCGCGTTGTAGTGGGTCTGAAAGCGGAACTGGTACACGACGTCATTGGCGCGTCCGTCGCCGTTGTTGTCGACCTTGATCTCGTAGAGCACGTCGTCCGAGAAGCGCAGCCAGTTGGGTCCTCCGCCCGGCTCCTCGAGGCCGATGTACATCGCGAGGATGGTCACCGTGCCGGGCCTGTCCGGCGAGCTGAAAACATAGAGGTCGGTGTTGTCGGCCGAGGGGTCCTCGGCGATGAGCGGCGCCTCGCGGTGGCTCGACGCCATCGAGGTCGCGGGCACCGCCGCCGCGGCCATCATCATCAGCCCTGTCATGCACCGTCGCGTCCTGGTGATCATCCGTCCGATCCTTTCGTGAGTGCTTCGCCGCCCGCGTTGCGTGACGCCCGTCGCACGCCTGCGCTCCCCCTACGCCCGCCCTCGGCGCTCGGATTTCGTCTCGCGTGACGAACACCCCGCGGCGTCGAACTTCTTCAGCCGAAGGCCCCGCGGGCGAGGCTCCACCCCGTCACCCGCTCGATGAACCACAGCATCCCGAACACCCCCAGGAGCACACTCCCGAGACGTCGAACGCCCCGCTCGTAGCCCCATCGACGCGAGGCCAGCGCCAGCAGCGGCACCACCCCGAGGAGCACCGCCCCGAGCGCGAGCCGCCCGACCCCCGCCCACGCGAGCACCCCATACGCCGCCGCGATCGAGAGCGCCGCGAGCGCCGCGTGTGGAACCGTCCAGACGCGACGCGCCATCAGCGTGAGCACCGGCGCAGCAAGCACCACCACCGCGAGCTGACCGAGCTCGACGCCGCCATTGAACGCCAGCAGCGACGGAACCACCGCCCTCGATGGCAGCCCCTGCTCGGCGAGCACGCCCGCGAAGCCGAACCCGTGCACGAGCCCGAAGGCGAAGGTCAGCGCTCGACGGTGCTTCGGGGCCGCGACGAGCACGTTCTCGACAGCCACGTACGCGATCGAGAGCGCGATGGCCGGCTCGACCAGCGACGCAGGCAGCGAGAACCACCCAAGCGCCGCGCCTATGAGGGTGAGCGAGTGGGCCATCGTGAACGAGGTGACGATGAGCGCCACGTCACGCGCGCCGCGTCGCGCCCCCAACGCCCCCACCACGAGCAGGAGCCCGCACAGGAACGCGATGTGATCGTAGCCCTGAAAGATGTGCTCCACGCCGAGTCGCAGGTACTCCGCGAGCTGACTCGTGAGCGTGCGCCCCGAGGCCAGCGAGAGCGTGCGATCGCGCGCCACGAAGACGTGTGACGCCTCGCGATCGAAGGCGCGGAGCGTCGCCATCCCCTGGTGCCGCGGGTCGACGTCGAAGAAGAGGTCGTAGCGCACCGAGAGGTCGTCGATGGCCCTCGGGCACTCGTAGCGAACGCGCACGACGAGTTCGAATCCGTCACTCCGCTCCGCCACGCGCCCGCTGTGTTCACCCGCCTCGCAGCGCCTTCCGGCCTCTCGGAGCACGAGTCGCTCACGGAGGTACTGCGCCGCGCGAGGTGAAGCTGCCAGGGCGTCTTGACGCGAGAGCTCCACGCCCGGCGACGCGTGAACGGCCTCGTTGAGGTCGATCGACGCGATGCGCACCTCGGCGTGTGCGACACGGCCCTCGACGTCGACGCGGAGATAGCTCACCGAGTTCTGATGCGCCGACGCAGCTCCGCCCGAGAGCGTCGCGGCGAGCGCGATCGAGGCCGAGGCGAGGCGCGACCTCACAGCGTCACGCCGGGGTGAATCGCACGCGCCAGCACGCGCACAGCATCGACCACGCGAGGCCCCTGACGCCGCACGAACGCGTCGTCGACGCGACGCACGCTCCCCGTCGCCACCGCGGGAATCGCCGTCTGCGAAGCCCACGACGCGGAGATCGAAGGCGCAGCGCCCGTGAGGTCGACGATCACCTCGGGGACCGCGGACATCACCTGCTCGACGCTCCAGATCGGGTACGTCGAGCTGCTTCGAACGGGGTTGTCTCCGCCCGCGAGCGCGAGGAGCTCGCCCACCCACGACGACTGCCCCGCCACCACGAGCGGCGACTGCGCGCACACGGCGATCACGCGCCGCCGCGGCCTCCCCTCGATGGCGCTGCGCACGCGCGCGAGCCCCGCGTCGATCGAGCGCGTGAGGTCGACCGCGGCGCCGGGACGTCCGCACAGCGTGGCGAGCATCGGGAGGGCGCCCTTCACGTCGGCCACGGACTCGAAGCGCGGCGCGTAGGCGCGCACACCCGATCCCCGGAGTCGCGCGATCACGTCATCGCAGAGGGGGCCTTCGACGGCCACGAGCGCGTCGGCGCGCAGCGACGAGATGGCCTCGAACGAGGGCGCGACCATCGTCCCGACGCGCGGGAGCTGGCGCCCTGCGGGGAGCTCACAGAGGTTCGACACGCCCACCACGCGGTCGCCCGCGCCGAGCGCGAAGAGTGATTCTGTCATCGCTGGAGAGAGCGAGACGATGCGTCGAGCGGCCTCGACCCCTGCCGCCGCCCCGCCGCGAGACGAAGCCCTGTGGCACCCGACCACGTAGAGGGTCGCCGCGAGGAACTGCCTTCTGGATCGATCCGTGGAGCTGCTCACCAAGGGTCACCTACGTCGGCCGAAGGCGGTTGGACGTATCGATCGCGAGGGGAGCGGCGAGACGGGCGACGATGGTATCGTCGACGCACCGCGACGTACGTCGCCCATCGGTGAAAACAGGTCTCGGAGCCCATGATGACCCCCTCGTCGCCCCGTCTCTCGCTCGCCTCGCGCCTCGCGGCGCTCGCGATCGCAGCACTCGCGTTCGGCTGCGCCGAAGGCTCTCCGGGCACCCAGCTCGACCCGCCCGACGCCACCGTCCAGAAGGACACGCCGCCCGGTGACGACAGCGCGACTCCCGACGCCGACGTCCCCGTGACCACGCGCTGCGCGAGCAACTCCGACTGCGCGTCGTCACCGCTCGGCCCCGTGTGCGACACCGTGACGGGGACCTGCGCGCAGTGCACGCCCTCGCAAGACATGTGTCCCCCGGGTCAGCTCTGCGAGCCCGCGACCAACACCTGCGTCACCGGATGCACCACGGACGCTGACTGCGGCTCTGGCGGCGTGACCCGCTGCGACACCGCGACGCACCGCTGCGTGGGCTGCACCGCCGACGCCGACTGCGCCCTCGGAACGATCTGCCGCACGGGCTCCTGCGTCCCCGGATGCAGCCCGAAGCACGCGTGCGGCGTCGGACAGACCTGCTGCGACAACCAGTGCGCCGACCTCCAGTCGAGCGCGATGAACTGTGGTGCGTGCGGAACGGCCTGCCCCTCGGGCGGCGCGTGCTGCGCGGGCGCCTGCCGCGTCGTCGGCAACGACACCATGAACTGCGGGCGCTGCGGCAACACCTGCGCGGTCACCAACGGATCTCCCTCATGCGTCGAGGGCGCGTGCGCGGTGAGCACCTGCGACACGGGCTTCGGCGACTGCGACCGCGACGCCGCCAACGGCTGCGAGGCCGAGCTCGCGGCGAACTCGATGAACTGCGGCGCCTGCGGTCGCGCGTGCACCTCGGGCCCCAACGCCACCTCGCGCTGCATGGCGAGCCGCTGCGTGAACGAGTGCGCGGGCGGCTTCGGCGACTGCGACGACGACGCCGCCAACGGCTGCGAGACCGCGATCAACACCGACGCGCGCCACTGCGGACGCTGCGGCAACGCCTGCCCCGGCGGCGCCAACGCCACCCCCGCCTGCACCGCGGGCGCGTGCGGGCTCACCTGCGCCGCGGGCTTCGGCGACTGCGACGGTGACCCTTCGAACGGCTGCGAGACCTCGCTCACCACCACGGTCACCGCCTGCGGCGCCTGCGGCGTCACCTGCCGCTACCCCAACGGAAACGCCTCGTGCAGCGCAGGACGGTGCGGCCTCTCGACCTGCGTCGCGGGCTTCGACAACTGCGACGGCAACGCCGAGAACGGCTGCGAGACGCCCACGTCGGCGGACAGCTCCAACTGCGGACGCTGCGGCAACCGATGCCCCACGGGCACCGCCTGCTCGATGGGCTCGTGCAACAGCGTGTGCAGCGGCGGAACGACCTTCTGCTCGGGGCGTTGCGCGGCGCTCGACTCCGACCCCACGGCCTGCGGATCGTGTTCGCGCGCGTGTCCCGGCGGCTCCAACGCGACCGCGGCGTGTCGCGGCGGCGCGTGCGCGCTCACCTGCGACCGCGGCTTCGGCGACTGCGACGGAGACCCTTCGAACGGCTGCGAGACCAACCTCCGTACGACCGTCGCGCACTGCGGCGCGTGCGGCGCGCTCTGCCGTCCTTCGAACGCCACGGCGACCTGCGTCGAGGGCGCGTGCCGCGTGGGAGCTTGCGACACGGGCTTCGCGAGCTGCAACGGCAGCGACGCCGACGGCTGCGAGGTGCGCACCTCGGCCGACGTTTCGAACTGCGGCGGCTGCGGACGCGTGTGCAACCTCCCCAGCGCGGGCGCGGTCTGCTCGAGCGGAGCGTGTGCCGTCAGCAGTTGCGCGTCGGGCTTCGCGAACTGCAACGGCGTCGACAGCGACGGCTGCGAGGTCAACACCGGCAACAACAACTTCAACTGCGGACGCTGCGGCCTGAGCTGCGCCCCCGGCACGGCGTGCTCCGGCGGGAGCTGCGCCACCATCTGCAGCGCGGGGACGACCTACTGCGCGGGCTCCTGCGTGAACCTCGCCACCGACGCTCGCAACTGCGGCGCGTGCGGCAACGTCTGCGGCGCGGGGCAGCTCTGCTCGGGCGGAGCGTGCCGCGTCCCGGCGCCGTCGAACGACACCTGCGCGGGCGCGGTGACGCTCTCGCTCGCGTCGGCGGCGCAGACGCTCTCGGTCTCGAACGTCGGCGCCAACACCGACCTCACGCCGCCCTGCGGCTTCGGCGGCTCCGAGATCTGGTACCGCTTCACGCTCGCGCAGCGCGAGCTCGTGTACGCCGACACGGTGGGCACGAGCTTCGACACGATCCTCTACTTCGCGTCGAGCTGCAGCGCGGGGCTCACGGGCTCGCCGGTCGCGGGCACCTTCCTCTGCAACGACGACATGAGCTCGGCGTCGTGCACGGGCGGAGGTCTCCAGTCGCAGGTGGTCGGGTTGTTCAACCCCGGCACGTACTACCTGGTCTTCGCGGGCTTCAGCAGCGCGACGGGCGCGGCGACGATTCACTTTCAGCACCTCGCGGTCGGAGGCGGCGCGGTGAATCCCCTCAACGCGGGCTCGACCACCAACTCGGGCTCGACCACGGGCGGAAGCGCCCTCACCCCGGGCTGCGGCTACGGCACCGGACCCGAGAGCACCTACTGGTGGAAGAGCTGCCCCGACACGGCCGCGGGCGCCTTCTCGGCGACCACGTGCTCGCGCGCGACGTGGGACACGATCCTCGACCTGCGCAACGCGACGGCCGCTGGCGACACGTGCAACGACGACAACTGCTCCTTCCAGTCGTCGATCGCGTCGACGATCGGCGCGGGCGCCGGGCTCCATGTGCTCACCGTCGACGGCTACGCCGGCGCGTCGGGGTCCTTCACGCTCCAGACGACGAGGCCCTGAAACCTGCGCCACGACCGCGCGCGGCGCGGGAGCGGTGTTAGGATCGGCGCGAGGCGGTTCCCTGCGGTGACGACGGATTCAGCGGAAGAGGCGCTCACGCCGGGATCGATCTTCGCGGGCTACGAGATCGTGCGGCGCATGGGCGCGGGTGACTTCGGCGCGGTCTACGAGGCGGTGAAGCAGGGCGGAGGCCCTCGCGTGGCGCTCAAGGTGCTGCGCGTCGAGATGCAGGGCAACGAAGAGATCGTCGTGCGCTTCATGCGTGAGGCGCGCGCCGTGGCCCTGCTCAAGCACCCCAACATCGTCGCCGCCGTCGAGGTAGGCGAGTGCGATGGAAAGCCCTTCCTCGCGATGGAGCACCTCAAGGGCGAGCTCCTCGGCGAGCTCGTGTCGCAGTCGGGCGGACTGCCCTTGCGTGAGGCCCTCGACCTCGCGATCCCGCTGATGTCTGCGGTGAGGGCCGTTCACGCGCAGGGCATCGTGCACCGCGACCTCAAGCCCGAGAACATCTTCGTCGCGTACACCGACACGGGCGAGATGCTCCCGAAGATCCTCGATTTCGGCTTCGCGAAGATGGCCGAGCCGGGGCTTCAGCTCACGGGCAAAGACACCGCCATCGGCACGCCCAACTTCATGTCGCCCGAGCAGATGCTCTCTCCGCGGAGCGTCGACCCGAGGAGCGACCAGTGGGCCCTCGGCGTGCTCCTCTACTACATGCTCACGGGCGACAAGCCCTTCGAGGGGCGCAACCTCGCGGACACGCTCCGCAACGTGCTCCAGAGTGAGCCGGCGCCGCTGCGAGACAAGGCCCCCGACGTGCCCGAGGTCGTCGCCAACGCCGTCGCGCGCGCGATGAAGAAGCCGCCCGATCAGCGCTTCCCCACGGTGCACGATTTCGCGCTCAGCCTCGTGAAGTACGCGAGCGACGAGACCGCCCTCTTCTACGCGCAGGAGTTCTACACCGTCTCCGTGTGGGACGCGCTCGGTGAGGAGCCCCCGCCCCGCACCGGCGCCGAGGAGCGCGCCCGCCCGCCGCGATCGCCGCGCAAGGTCCCGTCGTCGCTCCCTCCCGGTACAAGCGGGATGTATCGCTCGGCCACGTCGTCGAAACCACCGGGCTCTCCGTCGACGCTGTCGTCGCCCGCG
This sequence comes from Myxococcota bacterium, assembly GCA_052035985.1. GTDB lineage: Bacteria > Myxococcota_A > Polyangia > Polyangiales > CAISKJ01. The sequence continues at coordinate 654 of JBPOHC010000906.1, read as the reverse complement.
GCCACGTCGTCTCGCCCTTCGATCACGACCCCATCGACGAAGTCATCGCCCGCGGCGACCTCGTCGAGACCGCCCGCCTCGAACTCGAAGCCTCCGTCGTCGACGCCTCCACCTGCGTTCTACTCACGGCCTCCGTCGACCACGCCGTCGCGACCCCCACGCTCCGCGACGCGCTCTCAGCCGCCGGTCACCGAACAACCCGCGGAGCCGCTCGTGGCCGACGATCCGGTCGAAGCTTTCGATGACCGCGTGATGCGTCGAGGAGCCGGCGCGCCGGTGCTCGCAGTGATGGGCGCCATCGTGGCCGCGATCCTCGCCGTCATCGTGTGGAAGCTCGCGACGTAACTGCGCCACACGACACGCGCGTCGACCATCGGCGCGTGTGACGCAATGGCGGCAGCGCGGTGAAGCGGCCCCCTCTCTGCGCTGCCGCGCGCCCTCACCCCCGAGGATCGCTCCGTTCGGCACACATCTCACGATCCCCTTGGTTTCCATGAGGGATCCGGCGGCGGTTTGCCGGGAAGTTCGTGCGGCGCCGCGTTTTCGACGAAGTGCGCGATGCGCCAGAAGCGCAAGAGTTCACGCCACCCGCGCCAGAGCACGAGCCACCCCGGCGTTCGATCGGGACGGCGTTCGTAGCCCCCGAGAGCTGCC